>JAGAMO010000008.1 GCA_017624675.1 Clostridia bacterium | reverse complement strand
CCAAAAGGTGTACTATTTTAAGAATAGACACAAACCAAGGTATTTCGGGCTTTGGTGAAGTGCGTGATGCTTCTTCAAAAACCTATGCGCTTATGCTAAAAAGCAGAATTATAGGCGAAAATCCTTGCAATGTAGATAAAATTTTCCGCAAAATCAAGCAGTTCGGCGGTCCGTCCCGTCAAGGCGGCGGCGTTTCAGGTATTGAAATTGCTCTTTGGGACTTAGCCGGCAAGGCATACGGCGTACCGCTTTATCAACTTTTGGGCGGTAAATTCCGTGATGAGGTGCGTGTATATTGTGATACCGACGTTGACGGCAAGCACACAGGTCACGATATGGGACTTGCCTTAAAGAAAAGAATGGATATGGGCTTTACTTTCTTGAAAATGGACCTCGGTATTGGTCTTTTGCTTGATGAACCTGGCACACTTAATGCACCACTTGGTTTTATCGAGGATATGAAAAAATATGCAAGTCATATTCTTAATGTTCAAGGTGGAAGCGTTACTGCAGATATGGTAAATCATCAAAAGAGTTATTCTATTGTAACTACTGCACATCCACATACTGGCATTCATTTGACTGAAAAGGGACTTGACTTCCTCGAAAACTATGTAAAAGAAGTTAGAGAGGTTATAGGTTATGAAGTGCCTCTAGCTATCGACCATTTCGGTCATATCTGCGTTGAAGACTGCATTCGTTTTGCAAAAAGAATGGAGCCTTATAACCTTGCTTGGATTGAGGATATGGTTCCTTGGATATATACCGACCAATATGTAAGACTTAAAAATTCTACTACTATCCCCATTTGCACAGGTGAGGATATTTACCTAAAAGAAGGTTTTGAAAGCCTTATTAAAGCAGGTGGTGTTTCGATTATTCACCCCGACATTTTAACCTGTGGCGGTGCTTTGGAGCTTAAGAAAATAGGGGATATTGCTGACGAATACGGTGTTGCAACCGCAATACATATGGCAGAAAGTCCTGTGGCTTGCTTGGCGGCAGTTCATACTGCAGCAGCTATGCATAATGTATTGGCACTTGAATTCCACTCGGTGGATGTTCCTTGGTGGGCAGATATGGTAACGGGGATTGAAAACCCGATTTTCAAGAATGGTTTCATTAAAGTTCCCGAAAAACCGGGTCTTGGTTTCGACGACCTTAACGAAGAAGTGTTAAGACAACACATAAATCCCAATATCCCAGGTTATTTCGAGTCGACAGACGAATGGAATAGAGAATTTTCCAACGACAGAATTTGGAGCTAAAACTTTGATTGTGAAATTGCCGCATTTTACAGTTTATTGAATCAGATTAAATTTAACAAAACATGTATGGAGGAAAATATGTTATCGGCAAAAGAACTTAAAGAAATTTGGCTAAAGGCTGCAAATGAAAAGCCTGAACTTCAAGCTCGTATAAAGGATGGTATTGAGCAAAACCGTAAGGGTGATTTTAAAATTCGTTTCATTGACAAAGAAGGCAATCCCCTTAAAAACACCGAGGTTAAGTTTAATCAAAAATCCCATGAATTCAAATTCGGAGCACATATTTTTATGTTAGATGAGTTTGAAAAAGCTGAAGATAACGCAAAGTTCCGCGAGTTATTTAAGGAATATTTTAACCTTGCCACCGTTCCATTCTATTGGGACGGACTTGAGCCCGAAAAAAATAAGCCACGCTTTGATAAGGACAGCCCGAAGGTTTACCGCCGTCCAGCGCCGGAACTTTGTATGCAGTATTGTGCTCAAAACGGTATCGATACAAAGCTACATTGTCTTGTTTACGACAAATTTACACCTAGTTGGTTACCAAAAGATAATATGGCAGAAATGGAACGTCTTTATGAAAAGCGTTTAAAGGAAATTTCTGACCGTTATACCGGCAGAATGGTTGAATTTGAGGTTATAAATGAGACGCTGCTGAGTTATATGTGGAATACCGATTCTGTTATCACCTCAAAAAAGGATTTAAACGAATGGGCTTTTTCTCTTGCGAAAAAATATTTTCCTGACGAAACCCTTGTTATCAATGAGGGAGGTTGCAATGCGGACGTTGCCAATAAGGGAATTTGGTCTGCTTATTATTTAGAAATTGAGAACGCTCTTTTAAAGGGAGTTCCAATTGATAAAATCGGTATTCAGCATCATCTTTTCACAGGCGCAACTTCTAAAACTGATGAACAGTATGAACGTGTAGTAAAACACGAATATCTTAGTTTTGCAGACCCTGAATTAAGTTTTAAAATGCTTGATACTTTGGGCAAATTTGGGTTACCGCTTGAAATTACCGAGGTTACCATTCCCACCTTTGGTGAGGGCGAGGAATTTGAGGAACTTCAGGCTGAAATTTTAAAGAACCTGTATTCTGTTTGGTTTTCACACCCGCTGGTGGATACTGTGGTTTATTGGAATCAGTTTGACGGTTACTGCTATGTAGAAAATGTGAATTGGAATGAGAACAACTGCAGAGGCGGTTTGTTTCATCACGATCTTACTCCGAAAAAATCGGCTCAGATGTTAAAAAAATTAATAACAGAAGAGTGGCATACCGAGGGTACCTTGACAACCGATGAGGATGGCTATATTGAATTCAGAGGCTTCTTTGGAGACTATGAATTGGATGTGGCTGATGAAAAAATAATTGCCTCTTTCGGAAAGAACGATAAAAGAGAAAAAGATTTAACTTTTACAGCAAAATAATAACGGGGTTTTTATTATGAATTTTAATGATAGAGAAAAAATTATTGCACTTACACCACTTTGGAAAGGCGAAAGATTACCCGACGGTAGACCGAAGGTAGAGGATAAGTACTTAGATGCCCTTTACGGTATGACATTGGAAGAAGTATGGAAACCGATATTTGTGCTCGGTTACGAGCATCAGTTTGTTGGCGGCGGTGAAAATCCGATGCTAACCTTACATAATGACGACAGAAAGCTTGTAGGCCGTGCTGTTACTTGTACTTACTGTCCTACCCGTCCTGATTTGCACGATGTTCAGTTTGCCAGAGGCGCTGAAGACGGTTTACAGGGCAACTATAATCAGTGGGTAATAGACCACCTATATGAGCGCGATGTAGTGGTTTGCGATATGTACGATAAGATTTATAAGGGTACATTTTTAGGAGGAAATTTAACTACTGCACTTCAAAATCGCACAAAAAATGGCGGTGCAGTTGTTTGGGGCGGTATTCGTGATGTTGAGCAAATGAAAAAAGTGCCTGATGTTCAGGTTTATTACAGAGGTATCGACCCAACACCAATCCGTGAGTTTGTTATGAAGGATTGGAACGATATTACTAATTTCGGTGGTGCTGTTTGCTTGCCAGGTGATATTGTATTCGGTGCAGGGGGCGGAGTATTGTTTATTCCCGCTCACTTAGTTGCTGATGTTGTTGAAGGTGCTGCTAAAACCCACATTAAAGACGATTTCGGCTTTGAAATGATTTGTCAGGGTAAATTTACAACTGCACAAATCGACCGCAACACTTGGACAGAAGAAATGCTTGATATGTTAGTTGAGTGGATAAATACTGACCCAAGAGGCGAGGAATACCGTGACCTTGATTGGTCAAAGGAATATGACCTTGCAAGAAACGGTGACCCGGACGATACTCAGACAGCACTTTAATTGGAGTTATAGATATGGAAAAATATATACCTGTAGTAGTTATAAAAGAACTCAGCGAAGCAGATAAAATTTTAACTGCACTTAAAAATAACGGCATTAACTGTGCGGAGATTACTTTCCGTACTGCTTGTGCTAAAGAGGCAATCGAATATGCTTGTAAAAATTATCCCGAAATGTCAATCGGCGCAGGAACCGTTATAAATGCAAAACAATGTGAGGATGCACTAGAGGCAGGAGCACAGTTTATCGTATCTCCGGGGCTTTCGGTAGCAGTCGCAAACATTTGTAATGAAAGAAATATACCTTATTATCCCGGTTGTGTAACACCGACAGAAATTATGCAGGCGTTAGAATTGGGTATTACCACAGTTAAGTTTTTCCCTGCAAACGTTTACGGCGGTCTTAAGGCGCTTAAAGCTCTTTCAGCACCTTTCCCGCAGGTTAAATTCATTCCTACGGGCGGGGTAGACCGAAGCAATATTGACGAATTTTTAGCATTTGATAAAATTGCGGCTATTGGTGGTAGCTTCTTTGTAAAAGAAGCACT
Source organism: Clostridia bacterium (assembly GCA_017624675.1). GTDB lineage: Bacteria > Bacillota > Clostridia > Oscillospirales > Acutalibacteraceae > UBA737. The sequence continues at coordinate 6,610 of JAGAMO010000008.1, read as the reverse complement.
TGAAAAGATGGGAGAGAACTAATATGGCAAGAGTAGTTACTTTTGGGGAGTTAATGTTAAGATTGGCTCCAAACGGATATTATAGATTTTTTCAAAACGACCAAATGCAGGCAACCTTCGGCGGCGGTGAAGCTAATGTTGCAGTAAGCCTTGCAAACTATGGAATGGATAGTGTTTATGTGACAAAATTGCCCAAGCATGCTATCGGTCAGGCTGCGGTAGATAGCCTTAGATATTTTGGCGTTGATACCTCTAAAATCGTTCGTGGCGGTGAAAGAGTAGGTATTTACTATCTTGAAAAAGGCGCTTCACAGAGAGGCTCAGTTTGTATCTATGACCGCAAGTATTCTGCAATTCAGCAGGCAACAACCGCTGATTTTGATTGGGATAGCATTTTTGATGGTGCAGATTGGTTCCATTTTACAGGAATTACTCCCGCTTTAGGCGAGAATGTAGTAGAAATCTGTAAAGAGGCTTGTATTAAAGCTAAAGAAAAGGGAGTTAAAATATCCTGTGACTTAAATTACAGAGGTAAGCTCTGGACAAGGGAAGAAGCAAACAAAGCTATGACCGAATTATGCCAATATGTAGATGTTTGCATCTCTAACGAAGAAGATGCAAAGGACGTATTCGGCATTGAGGCAGAGGGCACAGATATTTATGGTGGTAAACTAAACCATGAGGGGTACAAGTCTGTAGCAAAGCAGTTAGCTGATAAATTTGGTTTCGAAAAGGTAGCTATAACACTTAGAACCTCAATTTCTGCTAATGATAATGATTGGGCAGGTATGCTTTATGACGGCGAGGATTACTATTTCTCAAAGTCTTATCATCTGCATATAGTTGACCGTGTTGGCGGTGGAGACTCTTTCGGCGGCGGACTTATTTATTCGATTTTAAGTGGTAAATCTTCAAAAGATGCTATCGAATTTGCAGTTGCAGCATCTGCACTTAAACACACCGTTGAGGGTGACTACAACCGTGTATCCGTATCCGAAGTTGAAAAGCTTGCCGGCGGTGACGGTTCGGGTAGAGTACAAAGGTAAAGGTGATAAAATGAAGACAGCATTTGTGACAGGCTCTTCAAGGGGAATAGGCAGAGCTATAGCTATAAGATTAGCACAGGATGGATATAAAGTTCTGGTTCACGGCGCAGAAAATATAGCTAAAGCCAACGAAACAAAACAAATAATTGAACAAAACGGCGGAGTGGCGGAAGTGATTGTTTCCGATTTGACTGACATTGAGAAAACCCGTGAGCTTTGTGAAATGGTTAAAGAAACGGATGTACTTATATTAAATGCATCTCTTCAGTACCGTACACCATGGCAAGAAATAACAACAAAGGCTTGCTATGAACAACTCAACTGCAATTTTGTTTCAAGTATGATGTTAATTCAAGCTGTAGCCGATAATATGAAGAAAAAAGGTTGGGGAAGAATTGTGACTATAGGCTCTGTTCAGGAAGCGAAGCCTCACCCCGATATGCTTGTATATTCGGCTAGTAAAGCGGCTCAAACAAATATGATGAAATCGCTTTCTCTTCAACTTGCAAAGGATGGAATTACTGTTAATAATGTAGCTCCGGGTGTGATTTATACTGATAGAAATGTTGAAGCACTCAGTGACCCCGAATACGCTAAAAAGGTTACGGATAGTATTCCTGTTGGTTTTTATGGTGAACCCGAAGACTGCGCAGGAATAGTCAGTCTTTTGTGTAGTGATGAGGGAAGATATATAACCGGTCAGAATATTTTTGTTGATGGGGGAAAAAGCGTACAATGACAATAAGGTTTTTAGGTCAAAGCGGTTATATTATCAAAACCAAAAAAGCAGAAATAATGATAGACCCGTATCTTTCTGATAGTGTTAATCGTGTTGCAGGAAGACCGCGCACTTTACCTATACCTATTAACCCTCAAAATATATCTTGTGAAGCAGTGATATGCACCCACAATCATCTGGACCACTTAGATCCCGATACGGTAGCACAAATAAACGATGAACAATTTTTTATCACCACAAATGAGGGTAAAATAGAGCTTAATCAACTTGGCAAGGATCATGTTGTTTCGTTAAATGTTGGCGAAAGTACAGTTGTAGGCGACATTGAAATAACTGCTGTTTTTGCTGATCATACCGTAGAGGCTTTTGGTTTAATTGTTAAAACCGAAAATAAAACCTTGTATTTCAGTGGTGATACTCTATACAACGAAAAACTGTTTGATATTGCAAAATACCATCCTGACATTACATTTATTTGTATAAATGGCAGACTTGGAAATATGAATGTAAACGAAGCACTTGCTGTTGCAAACAAAATTGGTGCAAAAGTTAATATCCCCAATCATTATGATATGTTTGCTTCGAATTCTGAAAATCCGCACACATTTACTAATCAAATCGCAAATGGATTTATTATGGAATTTAATAAAGAGTATGATGTTCTGAATATTTTAAAGGCATAAATAAAAAACATATTTGAAGCATAAATCTCCTTGTTTTACAGATACTAACAGTACAAATTTGTAAAGCAAGGAGATTATTATATATTATGAAAGCAACAGGTATTGTCCGTAGAATCGAGGAATGCGTTATAATAGGGCAAACCGCCTGAAACCCGCATAAACACTAGGGTTTTCGCTGGTTTGCCCCATTGAACGCATTGGTGTCAAAACAGGGTTTTCGGCGATTTTAGAAAGGAGAAGAATTACATTCTAAATATGCGTCAGAAATACATAACTCTGAGCAGCTAAAACTAAATATATAAACTGTCACAAGCAAAAGCCGAATGAGCGTTAACATTCATTCGGCTTTTGCTGAAAGTACATATTCAATTTCCTGTTGCTCAACTGCAGACAGTTTTGAAAAGTTCTCTTTGGCTTTTTTCTCTTTTGCATCATCAACAGAGATAATATCTCTTAATTTCATTTGGTGACCGTGTGCCGGAATGTAGGAAAACTTATCCTTGTTAAAGACTGATTGCAAGCGATAGTACAAAAGGCTATCGCCTTTTTTAGTAGTTAAGTTAGAAACCTCAGTGACTTGGCAAACACCAAGCGAATCGCTGAAAACAATCTCATTCTTTTTCAGTATTCGTTCTTGTTCCATAGCTACCTAAATATCTCCAAACTCTACAATCTCAATATGATGCAACAGCACATCTGTATATTGGAGAGTATGGCACTTGGTAGAGCCGGAGCTTCGTTCTTCTATTTGAAAAATATGAGGATAAACACCTTTAATAACCACAGGTTCATTTTTGAGATTTACTTTGGGACTCGTTATCGCAACATTGATATGGATATTTGGATTGGTTTTATATAGTCTTTGGATTTTGCTTTTAATAATGTCAAGCGAAGTCATAGTTACCTCCGATTTTGAAAGTGAAGCCGCCTGACTTTGCAGGCGGCTTGCGGCTTACTCAAAGTATTCAGAAACATCAGCCTTATCGTTGTACTGTTTTCTTACGTGAACAACAATAGAGCCATCCTCCTGCTCGACAGTATCAATGATCTGATATCTGGTCTTAGCACGTTCGAGAGTCGCCTTGTAATGCTCGATTTCTTCTTGATTGATTTTCAGAGCACGATCTTTGCTATAACCCATTTCGGGCTTCTGTGCGAAAACCAAAGTCTGAAGAATACACGCAGCTTTAACACGCTTCACAGTAACACCTCCTTTTGGTACAATACATTACGGCAGAAATATTAGACCTATAATGCAGAGAGATGTTCGAGCGAAACTTTGCATTGATACAACGGCTGCCGTCGAAATATCGGCTGAAAGCACTCTCTTGGTAGCTTTGCTACACTATAATTATAGCATAAAATCTCGAAAAAATCACGCAAAAAAAGTTTGAATTTTTTAAATTTCTGTGCTATAATACTTGAAAATAAATATGGCTTATGAACGACACACGTGGCACTTTCGAGTGCGTAAATCTGATTACGGTACGAAGGATTTACAGGTGTGTCTTTTTTATGCCCAAAAGGAGATTATTATGCCAAGAAATCAATTTCAAAGAATGGTGTTTGCATTTATTACCGTTGTAATCACCGTTCACGCTTATGTCTTTTTTAGCCTGTATGTTATCCACGGAGGAATGTTTAAGGAACTTACCGGAGAAGCAGGGGTGCTTTCCGCCATCGGTAAAATGGGCGGTGTGCCTGTGTTTGGCACTCCCGTTCCGATTTGGGCGGTTGTGCTTATTGAGTTTGTGTTAGCTTTTACACTTGAAAACCTTTTAGGTTCTCCGCTTTCCTTTAAGCTCGCCTGTAAAAACTTTGATCCTCGCACAACTCATCCCGTTCTTTTTGAAACAGCGATTATTTGTGCAACCGTTGGCATTATGTGCCCTGCAATGAGCTTTATTGCCGCTTTTCTTTATTATAATTATCAAGCCGGATTCAATATGTGGACTCTACTTGCTGATTGGCTTAAGCTCGTATGCTTCAACTTCCCGTTTGCTTTCTTTACTCAGCTTTTCTTTATTCAGCCAGCGGTAAGAACAATCTTCAAGTTCTTGTTTGCAAAAGATATTAAAAGCCGTGAAAAAAGCGAAGAAAAACAACCGGTAACAGCATAATTTTCGTTCAAAAAAGCCTTTGAAATTTGAAGAGAAATCTGATATAATACATAATAGTGCGTAGCCGAAAAGGTGTAAGTCCAGCTTTATTGGACTTGCACCTTTTTTGCATTTATTGGAGGTAAATTAAATGGAACAAAATCAATCGTATCTCGCCACCGAAAAGGTCGGCAAACTTATGGGCAAGTACGCTGTGCCCTGTATCATTTCACTATTGGTCGGCGCTTTATACAACATCGTTGACCAAATCTTTATTGCCAATGCATCCTATCTCGGTTCATACGGCAATGCCGCTAATACCGTTGTGTTTCCGTTAACGGTCATTGCTCTCGGCATCGCTGTTATGATTGGTGACGGTTGTTGTGCTTTTGTTAGCATTTCACTTGGCGAAAAGAAAACAGAAAATGCAACCCGCAGTGTTGGAAACTCTGTTTTACTTTGTATCATCAGCAGTATCATTTTAACAGCAATATATTTGATTTTTGCTGAAGCGATCTTGACGGCTTTCGGCGGTAAGGTAAATGCTGAAACTTTTGAGTTATCCAAAGAATACTTCTTTTGGATTGCTCTTGGTATTCCGTTCTATATGTTTGGTCAGGCAATGAACCCTATCATCCGTGCCGATGGCAATCCTAAATTTGCAATGGTTTCTACCGTTGCCGGTGCGGTTATTAACATCATCCTTGACCCGATATTCATTTTTGTGTTCAAGTGGGGAATGATGGGCGCCGCCGTTGCAACTGTTATCGGTCAGATTGCAACTGCCGTTCTTGCTGTTTGGTATCTTTGCCGTGCAAAACTCATTAAACCAAGCATCAGCGACCTTAAATTGAAAGGTCAAATCGTGGGCAAGACTTTATCGCTCGGACTTTGCAGTTTCCTTGCGCAGATTTCACTTGTAGCTGCAATGATGGCAATTAACAATATGATTCGTAAATACGGTGCTATGGATGCCATCTTCGGTCAGGAACAGTACGCACAAATTCCTATGGCAGTCGTCGGCATCGTGATGAAGTTCTTCCAGATTGTCATTTCCATTGTTATCGGTATGGCGGCAGGATGTATTCCAATTGTAGGATTTAATATGGGGGCAAAGTTAAATGAGCGTGTTAAGGCTCTGTTTACAAAACTTTTAATCGCCGAAGCTTGTGTCGGTGCGGTGGCACTTATTATCGTTGAGTTCTTCCCGAATCTTTTAATACAGATATTCGGTGCAGCAAACGAAAGCGTTTATTATACCGATTTTGCAGTAAAAGCATTCCGCATATATCTGTGTATGATGATTTTGGCTTGTGTGAATAAGGCAACCTTCATTTTCCTGCAGGCAATGGGAAAAGCGGTGGAATCCACAATGCTCTCTATGGTTCGTGAGATTGTGTTTGGTGTTGGTTTTGCTTTGTTACTCCCCTTGTTTTTCGGTCTTGACGGTGTTCTTTACTCAATGCCGGTATCCGATGTGTTAACTGCAATTATTTCTGCAATCATTATTGCAAAGACATATAAACAATTGTCTGGCAACAAAAAAAGTAACGTTAAAGTTTAGTTTTTTTGAACGAATCCCATTGATCCCTATTATCAGTGGGATTTTTATTTTAATAAATATAGATACTAGATGGACTTGCCTTTTCTCTATGAAAAATAAAAACAATTGGAAATTCTACTTATAATTTCTACAAAAAGTGTGATACTAACAAAGAACAAAAACAACAACTCGTCCCAGATAAGGACCTTGGTAGTGTCGTACTTTTTGGATGGAACGAGGCTTGATTTGAGCAAAACAAAAAAACCTGAAAACCCGCATAAATACTGGGTTTTTGGCACATTTTTAGAGTAGAGAAAAGGAGTAAAATATATGAAAGCAACAGGTATTGTACGCCGTATAGACGACCTTGGGCGTGTGGTTATCCCTAAAGAAATTCGTCGCACAATGAGAATCAGAGAAGGCGACCCGCTGGAGATTTACACCGATTCGGGTGAGGTTATTTTTAAAAAATATTCGGCGGTGGGGGAGATGTCGGGTCT
>JAGAMO010000007.1 GCA_017624675.1 Clostridia bacterium | reverse complement strand
TAAAAGCTGTGACGAAGAATGGACTGGAGAAAAGCATTTGAGAGAGCTGATGGGTGGTGCGAATCAGTATGTTATATATCCAAATCCTCTCCCTTCTGAGCCGGAAACCTGAAGCGAAAGTGTGTAGGGCGCCCCGTGTATGCTACGTTAGTGCATAGAGGTTGATTGACTTCGAACCGAAACAAAGGCGTTGATGAAGACGGAACCTACAACGAATTTATGAGAGAGCCGGGGATGGTGCGATCCCGGTAAAGGACTGTAGAATTCTTATCACTTCTGAGCCGGAAGCCCGAAAGGTTTAAACACCCAGTAGATACTTCCCGTGAATGCTACGTTAGTGCATAGAAGTTGATAGACTTCGAAGAGTGGTAGATTTTATATCTGCAATTTGAGTGGTACCGCGGGTTATTATACTCGTCTCAAAGTTTTCTTTGAGGCGAGTTTTTTGTTTTTTAAAGTAACTCGCAAAAATATGTAGAAAGGAAAAAAGATAAAATGGCTGCAATTTTTAACTCTCTTGCACTAATTATATACATTATTATCAGCATAATTATTATTGGTTATGCTTATTTGTATATACTCATTATGCAGGCGAGTGGGAAAATTGGAGCAAATTCATCGTAGCTTTATACTACCAAAATTGTTCATATTACTTTTCCTTCCTCGCTTGCAAGAAAAACGCAGGCGAGGATTTTTTATTACTTAAAGTTAATTATTTAAAAGTTAGGAGAATAAACCATGCTGACACTTGACAAAATTTTTCAGGCTTCTGTTGTACTAAAGGATATCGTCAGAAGCACACCGATAGTTAGTACATCGGGTATTACTGATAACTGCGAGCTTTTTCTAAAACCCGAAAACCTACAATACACGGGTTCGTTTAAACTAAGGGGTTCGGGATATAAAATTGCTAATCTATCAGACGAAGAAAAGGCAAAAGGCGTTATTGCCTGCTCCGCCGGAAACCACGCACAGGGCGTTGCACTTGCCGCATCGAAATGCGGTATCAAATCACTTATCTGCCTGCCTGACAGCGCACCTATTTCAAAGGTTGAAGCAACAAAGGGCTACGGTGCAGATGTTTGTTTAGTTAATGGTTGCTATGATGATGCATACCAAAAGGCATTAGAGCTTAAAGATGAAATGGGATATACATTCGTGCATCCTTTTGATGACGAAGATGTTATTGCAGGTCAGGGCACAGTCGGACTTGAAATCGTAAACGAATTTGCAGACGCAGATGCAGTTATTGTTCCCATCGGCGGTGGCGGACTGATTTCGGGTGTTGCCTATGCGATTAAAGCATTAAAGCCATCCATCAAGGTTTACGGTGTTCAGGCACAGGGCGCACCGAGTATGTATAACTCCGTAAAGCACGGAAGTATTGAATGTCTGAAATCAGTTTCTACCATTGCAGACGGTATCGCAGTAAAACAACCCGGTGAACATACATACGAGCTGATTAAAGACTATGTTGATGATATTGCACTTGTGTCAGACGATGAAATTGCATCTGCGATTCTTACACTAATCGAAAAGCAGAAAATGATTGCAGAAGGTGCAGGTGCCGTATCAGTTGCGGCGGCGATGTTTAATAAGTTCCCGATTGAAGGCAAAAAGGTTGTAAGCTTGGTATCAGGCGGTAACATTGATGTTTCTATCCTGTCAAGAGTAATTGAAAGAGGTCTTATGAAATCAGGCAGAGTAACAAGTCTTCTTATCGAGCTTATTGATAAACCCGGTCAGCTTAAAGATGTATCAAGAATTATCGCTGACCTCGGCGGTAATGTAATAAGCGTTCATCACGAAAAGAACGGTGCAACATCCGAGGTTACAGGCTGCTATTTAAGAATTGATATGGAAACAAGAAATTATGAACATGTTCAGGAAATAACAAAAGCCCTCAAAAACGAAGGCTTCAAATTAGTTAAATAAATGGGAGGAAATAAAAAATGAGTAAGATTGTTGAAACAGATAAGGCACCGAAAGCGATTGGACCATATTCACAGGCGGTTGTTTGCCAAAATGTAGTATATACATCGGGACAGATTGCAATTAACCCCGAAACAGGAAATGTTGAAGCGGAAACCATTGAAGCACAGACCGAGCAGGTTTGCAAGAACATTAAAGAGCTTCTTACAGCATCGGGTAGCGGAATTGATAAAGTTGTAAAAACAACCTGTTTCTTAAAGAATATGGAGGACTTTGCGGCATTTAATGCAGTATATGAAAAATACTTTGTATCAAAGCCTGCAAGAAGCTGTGTAGCAGTTAAAGAATTACCAAAGAATGTGTTGGTTGAGATAGATACGGTAGCGGAGGTGTAAAAAATGGATGCAACTAAATACCAAGTGGGATACTTCCCGGTAGATAAAAAATATAACAAATGGGTTGAAAAAGACCATGTAGAAAAAGCACCCGTATGGTGCAGCGTAGATATGCGTGACGGTAATCAGGCACTTGTTATTCCGATGAGTTTAGAAGAAAAGCTTGAATATTACAAGGTTTTGCTTGAGGTAGGTTTCAAAGAAATCGAGGTTGGGTTCCCTGCGGCAAGCGAAACTGAATATGAGTTTTTGAGAACTCTTATTGATAACAACATGATTCCCGATGATGTAAC
>JAGAMO010000006.1 GCA_017624675.1 Clostridia bacterium | reverse complement strand
GGTTGAGTGAAAGACAATATAAATTTCCAAAGCAAGTACAGCTTAATATTAGCGATAACACCACAACATAATACATGCCTATTATCACCACCCTAAAATTATAGCTTTTGCTAATTGCTTGCTAATCGGACGACTTAAAATGACATAATATTAGCGGTAACGGCGTAACATAAGATAACACATTAACCTTAAAAATCCCCTGACAGCAGGGGATTTTTAGGTATCACAAGGGATGCTGTTATCGTTTTCCTCGGTGTCTCCTAAGACTTAGATGCAGGTTCGATTCCTACTACGGGTGCCAAAAAATAAGACAGCCTTCGGACTGTCTTATTTTTTATCCAATTCGAAGGATTGGTATGTAATCAGTTCGCAAAGCGAGCTGTATGTCATCAAGTCACAAGACTTGTATGTTTTTTCTTCGAATTGATTACATACATTTTCTTGCGAAAATGATTACATTCCGCAACAAGTTGCGGATTACATACAATGCTTTGCATTGACTATTTATGACATAAGAATACCCTCCCACGGTAGTTGTTTAAATTCTACTATGGGAGGGGCTTTTTTTCTATTGTCCGTTTTTACTGGATTTTTCCACTTATGCGTTCGGGGGTTTTACTTATAGATTCTTTTTTGAAAAATAGTGGGAAGTAAAGGATAAAATAAACGCTCCCAAACAAAAAACAAATAAATTTTCTATTAGTGAAATATGGGGGTAGTAATTGTTAGTAAAAACACTTATTACAATGTTTGGCACTGAAAATGCAAAAGACAAAACAACTGAGCTTAGTCCAAAGGACAAGATATTTTTAAAGCATCTATCCGAATCAATGCCGATATAAAGTTTTGCAAAGCCTAGGAAAAACATCATTGCTAGACAATAACTGGCAATAATGATTATATTGTCCGAAATTAAAGCGAGTTTTGAAATTGTGGTGAAATCACAAATTATGCGTGTAATTAGATATGCGGTGGGTATTACAGAAAGCACAGGAGAAATTTCTAATTTCAAAAATGGGGAAATTCCAAATAAAATTAGATATAAAGCAAAAAACAAACTTAAAATATTAAACAAAACTAACTGCCAAGGGAGTACGGAAAATTCTGTTCTGAAAACAAAGGTTTCTAATAAAACGCCAGTGGCTAAAACAAGTGATAATATTGAGGTTGTAATATTCTTTTGGGGTAGGTTTTCGGGTCTTTTAAAACTTAAATGGGAAAACAGTCCAACAGATAGGGTGCAGAGCAAAATTAAACATAAAAAGGCTTTTCCATAACCTTCTGTATGGGTGTAATAAAATCCTGTTTTAGGGTCAATGGTAAAATATAACTGTAAAAAACGAAATATTATACAAGCCGGAAGGCTTAAATAAAATAAAAACCAAATTCTACCAAGTTTCATATCATATCTCCATAATGATTGTAGTTTGACGAAACGCTAAAAAGCGATTCGGCAAGCCACTCTTCAAGTGGCTTTGGCAAAATTGAATTTTCAAATTCAATTTTGCACAACACTCATTGCAATGGATATGGACAAATTTCAAAAGAAATTTGTTACAAAATCAAAGATTTTGTGTCGAAACAAGAATGTTTCGACTAATCATAACCATTATACATTAAATATGCTTTCATTTCATACAATTAATTGTATTACTCTGCAACTAAAAAGTCAATAAAAAGGTGAAACTATGAAAAAAATGATGTGTATTACAGCTATAATTACGGCATTTATGTTGTTAGTTCCTTTGGCAGTTTTTGGGGAAGGGAATGACGAGAAAATTACAGTTACACAAACTGCGGCAGTTGTGAAAAAGGAAAAGAAAAAAACCGATGTATTTAAAGTTTATAATCACGAAACCAAGGAAATTACTCAAATGAGTGCCGATGATTATATTTTCTGTGTGGTAGCGGCCGAAATGCCCGCACTCTACAATGTTGAAGCAATAAAGGCTCAAGCAGTTGCTTCTTATACTTACGCTTGTTATAAAAGAGGCGAAAACAAGTCTGCGGAATATGATATTTCTACCGACTTTAACACCGACCAAAGCTTTAAAACTATGGAAAAAGCAAGGACGGATTGGGGCGAAAATGCAGACGAATATGTAGAAAAAATAAAAAAAGCCATAAAAGAGGTTTCGGGCGAGAAAATAACATACAAAGGCGAGGCTATTTTAGCGGTCTATCACGCCGTTTCAAGCGGTGTTACATACAGCGCCGAAGATGTTTGGGGAAAACAAATTAAATACCTTAAAAGCGTGGACTCTGCGGGTGATAAAACAGCTAAAAAATATATGCAAACCTTTGAGTTTCCTGAAAGTGAACTAAAGGAAAAATTAGGCTCGTTAATATCTAAGCCTAAAGACAACACGCCACTTTTAGGTGAAGTAAAAGCTAAAGAAAATGGATTGGTTGAATATGTTAAAGTTTATGGAAACAAGATTAAGGGCAGTGATATACGAACAGCTTTAGGTTTAGCTTCTTCTAACTTTAGGTTTGAAAAAACCGATGGCAAATATATTTTTAACACTTTAGGCTACGGGCACGGCGTTGGTATGAGCCAAAACGGCGCAAATGTCTTGGCAAGTGAAGGAAAAAATTACAAAGAAATTTTAAAACATTATTACAGTGGAACTGAGATTTCCAAATAAATACGTTCACAGTCTGTTAAAAAAATGTTGTATTTAGTCGAAAAGTGTGGTAAAATTATTATATAATTTACGAAACTAGGAGAGATTATGAGAGCAGACGGAAAAAAACTCAAGCATGTTGACCCTATGTATAAAATCGTTCCTCATATTATGACTAAGCGTTACGATTCGATGAATATGATAACCATTGATATTCCGTATGAACCGATGCAAAACTACATAAACGCCAAGCGTAAAGAGGGTATACCTATGAGCCATATGGCTGTGCTTATTGCGGCATACCTTAGAACTTGCGCTCAGTATCCCGCTTTAAATCGCTTTATAATGAATAAAAAGGTTTATGCGAGAAACGAATACTGTATTTCAATGGTTGTTCTTACTCCAGGAACTGATGGCGAGGAAACCGAGTCTAAAATGTACTTCGACCCCGCTGATACTGTTTTTGATGTAAACAATAAAATCAACGATTTTGTTGAGGCTAATAGAAACGCACCAAAGGACAACGGTCTTGAAAAGTTTATGAACGCTATACTCAGTGTTCCCGGTTTACTTACAGTAGGTGTTAGCTTTTTGAAAATGCTTGACAAATTGGGACTGCTCCCAAAGTCAATAATAGACATTTCACCTTTTCACAACAGTTTAGTAATATCTAACCTTATTTCTATCAGGACTAATCATATATATCACCACGTTTATGAGTTTGGCACAACAGGAATTATTATTACAATGGGTAATCTTCGTGAGGTACCAAAACGTAAGGGCGGGGAAATCGTTTTTGAAAAAACAATGCCTTTGGGTGTTGTAATGGACGAAAGAATTTGTTCGGGTTATTATTTTGCAAGAGCTTTCAGAGTAATGCAAAGATATCTTAAGAATCCTGAGCTTTTAGAAACTCCACCCGCAGAGGTTGTAAAAGACCCCGGTTTGTGATTAAAGTAAAAACGCTCCTTTATAGGAGCGTTTTTTTATTTGAAAATTGTCTGAACGCCGTCTACCATTTCGCCAACGGCTTTAACAAGCTTTGCCGAGCCTTTAGTGATGTTTTTATTGTCCTTTAACATCATTTTGCCAACAGCAAAAGCGGCGGCACCGGCAACCATTCCCGCACCCATTCCTTTTAGAAACGACATTGAATTGTTTTGCATAATATATTCTCCTTAAATTTGTTTGCAAAACTATTTTACCCTGAAATTTCTAAAATATAAAAAAAGAGAGGTTTAAAACCTCTCTTTTTAAATTTTAAAACAGTCCTGTGATTTTTCCGTCTTCGTCAATATCAATACGCTCAGCAGCGGGGAGTTTGGGAAGACCGGGCATGGTCATTATATCGCCTGTAAGGGCTACTATAAATCCTGCACCCGCAGAAATCTTAAGATTTCTAACAGTTACTGTAAATCCGTCTGGAGCACCTAATTTTGTTGGGTCATCCGAGAAACTGTACTGTGTTTTAGCCATACAAACAGGACAGTTGCCAAAGCCCATTTCGGTAAGTTTTGCTGCCTGTTTTTTAGCGTTTGGTGTTAAAACAACACCGTCGCCACCGTAAACATTTTTAACAATAGCGTCAATTTTTTCCTCAATGGTAAGGTCTAAATCATAAGAGAAGGTGAAGTCACCTTTTTCTTCTTCGCAAAGACGAACAACCTCACGGGCTAAGTCTTCGCCGCCTTTGCCACCCTCTGCCCAAACATTTGAAAGAACAACATTAACGCCAAGCTCTTTGCACTTCTCAATGATGAAATCGATTTCATTGTCAGTATCGGTGGGGAAGCGGTTAACTGCTACAACGCAAGGAAGCTTGTAAACATTTTTGATGTTTGAAACATGGCGTAAGAGGTTTGGAATACCTTTTTCTAAAGCCTCAAGATTTTCCTCGCCCAAAGATTTTTTATCAAGACCGCCGTGCATTTTTAAAGCTCTGACAGTTGCAACCATAACAACTGCACTGGGAGTGAGGCCAGCCATACGGCACTTAATATCAAGGAATTTTTCAGCGCCCAAGTCAGCGCCGAAACCTGCCTCAGTAATAGCATAATCACCAAGTTTTAATGCAATTTTGGTAGCGGTGACGCTGTTACAACCGTGTGCAATGTTAGCGAAAGGTCCGCCGTGCACCAAAGCGGGTGTACCCTCAAGGGTTTGCACCAAATTGGGCTTTATAGCGTCCTTAAGTAAAGCCGCCATAGCACCCGCGGCGTTTAACTGACCTGCAGTAACAGGCTCGTCTTGGAAATTATAACCAACAATAATGTTGGAAAGGCGTTTTTTAAGGTCGGAAATATCACTTGCAAGGCACAAAACTGCCATAATTTCACTTGCAACTGTGATATCAAATCCGTCTTCACGGGGAACACCGTTCACTCTGCCACCAAGACCGTCGGTAACAAAACGAAGTTGACGGTCGTTCATATCAACACAACGCTTCCAAGTGATGCGTCTTGTATCAATTCCCAAAGCGTTGCCTTGATGAATGTGGTTATCAAGCATTGCAGCAAGAAGGTTGTTAGCAGCACCGATAGCGTGGAAGTCGCCTGTAAAGTGAAGGTTAATATCCTCCATAGGAACAACCTGAGCATATCCGCCACCTGCGGCACCGCCCTTAACACCAAAAACAGGTCCTAAGGAAGGTTCACGCAAGGCAACGCAAACGTTTTTGCCAATTCTAGCCATACCGTCAGCAAGACCGATGGTTGTGGTGGTCTTACCCTCACCCGCAGGGGTGGGGGTAATGGCAGTTACCAAAATGAGTTTGCCGTTGGGTTTTTGATTTTCTTTAACAATGGAAAGGTCAATTTTTGCTTTATAATTGCCGTATTGCTCGAGATATTTTTTATCAATACCTGCTTTCTCGGCAATTTCTGTAATGGGCTTCATTTCGCACTGTTGTGCAATCTCAATATCAGTTAAAAAAGCCATTTAAAACACCTCTCGTTATTTAAAATACTTAACTGCAGATTTAAACATCTTAATGTCATAGTCGCCGTAAACATTCTTGTAAAGGCCATTGCCCCAGCGTTCACTGTGACCCATTTTACCGAATACTCTACCGTCAGGAGAGGTAATACCCTCAATAGCATACATAGAGTCGTTGGGGTTAAAGTGAACATCACTTGTTGCATTGCCCTGTAAATCAACATACTGGGTAGCAATTTGTCCGTTCTTAGCAAGTTCTAAAATAAGTTTTTCATCTGCTAAGAAACGACCTTCACCGTGAGAAATCGGCACATTGTAAATGTCGCCAACATTTGTATCGCTAAGCCAAGGAGACTTGTTAGAAGCAATACGGGTCTGCACAATTCTTGACTGGTGGCGACCAATGGTGTTAAAGGTAAGTGTTGGGCAGTTTTCATCAGTGTCAATAATCTTGCCGTAGGGAACCAAGCCTAACTTAATAAGTGCTTGGAAGCCGTTACAAATACCGCACATAAGACCGTCGCGATTGTCAAGCAGGTCGGTAACCTGTTCTTTAACAGCGCCGTTGCGGAAGAATGCAGTAATAAACTTACCGCTACCGTCAGGCTCGTCACCGCCCGAGAAACCGCCGGGAACAAATATCATCTGGGATTCCTTAACCTTGTTTGCAAACTCTTCAACCGAACGGGCAATACCGCTGGAGGAGAGGTTGTTGATTACAAATATCTCAGGCTCGGCACCTGCATCTCGCATAACCTTTGCAGAGTCAAATTCGCAGTTTGTACCTGGGAATACGGGGATAAGCACCTTAGGAGTTGCAACCTTGATAGCGGGAGCAACACGGGTCTGTGCCTCGTATGAGAAATTCTCCATAGGAGTCTTTCTGTCCTCAATATTGCACTTAAATACGCTCTCTAATTTGTTTTCATAGGTGTTTAAGAGTTCGTTTATATCAACACTGTCTTCGCCGAGTTTAATCTTACCGCAGTCGCAAACAGTACCGATAGTAATAGCATCTTCAACATCCTCAGTTACTTCTAAGATAAAGCTTCCGTAGTTGTAACCGAAGATAGCCTTGTTATCCATATTATCATCAAACTTAAAGCCAAAACCGTTACCAAAGCACATCTTCATAACAGCCTCGCCGATACCGCCGTAGGTGGGGGTGTATGCGGCAACAACCTTGCCAGCACGCATAAGCTCGGTTACTCGGTTGAAAATTCTGATTTGTGACTCGGGGTTGGGAAGATTAGTGTCAGCATCATAGATAGGACTTAAAAGAACAACCTTATTTCCTGCCTTTTTAAATTCGGGAGAAATGATGTTCTGTACCTTATCGGTTGTAACAGCAAAGGAAACGAGGGTAGGGGGAACATCTAAATCCTCAAAGCTACCGCTCATAGAGTCCTTACCGCCAATAGAACCGATGCCAAAGTCTTTTTGAGCCTTAAATGCGCCAAGGAGTGCTGATAAAGGTTTGCCCCAACGTTTGCCGTCCTTACCGGGACGCTCAAAATACTCTTGGAAGGTAAGATATACATCTTCAAAGCTACCGCCCGTAGCAATAAGCTTGGAAACAGACTCAACAACAGCTAAGTAAGCACTGTGGAAGGGGCTTCTCTCAGCAATGAAGGGGTTATAGCCCCAAGACATAAGTGAGCAATCGTCGGTATGCTTCTTCTCAACCGAGATTTTCTGTACCATAGCCTGAATAGGTGTGTGCTGATATTTACCTCCAAAGGGCATCAAAACAGTACCAGCACCGATGGTGGAGTCGAATTGCTCAGAGAGACCACGCTTTGAACAAGCATTAAGGTCATCTGCCAAATGCTCCATATTCTCCTTAAAGCCACCCTCAATAATTCTTTCATAATCCTTGGGAGCTTCGGGAGTAATATCAATGTGCTTCTCAGCACCGTTTGAATTTAAGAATTCACGGCTGATGTCAACAATAGTGTTGCCGTTCCAAATCATTCTAAGGCGAGGCTCGGCAGTAATGTCAGCCACCTTAACGGCCTGTAAGTTTTCAGCGTTTGCAAGTTCTAAGAAACGCTCAACATTTTCTTTCTCAACAACAACAGCCATTCTTTCCTGAGACTCACTAATAGCAAGTTCAGTACCGTCAAGACCGTCATACTTCTTGGGAACAGCGTTAAGGTCGATTAAAAGACCGTCAGCCAATTCACCGATAGCAACAGAAACACCGCCTGCGCCAAAGTCGTTACAGCGCTTGATTAAGAGACTAGCCTCTTTGTTTCTGAATAATCTTTGAAGTTTTCTTTCTTCGGGTGCGTTACCCTTTTGAACTTCGGCACCGCAACTTTCCAAGGATTCTAAGGTGTGGGATTTGGAGGAGCCTGTAGCACCGCCGCAACCGTCACGACCTGTAGAACCGCCTAAAAGGATTACAACATCGCCGGGGTCGGGAACTTCACGGCGAACATTTTCAGCGGGAGCGGCAGCAATAACAGCGCCGATTTCCATACGCTTTGCAGCATATCCATCGTGGTAAAGCTCGTCAACAATA
This sequence comes from Clostridia bacterium, assembly GCA_017624675.1. Lineage (GTDB taxonomy): Bacteria > Bacillota > Clostridia > Oscillospirales > Acutalibacteraceae > UBA737. The sequence continues at coordinate 77,324 of JAGAMO010000006.1, read as the reverse complement.
CCTGTTGCAAGACCGATTTGGTTACCGTAGGATGAATAACCGTCAGCAGCGGTTGTAACAATCTTTCTTTGGGGTAATTTACCCTTTAAGGTTTCGCTAACGCTCTTTAAGGGGTTAGCCGCACCTGTTACACGCATAGCACCGTAAACATAGCTTCTGCCTGAGAGCGGGTCACGGATAGCACCGCCGATACAGGTAGCAGCGCCGCCAAAAGGCTCAATTTCGGTGGGGTGATTGTGGGTTTCGTTTTTAAAGAGAAGCAACCAAGGCTCACTTACACCGTCAACCTCAACATCAATCTTAACGGTACAAGCATTGATTTCCTCAGACTCGTCAAGTTTGGGTAATTTACCATCTTTTTTAAGGTGGCGAACTGCCAAGGTAGCAATATCCATAAGGCAAATGGGCTTCGTTCTGCCTAATGCTTTACGGGTAGCAATATAATCTTCATAAGTTGCCTGTAAGAGCTCGTCCTCAAAGGTGCAACTGTCAATATTAGTAAGGAATGTGGTGTGACGGCAGTGGTCAGACCAATAGGTGTCTATCATACGAATTTCGGTGATAGTTGGGTTGCGATTCTCACTCTTGAAATAATCCTGACAGAACTTAATGTCGTCATTATCCATAGCAAGACCATAACTCTTAACAAAATCAGCAAGACCATTCTCGTCCAAATCAATAAAGCCGTCAAGAGTTTGAACTGTGGTGGGAATATCATACTGAGTTTCAAGGGTTTCGGGTTTTTCGAGTGTTGCGATTCTGGCTTCAACAGGGTTTACAACATATTTTTTAATTTCTGCAAGTTCGGTGTCACGAATGTTGCCGTAAAGCATATAAACCTTCGCGGTGCGAACTCTGGGACGCTCACCCTGAGAAATAATCTGAATACACTGTGCCGCAGAGTCAGCTCTCTGGTCGAACTGACCGGGGAGGAATTCGACAGCAAACATTTGAGCACCGTCATTTTCTAATTCAGCGTATGTAATATCAAGCTGAGGCTCAGAAAAAACAGTGTTTACAGCATAATCAAAAAGATCTTTTTCAATTTTGTCAACATCATAGCGGTTGATAATTCTAACTTTTTCAACCGATTTAATTTGTAAAAGACCTCTGATATCCTTTAAAAGACCGCGAGCTTCGTTACGCAGTTCTTCCTTTTTTTCAACAAATATACGGTATACCATTTTTATTCTCCTTTTAAAGCTTTAGCGCCAATATCCTTGCGGTAAAAAGCGTTTTCGAAGTGAACTTTACTTACATTTTCATAAGCTTTTCTAAGTGCGGTTTTTAAATCATCAGCAGTGTCGGTAACACCTAAAACTCTGCCTCCTGCAGTTTTGAGAACTCCATTATCTAACTTAGCACCTGCAACATAAACCTTGTCAGCAACGCTGTCGTCAATCTTAAGCTCAAAACCGCTTTCATATTTTTGGGGATAGCCGTTTGACGCCATAACAACACAAGCAGCGGCACCCTTTTTAAACTTAACCTCGGTTTTATCTAAAGTACCGTCGGTTGTAGCTTTCATAATTGTAAAGAGGTCGCTTTCAAGCAAGGGGAGAACAACCTGAGTTTCGGGGTCGCCGAAACGACAGTTATACTCTATAACCTTGGGGCCGTTAGGTGTTAGCATAAGACCGAAATAAAGGCAACCTTTAAATGTTCTACCCTCGGCATTCATAGCCTTTATAGTGGGGAGGAAAATTGTTTCCATACACTCTTTGGCAATGTCTTCTGTGTAATAGGGGTTAGGAGCTATAGTACCCATACCGCCGGTGTTAAGACCCTTGTCACCGTCTAATGCTCGTTTGTGGTCCATTGAAGAAACCATGGGAACCACGGTTTTACCATCGGTAAAGGAAAGAACCGAAACCTCGGGACCGGTTAAAAATTCTTCAATAACAATATTGCTTCCGCTATCTCCAAAAACCTTGTCCTCCATCATAGAAACAACAGCATCCATAGCGGCTTCGCGAGTTTCGGCAATAATAACGCCTTTGCCTAAAGCCAAACCGTCAGCCTTAATAACTGTTGGAATGGGGGCAGTTTCAAGGTATTTTAAGGCATCATCTTTGTTAGAGAAAACCTCATACTGTGCAGTAGGAATATTGTATTTTTTCATAAGGTTTTTAGAGAAAACCTTACTGCCTTCGATAATTGCGGCATTTTTGTTGGGTCCAAAGCAGGGAACACCAGCTTCGGTCAAAGCGTCAACTGCGCCTAAAACCAACGGGTCATCGGGTGCCACAACTGCATAGTCAATGCCGTTTGCCTTTGCAAACTCTACCTGAGCGTCAATATCTTTAGCGCCAATATTAACAAGGGTTGCATCCTTTTGCATACCGCCGTTACCTGGCAGGGCAAAAATTTCGGTTATTTCCTTGTTTTCCTTTAATTTTTTAATTATGGCGTGTTCACGGCCACCGCCGCCGACTACCATTACTTTCATTTTAAAGCTCCTTAAATTTTACTTTTAATAAATGGGGAAATTAGCACAAAGTGCCTGTACTTCTTCAGAAATTTGAGCCTTTTTGGCATCAAAATCGTTAATTGCAAGGGTAATCCAGTTTGCAATCTTATCCATTTCAGCCTCTTTAAATCCGCGTGTTGTAACAGCGGGGGTGCCAAGACGCACACCGCTTGTAACAAAGGGACTTTGAGGGTCGTTTGGAACGGTGTTTTTGTTGGCGGTAATGTGAACTTCGTCAAGACGATGCTCTAATTCTTTACCTGTAATACCAGAATTTATAAGTTTCAAAAGCATAAGATGGTTATCAGTGCCGCCTGAAACAATGTCCAAGCCGTTTGCCTTTAAACCTTCGCAAAGAGCAGCGGCGTTTTTAACAACCTGTTTCTGATACTCTTTAAATTCGGGGGTTAAAGCTTCTCCCAAAGCCACAGCCTTAGCGGCAATAATGTGCATTAAGGGTCCGCCCTGTGTTCCGGGGAATACAGCCTTGTTTATCTTTAAATAAATTTCCTCATCGTTGCAAAGAATCATACCGCCTCTGGGACCTCTAAGGGTCTTGTGAGTGGTTGTGGTTACAACATGAGCGTAAGGAATGGGAGAGGGATGAACTCCTGCAGCAATTAAACCTGCAATGTGAGCCATATCAACCATCAAATAAGCGCCGACCTCATCGGCAATTTCGCGGCATTTTGGGAAATCAATGATTCTTGAATATGCAGAAGCACCAACAACGATTAATTTAGGTTTGCACTCAAGAGCTATCTTGCGCATTTCATCGTAATCAATAGTCTCGGTATCATCTGCCACACCATAGGGGACAATGTTGAAATATTTTCCCGAAATGTTAACGGGTGAGCCGTGTGAAAGGTGACCGCCTTGCTGTAAATTCATACCCATAACGGTATCGCCGGGTTGCAAAAGAGCAAAAAATGCGGCAAGGTTAGCGTTAGCACCCGAATGTGGCTGAACGTTTGCAAAATTGCAACCAAAAAGCTCACAAGCTCTCTTTCTTGCAATTTCCTCAACAATATCAACACATTGGCAACCGCCATAGTAACGCTTTGAGGGGTAACCCTCGGCGTATTTGTTGGTAAGAACACCGCCTGCGGCTAATAAAACAGCCTTGGAAACGATGTTTTCAGAAGCGATAAGCTCAATGTTGTGTTGCTGTCTTTGAAGTTCTTTATCACAGGCTTCAAAGATTTCCTTATCATAATTCTTTAATTCGTCAAAAAAGTTCATTTAAAATATACCTCAAATTAATGGTGGAATAATCTCATACCGGTAAATGCCATAGCAATACCGTATTTATTACAGCAGTCAATAACTGCATCGTCGCGGATAGAACCGCCGGGCTCGGCAATATAGGAAACGCCGCTTCTGTAGGCTCTTTCAATATTGTCATCAAAGGGGAAGAAAGCGTCGGAGCCTAAAGCCACACCGCTGATGGTAGAAAGGTAAGCCTTGATTTCATCATCGGTAAGGGGAGCGGGCTGAGATGTAAAGTATTTCTGCCAATTATCGTCGGCACAAACATCCTCTTCGTTGCGGTTGATGTAACCGTCAATAACATTGTCTCTGGTAGGTCTTGCAATATCAGCCTTAAAGGGAAGATTTAAAACCTTGTCGTGCTGACGCAAGAACCAAGTGTCAGCCTTGCTTCCTGCAAGACGGGTGCAGTGAATTCTTGACTGCTGACCGGCACCTACACCGATAGCCTGACCGTCAACCGCAAAGCAAACCGAGTTAGACTGGGTGTATTTTAAGGTGATAAGAGAAATTATAAGGTCTCTCTTTGCACTGTCGGGCAAGTTTTTGTTTTCTGTAACAAGATTAGAGAGCAATTCCTCGTTAATTTCAAAGTTGTTGCGACCCTGTTCGAAAGAAATTCCGTAAACCTGTTTGGTTTCGGTAGGGGCGGGAACATAGTTGGGGTCAATTTTTACTATGTTATAGTTGCCATTTCTCTTGGATTTCAAAATTTCCAAAGCTTCGGGGGTATAATCGGGAGCGATGATACCGTCGGAAACCTCACGCTTGATAAGTAAAGCTGTGGTAGCGTCACAAGTGTCAGAAAGAGCAACCCAATCGCCAAAAGAACACATACGGTCAGTACCTCTGGCACGGGCATATGCACAGGCGAGGGGAGATTCGTCAAGGCCTTCAATGTCGTCTACAAAACAAGCCTTCTTTAGTTTATCAGACAAAGGAGTTCCAACAGCGGCACTTGTGGGGCTAACATGCTTGAAAGAGGTAACTGCGGGGAGTCCCAAAGCCTCTTTGAGTTCCTTTACTAACTGCCAAGAGTTGAAAGCGTCAAGGAAATTGATATAACCTGGTCTGCCACAAAGGATTTCAATTGGTAACTCGCCACCGTCTGCCATAAAGATTTTGGAGGGCTTTTGGTTGGGGTTACAGCCGTATTTAAGTTCAAATTCTTTCATATCGGTACTCCTTATTTGTTTTTATTGATAATAATTTCGGTAGGCTCACTGCCATCAAGAGGAATAGCACGAACAAAGAGAGAAACCTTGTTGTCCTCATTTAAATTGTTCCAGCACAAGTCTGCTAATTCCTCAGCAGTGTTGGGAAGAGCAACCTCTTCAGGCTCACCGTAAAAACTAGGTATTGGGTTGCCATCGCATTTATAGGTGTGGATAAAATGACCGATTCCGTCTTCGGGAACATAAGTGTAGAAATAACGGTTGCAAGCTTCTGGTCTGCCGTTTGCACTCTTTAAAATAGAGAGTTTGTAGGTAAACATATTTTTATTAAAACCGTAATACAAAGCACCCGAAATACGAGGTGTGAAGTTAGGAGCGTCAGGCTCAAATTCACGGGTATAAAGGGCATCTTCAAAGGTGTTACCATCTTTAAGGAAATCGTAAATGGTATTTGTCTGGTCGCCGTTAGTGATAATATCGGTATCGCCTAGTTTTAAATAGGGGTTATAGATAATGAGCGAGGGGTCAGAAAGCTTTGACTCGTCAAAGGCTTTTGTTCTCATACCGCCCTCAAAACGCTCAAAAATTCTGTTACGGCTGTTTTCGCTTCTGCCCATAATGAAATAAGCAATCATTGCGTTTTTACCGTCAGCCGATTTACCAACTACAATACCTCTGCCGGGGTAGGAGTTTTCTGATAAAAGTGTTTTTAAATCATATAAAGCCATTTTATTCACCTGCATTTATAATTTCTTTGCAAACTTTTTCTAGCGAGAGAGGTAAGATTTTCCACTCGGCCTCTTTCATAACTCTTTTTTGGAGTATTTCGGGAGTGTCGCCGTCCTTAATCTCAACCGCCTTTTGCATTATTATTTTTCCGCCGTCGGGAATTTCGTTAACAAAATGAACTGTAGCACCCGTTACCTTAACGCCATACTTTAAGGCTTCCTCGTGAACGCGAAGTCCGTAAAAACCTTTTCCGCAAAAAGAGGGGATAAGGGAGGGGTGAACATTGATTATGCGGTTAGCGTATTTTGTTGTGAATTGCTCACTTAAAATACACATAAAACCTGCAAGAACAATAATGTCGGTTTTGTTTTCATCTAAAATCTTAATAAGCTCGTCTTCAAAAGCGTTGCCCAATTCTTTTTTGTTGCAAACAGCAGTTTTAATGCCGTTTGTCTTTGCGCGTTCCAAAGCGTAAGCATTAGGATTGTTAGAGATAACAAGGTTTATTTCACCGCTTGTAATAATACCGCTTTTTTGAGCGTCAATCAAAGCCTGTAAATTAGTGCCGCCACCCGACACCAAAACAGAAATATTTGCTTTCATTATAAAATCACCTTATCGTCGGATTTAATGATTTCACCGATTATGTAAGGCTCTTCACCCTGTGCTTTAAGAATTTCCAAAGCCTTGTCAGCGTCAGCCTTTGCTACAACAATGCTCATACCAACGCCCATGTTAAAGGTGTTAAACATATCTCTTTCAGTAATGTTACCGGTCTTTGCAATCAAATCAAAGATGGGGAGAATTTTAACAGCTGACTTGTCAATCTTAGCGCCGAAACCATCGGGAATGCTTCTCGGAATATTCTCATAGAAGCCGCCGCCTGTGATGTGAGAAATAGCACGAACCCTTACATTGTCAAGCAATGCTAAAACGGGTTTGACATAAATCTTTGTGGGAGCAAGTAGTGTTTCACCTAAAGATTTGCCGCCCAAAGCCTCAACAGGAGAGGTAAGGTCGCAGTTTTCAACATCGAAAACCTTGCGAACAAGTGAGAAACCGTTTGAGTGAACACCGCTCGAGGGAAGAGCAATAACAACATCGCCCTCTTCCATAGTGGTGTTGTCGATAATTTTTTTCTTATCAACAATACCAACGGCAAAACCTGCAAGGTCGTAATCGTCAATAGGCATCATACCGGGATGCTCAGCAGTTTCGCCACCGATTAGAGCCGCACCCGACTGAACACAACCCTCTGCAACACCGCTTACGATTTCAGCAATTTTTTCGGGGATGTTTTTGCCGCAAGCAATATAATCAAGGAAGAATAAAGGCTTTGCGCCAACACAGATAATGTCGTTAACGCACATAGCAACAGCGTCAATACCGATGGTGTCGTGCTTATCAAGTAAAATAGCTAATTTAACCTTGGTGCCGCAACCGTCAGTACCGCTAACCAAAACGGGTTCTTCCATTCCGGCAATGGGTAAGCCAAAGCAACCGCCAAAGCCGCCAACATCATCAAGACAACCTTCGTTCTTGGTTCTTGCAATGTGTTTTTTCATAAGTTCAACTGCTTTGTAACCGGCAGTAATATCAACGCCTGCTGCAGCGTAGCTTTCGGATTTAGAATTGTTATGCATAATTTTTTATTCCTTTACTTTTATTTTTAACCCTTACCGTTCCAACAGTAAGTGCAGAGTTTATCTTCGGGAAGACCAATGGCTTCTATAACACCTTTAAGTGACTGGAACTCAAGCGAGGAAAAGCTGAATTTATCGCAAATGGCTTTTCTTAAAGATTTTCCTCTTTCGGTAGAGCCATCGCTGTATTCTTCAATGTGTTTAAAGCCCTCTTCGCCCTCGAGTTCTAAAATCACTCGTCTTGCTATAAGGTCCATATCACTGGTCGAGCGTGAGAAATTTAAATATTTGCAACCGTACATAATTGGGGGACAAGCCGACCTCATATGCACTGATTTAGCGCCGTTGTCATAAAGGAACTTAACGGTACCTGCAAGTTGTGTTCCTCTTACAATAGAATCGTCCACAAAAAGCAAATTTTTATCAATTATAAGGTCGTGAACGGGGATTTGCTTCATTGTGGCTACTCGTTTTCTTTCGCTTTGGTTAACGGGAGTGAAGCTTCTTGCCCAAGTTGGTGTGTATTTTATAAATGCACGGGCAAAAGGTGTTCCGCTTTCGTTAGAATAACCGATAGCGTGGGGAGTGCCTGAATCGGGAACGCCCACGATATAGTCAACATCATCACAAAATCCGTCGTACTTATCGTTTTGTGCCATAATAGCACCGTTGCGGTAACGCATAACCTCAACATTAATGCCTTCGTAAGAAGAGTTAGGGTAACCGAAATAGCTCCAAAGAAATGCGCAAATTTTCATTTCTTTTTCGGGCTCTTTTAAAACTGTCATACTGTCGGGGGTGAGTTCAACAATTTCACCGGGACCTAATTCCCTTACAATTTCATATCCAACCTTAAAAACCGCAAAGGATTCAAAGGAAACACAGTGGCCGTTTTCATTTTTACCGATAATGACAGGTATTCTGCCTAAAAGGTCACGGGCGGCAATAATTGTTCCGTCATCCTTTAGGATAAGAATGGAAGCAGTGCCGTCAATGTTTTCCTGTGCAAAACGGATACCCTCTGAAAAATTGCCCTTTTGATTGATAAGACAAGCAACAAGCTCGGTTGAATTAATTTTGCTACCGGTCATTGTGCTGAATTGACCTATATTTTCGGTCAAGTAACGCTCGATTAATTCTTCAGAATTGTTTATGCGACCTATAACACAAATCGCATAAACACCAAGTTTTGAACGGAACATTAGAGGTTGCGGGTCAAAGTCGCTTATGCAACCTATTGCCGAGGTACCTTTCATTTCGTTCATTACATTTTCAAATTTTGTTCTAAAGGGTGAATTCTGAATATTGTGAATTTCACGCTGAAGTCCAATTTCATTGTCAAAAGCGGCCATACCGCCACGGCGAGTGCCTAAATGAGAATGGTAGTCGGTGCCGAAAAAAACGTCTGCAACCGAGTCGTTTTTGCCGACTACGCCGAAAAATCCGCCCATATTTGTCTCCTTTTAAAAGCGTCTAAAAAATATCTCAAGGCCGGCACCTTTTTGGGGCGTCAGCCTTAGAATTAAGTCTAATATTAATTAAGCGAAGAAAAGTTTGGAGAGGGTCATGGGGTCAATGTACTCTCCGTCTTTGTATACACGCATATTACCCGAAGCAATTTCGTCAATGAGCATTACATCACCGTCAGGATTGTAACCAAACTCGAACTTAATGTCATAAAGGTCAAGACCCTTAGCCTTTAAGTCATCAGCAACAATCTTGGTGATGTCCTGAGTCATTTTCTTCATATCGTCATATTGCTTTTCGGTCATAACACCTAAAGCAACAAGAGCGTCTTTGGTTACAAGGGGGTCGCCCTTTTCGTCGTTCTTAAATGTCATCTCAACATAAGCGGGAAGGTCAGCACCTGACTCAATATAATCACCGTAACGGCGGATAAAGCTTCCTACAGCTTTGTAACGGCAGATAACCTCAAGGCCCTTGCCGAAAACCTTAGCAGGGAGAACTTCCATTGTGGTGTTTTCAAGGTCTGCGCTTACATAGTGAGTTTTAATGCCAGCAGCATTGATTTTTTCAAAGAAGTAAATCGACATACGAAGGTTAACATCGCCAACGCCGTCAATAGTAATTCCAACTTGGTTCTCACCGGGGTCAAAAACGCCGTCTTTACCGGTGCAGTCGTCTTTAAATAAGAGAAGGCAGTTGCCGTTTTCTAATTCATAAACATTTTTGGTCTTTCCAGTGTAAAGTAATTTTTTATCCATTTTAAAAACTCCTTTAAAATTATTAAAGCTTAGAAGCTATATTAACATCTTTGGCTAAAACAGCATCGGCATCTGCCTTGCGTTTAGCATCTAACTTGTCGGCCAAATTTTTATCCTCAATGCTAAGCATTTGGATACAAAGCAAAGCCGAGTTGACAGCACCGTTAACGGCTACTGTAGCAACGGGAATGCCAGAGGGCATCTGAACGGTTGAAAGCAAAGCGTCCATTCCGCCTAAACCGCCCGAAGCAATGGGTATTCCAACAACGGGGATGGTTGTGTTGGCGGCAATAGCGCCCGCTAAGTGGGCAGCCATACCTGCGGCGCAGATAATTGCGCCAAAACCGTTCTTTCTTGCGTTTATGCTAAAATCTCTTGCTTCAACAGGTGTTCTGTGGGCAGAGAAAATGTGAACCTCATAGGGAACACCAAAGGCTTTTAATGTGTCAACAGCCTTGGAAACTACGGGAAGGTCGCTGTCACTCCCCATTATGATACCAACTTTTTTCATAAGTTACCTCCAAAAGTTAAAAAAGGGCGCACCCAACCGCTGAAAACAGCAGTTTAGTGAGCCCAGACGGTCGGCAAAAGGTTCTTTGTTCCACGTGGTGAGCTCCACTTAAATGTGCAAATAAACCACCGGTTTTTTGCACTTACCGTCAGTCGCAAAGAACATCAAATTTACGATACTTATTCTATCATAAACATAGTCTTTTGTCAACGAAATTAGCATATTTTTTAGTATCAAACATATTTATTAAATTATAGAAAAAATTTTTTGTTTAAATTGTCGAAATACAATTTTTAATGCGAAATTAAATGAATAGTTACTATTGATTTTTTAAAATCTTTTGTGTATAATAAAATTTAAAAGTTTATCTTTGGGAGGAATATATTATGAATATTAAACCCTTGGCTGATAATGTTGTGCTTAAAGCCGCAAAAGCCGAAGAAACCACAAAAAGCGGAATTGTACTAACCTCTGCCGCTCAGGAGAAACCTCAAATTGCCGAGGTTGTAGCTGTTGGCGAAGGTGGTATTGTAGACGGCAAGGAAGTTAAAATGACCGTTAAGGTAGGCGATAAGGTTGTTGCCGCAAAATATTCAGGAACAGATATTAAATTAGACGGCGAGGAATATACCATCATCCGTCTTTGCGATATTTTAGCAATTGTTGAATAAGGAGTAATGGGAAATGGCTAAAAATATTATTTTTGGCGAGGAAGCTCGCAAGTCTTTGCAAACCGGTGTTGATAAGTTGGCAAATGCCGTTAAGGTTACACTCGGACCCAAAGGCAGAAATGTTGTTTTGGATAAAAAATATGGTTCACCTTTAATTACAAATGACGGTGTTACTATTGCAAAGGAAATCGAACTTGAAGACCCCTTTGAGAATATGGGTGCTCAGCTTGTAAAAGAGGTATCTGTTAAAACTAACGATGCCGCAGGTGACGGTACAACCACCGCTACTGTTTTGGCTCAGGCTCTTATCACTGAGGGCATGAAGAATGTTGCCGCAGGCGCTAACCCAATGGTTGTTAAAAGAGGTATCAAACTTGCTGTTGATAAAGCGGTTGAGACCGTTGTTAACAACTCCAAAAAAGTAAGTGGCACTGAAGACATTGCCCGTGTTGCTACTGTTTCTTCGGGCGACGAGGTTATCGGTCAGCTTATTGCCGATGCTATGAGCAAGGTTACTGCTGACGGTGTTATAACTGTTGAGGAATCAAAGACAGCTGAGACCTATTCTGAGGTTGTTGAGGGTATGCAGTTTGACAGAGGTTATATCACACCCTATATGGCTACCGACACAGATAAGATGGAGGCTGTTTTGGACGATGCTTTCATTCTTATAACCGACAAGAAAATTTCCAATATTCAAGAAATTTTACCCGTTCTTGAGCAGATGGTTCAGGCAGGTAAAAAGCTTTTGATTATTGCCGAGGATATTGAGGGCGAGGCACTTTCTACCCTTATTGTTAATAAACTTCGTGGCACCTTCACCTGTGTTGCTGTTAAAGCTCCAGGTTTTGGCGATAGAAGAAAAGAAATGCTTCGTGATATTGCTATTTTAACAGGCGGTCAGGTTATTTCCGAGGAATTAGGGTTAGAACTTAAAGATACAGATATGTCTCAACTTGGCAGAGCACGTCAGGTTAAGGTTTCTAAGGAAAACACTATCATTGTTGACGGCGCAGGTGACCCAACCGCTATCAAAGACCGCATTGGTCAAATCAAGAGTGAAATTGTTGCTACAACCTCTGATTTTGACAGAGAAAAGTTGCAAGAAAGACTTGCAAAGCTTTCGGGCGGTGTTGCTGTTATTAAGGTTGGCGCCGCAACCGAAATTGAAATGAAGGATAAAAAGCTTCGCATTGAGGATGCGCTTTCTGCTACTAAAGCTGCTGTTGAAGAGGGTATAGTAGCAGGTGGCGGTGTGGCACTTATCAACGCTATCGGCGCTGTTAAGACCTTGCTTGATGAGACCGAGGGCGACCAAAAGACAGGTGTTAATATTGTGCTTAAGGGTCTTGAGGCTCCTATCAGACAAATTGCGCTTAACTGCGGTCTTGAGGGCTCGGTAATTATTGACAGAATAGTTTCTGAAAATAAACCTAACTATGGTTTTGACGCCGCAAAAGAGGTTTATACCGATATGATAGAAGCCGGAATTGTTGACCCCACAAAGGTTACCCGTTCTGCATTGCAAAATGCCGCTTCCGTGGCTTCAATGGTGCTTACAACCGAAAGCCTTATTGCTGACAGACCTGAGGATAATGCGGCTGCCGCCGCTGCCGCTGCTGCTGCTGCCGCAGGCGGAATGTATTAATAAAACTTAAAACAAAAGACCGAGGTTTTAAACCTCGGTCTTTTTTCTATCTGTAATTTTTTTGAAGAAGTTAAATGTAAGCGGCCATACACAAGCGGCGAAGATAACAAGTAAGAAATATCTTATACCGTCGGCAACAAAACTTGCACCGAATATCATTTTAAGGGGTATTTTTAATCCCTCTTTAATGACAAGCAAGGGGATAAGGCCAATAACAAATTTTAAAACTTGGCAAAGGAAATTGCCGTCAGTTTTAAAGTTTGTAAATCTTGTGTCAATCTCAAAACCAATTAAAACACCTAAAGTGCAGCCAAGCATTTTGTAAGCGTTTTTAATACCGTGCTCTAAATTGTCCTTGTCAACATCGGCAGGGAAGTTATAAAGTAAAACAAACGCAAGATATATAAGAGAAAGTCCTACCATACTTGCAAATAAAATCCGCATAGCTTTTTTGTTATCAAAGAATTTATGAATTAAGGGGTAGAGACCAAAAATCAGTACTAACGCAATACCTAAAGAAACGCCGACATCAAGTGGAGTGTGTACCCCAAGATATAAACGGGAAAGGGGAACTAAAACTATTAGCAAAATGCAGATAATACGGATAATTTTGTTCTTTTCCCATCTGGCAATTGCACCAAAAACACCAACCGACGACTGGGTGTGTCCACTAGGGAAAGAATATCCCGTAGCTTCGGCTCTTGCCGATTCTACAATGGTAAAATTCTTATCCTTAACCCAAGGGCGGGGTATTCGGAAAAGAAGCTTTAAAAACTGATTTAAAATTGTTCCGATAAAGCCCACTGATAAAAGATAATAACCCTCTTTTTTGTTTATACACCAAAAGAAAACCAGACCAAAAACAATGAAAAAGGTTTCCTCTCCTAAATGGGTTATGGTAGAGAAAAAACTGTCTAGAAGTGGGGTTCGTATGCTTTCAAGCAACTTTAAAAATTCCATAAACTTCCTCCATATTAAACTTTAAACCATTTTAACACATTTTTTCCTAACTTGCAACGCCCCTGTTTAAAAAGTCGTATTGCAGTGCGATTTGATACCAAGTAACAGGACCAACATCTCCCGAAACGGGTATGCCGAAAAGCCGTTGGAAGACACGAACTGCGTTTTCGGTTTGGTCGCCGAAATAACCTGTCACAGGCACCTCGGGTACTTCGGGGATGTTTCTGCCGATTAAATTCAAATAAGTTTGCAAATCGGTAATATTTTCTCCTCGCATACCTTTTGTCAAGAAATAACCGGGGTAGAGCTTTGCGTTGTTGCCTTGATACCCCTCGGGCAGAGCGGCAACAGTTTCGGTGTAAATTCTATCTATCACATTCCAAGTGTCGTTATCAACAATTCCTGTAACGGGCAGACCGTAAAATTCTTGAAAACGCTCTACCGCATCAACCGTTGCGGCGTCATATATTCCGTCCAAAGGCACAGGCTGTAAATCACTGTTAAAATAGGCAATAATGCTTAAATAATACTGCAATGTTCTAACATCAATTCCGCTGTTTCCTTGAGCTAATTGAGTGCTGAAAGGAACAGTGGCTTCTTCAAGGGTTATCCCCTCACTGGCAAGTTCGGCAAGACTTTTAACTCCGTTATAATATTGTTTAATTCTATACCAAGTCGATTTATCAACAATACCTGTTTGAGGTAGAGAAAATATCTCTTGGAATTTTCTTACCGCGTTTTCGGTTTCTATTCCAAAGGTGCCGTTGGGGTTTGTTATTTCGGGTATGGCAGGGTAGTTTTGTCTGATTCGGTTTAACTGTATTTGAAGAATTTGCACATTGTTTCCGCGGTCACCCGTTTCTAAAGGAACACCTGGGTATGACTCGCCGCTGTCGCCAACGGGGGCATTTTCTACAATGTTAATGTCATTGCCGTAATAGTTTTGCAAAATGCGGTATGGGGTAAAGCCTTGTTCGGCAAGACTTACCGTTCCCCATTGGGAAAGCCCCGCACATTGAGAGGTTGTGCCGTTGCAAAAGGCGGTAAAAAGGGGTTGTATTGTGCCTTGGCGAACAACATAATCGTTAAAAATTTGGTCTACGATAGCACTGATATTATCATAAATTTCACGGTTTGGTACAAATGCTTGGTCAAACTGGGTGGAGTTTGTGATGTCAAAGTTATAACCACGTGCCGGGTACCATTCGGTGTAAATCCGGTTAAGTGCAAAGGATATTATAGCATAAATGTTGGCTCTCAAAGCGTTTTCGGGCCAGGTTGGGTAAATTTCACTTGATGCCACATTTTTAATGTAGTCTATAAAATTTACAGTAACATTTTGAGCGTCAGACCCAGGCGCACCCAAATGAACTGTTATGTTTTCGGGAATAACGGGAAGCAGTGCTTCGGGCATTTTTATAACCTCCTATAAATTGTAATTTGGCATTTCATCGAAAATGCGTGGACCCTTGTTAACACCTGCTGTCTCTAACAGCAAGAGATTTGAGGTTTGCCTTGAGGTTACACCCTCGAAAACAGGGATATTAAGATGAATGTTTGTGAGATATCCGTCTGCCTCGAACATCATATTGTAAAGAGAATAAGGCTGTATAGTGTTGTTTTGATCTTCGGAGAGTGCCTTTGCGGGTGTCGGCAGAATAAACTCCTTTGTTCTTCCGTTTTCGTTTGTAAAATCGGTGTCAATAATTTGCATATTGTCGGGACTTCCCGTAAAGACAGTAACTTTTGTGTTTGGAACAAAATAAATTCCTCGAATCTGTGTTGCAACACCTATTAGTTTTCCTGTATCTCCTTGTTGTGGCACGGGTACAGTTTGAGCCATAACAGGTTTTGAACGGCCTTTATAAAGACTCATCATTTCCGCTTTATAGCGGTCAATTAAGTTTTTATCCATAAAAAATCACCTCTAATTTAAAATATGAGGCGTTTTTTTATTTGTGAAAAAAGCACCGACCCTCAAAGAGTCGGTGCTTATGATAATTCTATTTCATATTTATCATCAATAAGTATGTAGTTTACTTTGTGCTTTTTCGCAAGTTCCAGATTTTTTACATTATCATCTAACAAATCTTCTAAAGTGCAGTCATCGTACAAACGGTTTTCAATTACACTTGCATATTTTTTTATCTCAGAAAAATTGTTTTCAATATATTTTTTACTCATTATAAGACAGTAGTATTTAATATTATCAAGATATTCTTTTTCAAAATCTTTTGCAAAGTCAAAGGGGATATAGCAACCTTCAATAATTAAATTCTGCTTATTTTCAATAGCGGTTTTAATCATTTCACGAACAATAGGCCAGAGATATGCTGTTAAGTTATCGTCACTGCTCAAAGGGGTAAGGTCGGTGTTTTTGCTTCTAATTAACCCCATTTTTAAATGGTCTATTGAAAGGTAAGGAAACTTATATTTTTCAAGCAATTTTTGGGCAAGTGCGGTTTTTCCTGTGTGCGATGCACCGGTAATTAAAATAATCATTTTATTATCCTCGCAAAGTTTTTGATTAAGTCACTATTATCTATAATCTTTAAAAAATCCAAAATCAAAGAGAAAAGTGAAGAATGAATAGTTAATAGTGAAAAAGTAAAAATCCTCGTACTTTTTGTACGAGGATTTTTGGCGGAGAGAAGGGGATTCGAACCCCTGAACGGGTATTAGCCGTTACACGATTTCCAATCGTGCGCCTTAGACCAGCTCAGCCATCTCTCCAAGCGACTTATCCATTATACTTTAAAGAGTTTAAAAAATCAAGACCCAATTTTGTTTTTTGTAAAATTATATTTTAACGCTTGTATGTCATTGCTCATAAGATATATTGATGCTATTTTTAGGAGGTATTATATGGAAAACAAAATGATGCATATAAGCTGTGAAAAGGACTTGGAGGTTTACGAAAAGCACCTGACTCAAATGCCCTATAATGAAGTCTTACAGCATAAAGGTGATTTCGCAAAGCATTTAACAGGCTGTATTGGAAAATGGGTTATGGTTGAGGCTTGTAGCGGAAGATGTATGTCTAAAAAGGTTGGCAAACTTTTAGAAGTCGGAGAAGACTACATTGTTATTAAAATGAGTGAGGATTGCGTGAGTACAATTATCCCTAAACAAAACATTAATTTTATTACTGTGGCACACAAAAATACAGCAAAAATTATGATGAAATAAAAAAATGAAACTTTTACTTACATTTTTAGACAAAATGTGTTAAAATTTACCTATAGGTTTATTTTAACAGCCATGCCGTTTTCTTGAACCTTGGAAAACGGCTTTTGTCTTGAGGTGAGAAAATGTTTGAAATTGGAGCAAAGGTTGTATACGGAAAAACGGGAGTTTGTACGGTTGAGGGACAGTGTGAAAAGGAACTGACGAGAAATCAGAAAAAGCTTTATTATGTTCTAAAACCTTTTGGCAGTCCTAACAGCACAATATTTGTGCCTGTGGAGGCGAATAAAGTTTTTGTCAGACCTGTTATATCTAAAAAGGAAGCCGAGGAATTGATAGATAAAATTCCCGAAATAGTACAGTTTTCTGCCGACATAGAGCTTTCCAAAGAGCAGTATGATATGATGATAGCAACCCATAACTGCGAGGATTTGGTAGGGTTGGCGTCAAGGCTTTACCACAAGAGAAAAACTGCTTTAGAAAACCGCAAAAAACCCGGATATGTAGATGAAAGGTATATGGCTTTAGCAGAAAAGCTTCTTTTAGAGGAACTTGCTTGTGCGCTGAATTTGTCCTGTGATGAGGTAAGGCAATATCTGGATAAAAAATTAAATAATATGTAAATTTTGGGCAATACTAAGGAAAATGAATTTTGGAGGCTTTTATGAGCAGACGAAATGCCGTTAGAACGGTAAGTTTTTCCCTTAGCATTGCCCTTGTTTGTTTAGGCTTTTTTTATAAAACAAACAAGGAAAATAAGGCATATATTTTGAATATAGAAAATACTTATTCCTATATGCTTGACGAATTAAATACTGCAACGGGAAATATTGCAACAATACTCAATAAAACAAGGTTTTTAACCACTAAACCGCAGATTAGCCGTATGGCTTCAAAGCTTTTGACCGAGGCGGAGATTTGCAAATCTACCTTGTCCCAACTTCCCATTGCCGATCGGTTGAGTTCTTTAAACCTCTTTTTTTCTCAAGTAGGAAATTACGCCTATTCCTTGTCGGAAAGATTAGACGAAGAGGGTTTGTCTGCTCAGGATACGGCCAATATTGAAAAACTAAGCGAAATTTCTCGGAATGTAGCGGAATTATTAAGAACTTCGCGTGATGATTATAATAATCTTGAATATTGGGCTGCAACTCTTGACCGTGAAATTTCTCAGACTGTAGAAGAAAAGGGTTTGAGCGTCTCTCTGACCGAGTTGGAAGACGAATTTAAAGATTACCCAACCCTGATTTACGATGGACCTTACTCCGACCATATTTTAAATAAAGAGCCTACTCTTTTAAAGGAAACAGCAGTAATCTCTCACGACGAGGCTCTTAAAAATGCGATAAAATACTCGGGAGAGGGTAACCTTGAATTTGCAGGGGAGAGTCAAGGAAAAATTGCCACCTTTGATTTTCTCGGGGCAGGTGTAACTGTAGGGATTACAAAGCAAGGTGGGTACCTGCTTTATCTTAGAAAAGAAAGAGAAATTGCAGATGTGCTTTTAAGTTATGACCAGTCGCTTTTGAAGGCGTCGGCTTACCTTGACAGTATAGGAATGAGAAATTTAAAGGAAACCTATTATTCAAGCTATGGCGGAGTATGTGTTATAAATTTTGCTTTTCTTGATGGCAAAACACTTTGTTACACCGACCTTGTTAAAGTTGGCGTTGCTGAGGATGACGGGGAGATTGTATTTTACGAGGCTGGAGGATACATTTCAAACCATAAAGCCAGAGCTTTTGAAACGCCGCAAATCACTGAGGAAGAGGCAAGAAATATCGTTAGTTCAAAGCTTCAAATAAATGATGTGAGATTAGCGCTTATTCCTACCGATAGTGAAGAAAAGCGGTGTTATGAATTTAGTTGTATCTCTGCCGATTCTCAGGAAATTTTGGTATATATAAATACCGACGCCCTTAGGGAAGAGGAAATTTTAATCCTCCAAAAGGGCGATGGACAAGTTTTAGTTAAATGACGATATTATCAATTTCTGTTAGGTGAGTGTTCGCAGGAACAGTGGTCGCAAATAGGACAAATCTTATCCTTTTGATTTGAATTTGCGGTATTTATATATTATTTATGTGGTATTAAAAAAACCTCAAGGAGAAAACTCCTTGAGGTTTTAGATTTAAAATCCTAATGCTTCGGTGCCGATTTTTACAAGTTTTTCTAACTGCTCGTCGGCAGAAGTTTTATCTTCACCCACAGCACCTAAATAGAGTTTTATCTTAGGCTCAGTTCCCGAGGGACGAACAATAATGTAACTGTCATCCTCAAAAGTGAAGGAAATTACATTTGATTTAGGTAATGTGATTGGTGTTTCCTTGTTAGTATTAAGGTCTTTGGTAACGGATAACTCGTAATCACTGATTTTAACAATTTTTTTACCGCCTAAATCAGTGAGAGGAGTGTTATGGAGACGCTCCATTATAGAAGCAATCTTTGCCATACCAGATTGACCCTCACAAGTAAAGCTCTTTTGAGCCGAAGCATAGTAACCGAATTTATCGTAAATCGAGTTCATAACCTGCTCTAAATTCTGACCCTGTGATTTATAGAATGCAACCATTTCACAGATTAACATTGAGGCAACAACAGCATCTTTATCACGGGCATAGTCACCGGCTAGATAACCGTAGCTTTCTTCAAAACCTAAAATATAGCGGTCTTGTTCGCCTTTGTCAGCCAAAATTGTTATTTGTTCACCAATAAACTTAAAGCCTGTCAGCACATTAATAAGAGTGCAACCATAAAAATCTGTAATTTTCTGGCAAAGCTCGGTTGAAACGATAGTTTTAACAGCAACAGGATTTTTAGGCAAAGTGCCTTTTTCGGTTTTGCGTTCTAAAATATAGTTTAAGAGAAGTGCGCCAACATCGTTGCCTGTGAAAAGTTTGAATGTGCCGTCAATGTTTGCAGCAATACCAACACGGTCACTGTCAGGGTCGGTTGCAAGAAGCAAGTCAGGGTTGGTGGTTTTTGCAAGTTCTAAGGCGCATTCAAAGGTCTGCTCAAATTCAGGGTTGGGGAAGGGCGTGGTGGGGAAGTTGCCGTCGGGATGCTCTTGGCTCTTCACAACAAATACATTTTTAACGCCAATGCGCTTTAAAATCTCGCGAACAGGCTTATTTCCAGCACCGTTTAAAGGAGTGTAAACAACCCTTAAATCAGAAACATCGGCATCAGGCTCAATACGCTGAGCCATAACATTTTCTAAATAGTCATTAATAATATCTTCGCCTATGTATTCGATTTGACCGTTCTTTACAGCCTCATCAAAATCACAGTATTTAACGCCGTCAAAAATATCAACACTCTGCATAATTGAAAGCACATAATCTGCGGCTTCGGGTCCTAACTGGCTTCCGTCAGGAGCATATGCCTTGTAGCCGTTATATTTTGCGGGGTTGTGACTTGCAGTTATTACAACACCTGCATCGCATTTAAGTCTGCGAACAGCAAAGGAAAGCATTGGTGTAGGAGCGAGTTCAGGGTAAATATAAACCTTAATTCCGTTAGCGGCAAAAACACAAGCGGTGGTCTTTGCAAATTCTTCCGATTTAATACGGCTGTCATAAGCAATGGCAACTGTGCCCTTGTCGGTCAATGAATTTACATAAGCTGCAAGACCTTGTGTGGCTTGACCTACAGTGTATATATTCATTCTGTTTGTACCTGCGCCGATAACCCCCCTAAGGCCTGCAGTACCAAACTCTAAATTCTTATAAAAAGCGTCGGATATAAGTTCATCATTACCCTCAAGCTCTATAAGCTCTTTTACAAGGTCGGGGTCTTTGATAGCTTTTTCTTTCCAAAGCCTGTAATTCTCTTTAATCATAATAGTGGTTCCTTTCGCATTTTAATTAAAGGTTATATCACAGCCGACAGACTGCTGACATTCAGTAAGTCCTATTGCCACAATTTCTTTTGTTCTCTCGTAAGATTTTTGGGCTTTGCTAAGCTCGGTGGCATTAAAGGAATATTTTCCTAAATCATTTGGATTTTCCAGCGGATAGATGGTGTATTGGTATCTTCCGTCCTTAAGATATTTGTTAACCCAAGTGGGAATTAAGTCAAGACTCGACAAGATAACACCGTCTTTGGTCTTTTTAAGTGTAAACTCAAAGAGCATACCATCCTCAGTGTGACCTGTGGGACAGCTTGTCATTACCTCTTGGCGTTGATTTGAAACGGCGTTGCCCGTTGAATAAAGGCAAACAGTAGTGTGTGTGGAATCTTCGCTTGTTATTAACTCTACAGGTTGAATAACATGTGGGTGACTTCCGATTATAATGTCAACACCCATATTGCAAAGGTTCTGAGCAATAGATTTTTGGTGGGTGTTGGGCGAAGTTTGGTATTCGTTACCCCAATGGATATAAACCACTAAAAACTCGGCACCCTCGTCCTTCATTTTGCTGAGATTTGTTTGTATGTCGGTATAAAAAGCATTAATGTTATTGTAACTAAAGGTGTTAATAAGGTTATTGGCTTCAGCACTGATTACTGAGCCGTTTAAATATTTTCTGCCTGCGGTGGGGTTTGCGGGAGAAGTTTCGTAGGTATAGTTTATGATTCCTATATTAATGTTATTGATTTTTTTGATTTTATATACGGGCTCTGTTTCGAATTCCCTTGTTCCTGTGTAATCAATGCCTTTTTGCTTTAGCACCTGCACTGTGCGTTTAAGTCCTGAAAGACCTGTGTCATAGCTGTGGTTATTTGAGGTTAAAAGGAGATTGAGACCTGAGTCCTTAATAGCGTCTGCCAGACTGTCTGGTGTGTTAAACATTGGGTAACCCGAGTATTCTCTGCCCTCGTTCCCGCCAAAGGTAACCTCTAAGTTACCAATGCTTAAATCGGCTTTTTTAAAATAGGGAGCGGTTTCTTTAAAAAAAGCGCTGAAATCATACACACCGCTTGAGGGAATGAAAGCTCCGTTTAGTTGAGGGCTATGTACCATAATATCTCCCGTAGAAAGTACGGTGGCGGTGGTTTCTTTAAACTTGATTTCGCTTGAAGCCGAAGAAACAGAAGGTTCTTTAACGGTCTCTTTTTCTGCTTTGGTCAGACTTATGGCAACAAACCCCAAAATAGCAATAGTAGCAATTAAAACGAATGAGTAAAAAGCTGTTATAATTCTCGCTGTGAGTTTCTTTTTAGAATGTTTTTTCTTTACCATTAGTCCCACCTCGTTCCATACCCTAATATTCTACTATATTTAGACAAAAAATGCAATAAAAATAAAGCTGTTTGACCTTAAATCAAACAGCTTTTTTTGAAGTTTTTAGTTTTCACTGAAAATTACGGTTACATCGGGGTGTAACTGAAGAATCGAAGCGGGAACTTCGGGGGTGATGGGGCCAAAGAAGGATTTTTCAATAATTTCCTTTTTAGCAGCACCGTTAGCAACCAAAAGAATCTTTCTTGCTTGCATAATAGACATCATACCCATTGTGATAGCGGTCTTTGGAACTTCGTCCTCATTAGCAAAGAAACGAGCGTTTGCCTTGATGGTAGACTCGTCAAGAGTTACTTCGTGGGTGGGACCAACAAAGCAAGAATCAGGTTCATTGAAACCAATATGACCGTCAAGTCCAATACCTAAAAGCTGTAAATCAATACCGCCTAAATCTTTAATCATCTTGTCATAAGCTTCGCCCTCTGCTTTTAAATCAGCGGCACAACCGTTGGGAACAAAGGTCTTGGATTTATCAATGTTAACATGATTAAAGAAATTGTCATTCATAAAGTAACGATAGCTTTGGTCGTTTGTAACATCAAGACCAACATACTCGTCAAGGTTAACACTTGTAACGGTTGAAAAATCAATTTTTCCGTTCTCGTTGTCCTTGATAAGTCTTTTATAAGTGCCAACAGGTGAGGAGCCTGTAGCCAAACCTAACACACAGTTGGGCTTAACAATGATTTGAGAAGCGATAATGTCAGCAGCTTTCTCACTTAACTCTTCATAGGTTTTAACAGTGATGAATTTCATTAAAAATTTTCCTTTCTTAAAACATACTCTTTTGTGGATTTAACAATGCAGTTAGCGGGGTAAACTCCTCTGAGCATGGTTAATGGATAAACAGAAGTTTTTTTGCCTATTACAGTACCTGGATTAATAACGCATCCGCAACCAACATCCGCACCGTCGGCTAAAATTCCGCCAATTTTACGAAGACCTGTTTCATAATCCTTGTCGCCGCGGATAACAACATTTTTACCGTCAGATTTAAGGTTGGAGCAAACGGTACCTGCACCTGTGTGGGCGCGGTTACCTAAAATAGAATCGCCGATATAATTGTAATGAGGTGTTTGAACGTTATCAAGCAAAATAGCATTTTTGTATTCAGATGAATTGCCGATAACACAACCGCTTCCTGTGATAAGGTTGCCTCTAATATAAGCACCGGGACGAATTACTGTATCGTGTCCGATTATAGCTGGGGCTTCAATAGTAGCTGTAGGAGCAATGGTAACGTTTCTGCCTACAAGCACACCCTCTTTAAGCTCGGTGAAGCCTTCAATTCCGCTTTCCAATAGGGAAGCGATAAGGTCTTTGATTTTGGGAAGCATCTCCCAAGGATATTCAAAAGAATTGAAAAAATCTTTTAAATAAGGAACTTGACAGTCATATAGTTCACAGGTTTTAACTAACTTATTCACTCAAATGACCTCTTTCCTTAATAACTTTTGCAATCATTTCAGCGTATTGGGCGCAAAGCTCGTTAGTTTCAGCTTCAATCATAATACGGATAACCGGCTCTGTTCCGCTTTCTCTAAGAAGCGCTCTGCCATTTCCGTCGATTAGCTTGTTAACCTCTTCTTTAGCAGCTAAAACTTCGGCATCGTTCATAACATCCGCCTTGCTCTTAACTCTAAGGTTAATGAGATGTTGAGGATAAAGCATAAGGTTTTCGGAAAGCTTAGCTAAAGACATCTTGCGGTCGCACATTTCCTCAGCCAACATAATAGCGGTTAAGATACCGTCGCCTGTGGTGGCGTATTTTTTAAGGATAATATGACCCGACTGCTCACCGCCGAGACTAAAGTTATTGTTTTGCATTGATTCATATACAAAGCGGTCGCCGACCTTGGTTTGGTCACACTCAATGCCTAGCTTCTTAAGTGAAGCAAAGAAGCCGCTGTTAGACATAACTGTTGCAACAACTGTGTTGCCGTTTAACATTCCGCGAGATTTTAAGCGGTTTGCTAAGATATACATCATAGCGTCGCCGTCAATAATATTTCCGTTTTCGTCAACAGCAATACAGCGGTCAGCATCACCGTCAAAAGCAAAGCCGACATCAAGGTGTTGCTCTTTAACTAAATTGCAGAGATTTTCCATATGTGTTGAGCCGCAGCCGTTGTTAACATTAAGTCCGTTAGGCTCGTTTCCAATAATAACTGTCTGAGCGCCGAGAGCGTCAAAAACAGATTTTGCAATCATCCAAGAAGCACCGTTAGCACAGTCAAGACCGATACGGAGTTTTTTGTATGAGTTAGATGCAACAGAAATGAGGTAACCTACATATCTGTTTCTGCCTGCTGAGTAATCAACAATTTCGCCGATGCGCTCTCTGTGAGCTAAGGGGAGGTCTTCGCCCTTAACACCTAAAGCGGAAAGGTTACCGTCAATATATGCTTCGATTAAAGCAGTGGTCTCATCGTCGAGCTTTTCACCGTATTTGTTTATAACCTTAATTCCGTTATCATAA
Source organism: Clostridia bacterium (assembly GCA_017624675.1). Classification (GTDB taxonomy): domain Bacteria; phylum Bacillota; class Clostridia; order Oscillospirales; family Acutalibacteraceae; genus UBA737. The sequence continues at coordinate 53,113 of JAGAMO010000006.1, read as the reverse complement.
AAAGGATTGTGAGATGCAGTAATCATAATACCGCAGTCAAATTCATCCTGACGGGTAACATAAGAAACGCTGGGGGTAGTGGTTACGTGAAGCATATAAGCGTCAGCACCCGAAGCGGTAATACCTGCAACGATGGAATATTCAAGCATATAACTTGAGCGGCGGGTGTCTTTACCGATAACAATTTTGGGACGGTAGCCCGATGAAGCACAGCCTGAAAGTTTTGAGGAATAATACCAACCTAAAAATCTGCCTACTTTATATGCGTGCATAGAAGTAAGGTTGAGGTTAGCTTCGCCTCTGAAACCGTCAGTACCAAAATATTTATTTTTAACAGGCGCACCTGCGGGGGTGGGGTTGATTGAAATTTTATCAGATATAAGCTCATCTGCAGTGATGTTAAAAATCTCGCATAACTGGAGAATTTTATCAATCTGAGGTTGAGCTTGGTCCATTTCCCATTTGGAAACAGATTGACGGGAAACCGAAAGCTTATCTGCTAGGGTTTCCTGAGAGATATCCAATGCAGTTCTAAGTTGAGTGATTTTTTCGCCGATTGTCATATTGTGTCCTCCTTGAAGTGGATTCGTTTGTAATATATTCAATCACAAATATAATAATACATTATATTTAGCAATAATACAAGCAACAAAACATTGAATTTTTCGCAACCTCTGGTTGCAAAGGTTGTATATTTTTAATAGTTTTTACTGTTTCTAAAGAAAAAATTCACTTTTTTGTAAATTTTTATTTACCAAATTTAAGGATAAATCACACTTGAAAAACACTTTAAAAAATAATAGATTTTTTTCTTGACAATAAGTTTAAATGTGGTATAATAACTTTTGCACTATGGTGGATGTAGCTTAGTTGGTTAAAGCGCCAGTTTGTGGCACTGGAGACCGTGGGTTCGAGTCCCATCTTCCACCCCAGTTCAGTTTAAAGCACACGAAAGTGTGCTTTAAACATAAATACAATTTAATAATGGGGTGTCGTCAAGCGGTAAGACACAGCACTTTGACTGCTGCATTCGTAGGTTCGAATCCTGCCACCCCAGCCAAAAATCCTCATTCGTAAGAATGGGGATTTTACTTTTTCACTGTTCACTCTTCACTTTTCACTGTTCTCTACGCTTTTATAAAGAGGATTTTTGGAAATAATAAGTAATAGTGAATAGTGAAGAACTTCGGTGTCTGCTTCGCAGACGAATTTATAGGACTTGACAAAAACAATACTTCGTGTTACGATGTATTATGTAAAAGGAGGTATTGTATGGATATTCAATTAAAAAGAGGTCTTTTGGATGTATGCGTTTTGGCATCTATCAAAAACGAAGATTCCTATGGCTATAAGATTATAAAAGATATGAAGCCATATATTGAGTTGTCCGAATCAACCTTATATACAATTTTAAAACGCTTGGAAAGTGCAAATATGCTGACTGTCAGAACTGCGGAGCACGGTGGCCGACTTCGTAAATACTACCATATAACCGAACACGGATTAAAGCGAATAGAGGATTTCAAAAACGAATGGCGAGAAATTCTTTCAATATATAAATTTGTAACCAAGGAGGATGAGGGAAATGACTGAATTGCAGTTTCTTTTGTCTTTACATAATAAATTATCAGGACTTCCCCAAAACGAAATTGAAGAGCGTCTTAATTTTTATAACGAAATGATAGAGGACCGCATTGAAGATGGACTTTCAGAGGCGGAAGCTATTGCAGAAATTGGAACCGTTGATGAAATAGTTGAGCAGATTGTAGCAGATATTCCACTCACTAAAATTGCAAAGGAAAAAATAAAACCCAAAAGACGCATTAAGGCGTGGGAAATTGTGCTATTGGTTTTGGGTGCGCCTTTGTGGTTAGCAATTTTAATTGCAATATTTGCCGTAATCTTTTCTCTTTATGTTTCCTTGTGGGCAGTAATTGTTTCACTTTGGGCCTGCTTTTCGGCAATTATTGCCTCTGCTTTTGGTGGAATTATAGGCGGTATTATACTCAGTATTTATAAAAATGGACTTACAGGTGTGGCTTTAATATCTGCAGGGCTTGTTTGTATAGGACTTTCTATATTGTTTTTCTATAGTTGTAAAGTTGCCACAAAAGGCATTTTATTATTTACCAAAAAGATTGTGTTTAGTATTAAAAAATCTTTTATTAAAAAGGAGGAAGAGTAATGTCTAAAAAAACGAAAATATGGCTCATTATTGCAACCTTCTTTATTGTTATTGGAGCTTCAATCTTTGCTTCTGCAATGACAATAAATAATTGGGATTTTACTAAACTTGCAACAACGGTAAAATATAAAACCAATAGGCAGATAGATGATAAATTCAGTAACATATTAATAGAAACTGATACAGAAGATATAGTTTTTGCTTTGTCTCAAAACGGTAAATGCGAAGTGGTTTGCTACGAAGAGGAAAATGTATATTATTCTGCCGAAGTTGTAGATGAAACCCTTACAATTAAACAAATTGATGAAAGAAATTGGTATGAATATGTCGGTATAACTATGGGAAAGTCTGATATTATTGTATATCTGCCCGAAAACGAATATAAAAATCTTTCAATTAGAGAAAGCACGGGAGATATTAACATACCTAAAGATTTTAAATTTAAAAATATTGATATTTCTATTAGCACAGGAGACATTAAGAACTCGGCATCGGCTGATATTATTAAAATCAAAACCGATACAGGAGATGTTAAGCTCGATAAATGCGATGCTAAAGAAATTTTTGTTAAAACCGATACGGGCGATGTGACGGGTAGTTTTCTGACCCCAAAAGTGTTCATAACTAAAACCGATACGGGTGATATTGATGTTCCCAAAAGTATAAGAGGCGGCAGATGTGAAATAGAAACCGAAACAGGCGATATTAAGTTTAATTAAAACCTATGAATTAACTCCCCTTTAATGTATATACTACAAAAAAGGGGAGTGTTTTTATGATAGAAAAAGATACAATAAGACTTTTAAGAGAATGCGACGCAGGTATTAAAATGGGCGTTAAGTCCATAAGCGATGTTTTAGACCGAGTAGAAAGTGAGGAGTTGGTTAAGCTTCTCAACGCTTGTAAGGACGAACACGATAAGCTTGACAAGGAGCTTCAAGAATTACTTGGAAAATACGAGGATGAGGGCAAAGACCCCAATTTTATGGCTGAAAAGATGGCTAAAATCAAGACCGAAGTTAAACTTCAGATGAACGAAACCGATAATACAGTAGCCGACCTTATGACTGATGGCTGTAATATGGGTGTGAAATCTCTTAATAAATATCTTAATCAGTATGCCGCCGCAGATGAAAAATCAAAGGATATTACCAAAAGACTAATAAACTTAGAAGCCCAATTAGCCATTGATTTAAGAAAGTTCTTATAATGAATGTTGTTTGTCGAAACGCTGAAAAGCGCTTCGACAAGCCACTTTTTAAGTAGCTTTGGCAAAATTAATTTTTGCAATTTAATTTTGCACAACACTCATTGCAATGGATATGGACAAATTTCAAGAGAAATTTGTTACAAAATCAAAGATTTTGTGTCGAAACAGAAGTGTTTCGACTAATCATAACCATTATAAAAAAGCACCACTTAAAAGTGGTGCTTTTAAAATTATAGCTTTTCAATTGTTTCCATTATATAGTCGCCGAACTCTTTACATGTAGCGCCGTCGGTATCACCGGTAACAACTACGCGTTTTTCGGTTTCGGTGCAAATATTCAAAGCCTCATTTAACTTGTCTGCCTTATCATTGAAACCAATATGGCGAAGCAACATTTCGGTTGCCTTGAAAATACTTGTTGGGTTTGCGTATTCACCGATGCCTGCTTCAATCATTCTGGGCGCTGAACCGTGGATAGGCTCAAACATAGCGTAAACATCGCCGATGTTAGCGCTTCCTGCTGTTCCGACACCGCCCTGGATTTGGGCTGCTTCGTCGGTAATAATATCACCGTATAAATTAGGAAGTAAAACAACCTGGAACTGTGAACGGATTGCAGGATTAATAAGGTTAGCAGTCATAATGTCGATATACCACTCATCAATTTCAATTTCGGGGTAATCTTTTGCAACCTCGTGGCATATTTGCGAGAATTTGCCATCGGTCTTTTTCATTATGTTTGCCTTGGTAACGATTGCAACCTTAGTTTTGCCATTGTTTCTTGCATACTCGAAAGCCGCCTTAGCAATACGCTTTGTTCCTGCATTGGTAGTAACCTTAAAGTCAAAGGCTAAAGTGTCGGGAATTTCAACACCACGGGAACCTAAAACATATTCACCTTCGGTGTTTTCACGGAAGAAAATCCAGTCAATGTTTTCTTCGGGAACACAAACGGGGCGAACATTTGCATAAAGGTCAAGTTCACGGCGCATAGCCACGTTAGCGCTTTCAAGAGAACCACCTTTCAAGGTTGTGGTAGGAGCCTTGAGAATTACGTTGCAAGACTTAATTTCGGCCAAAACATCATCGGGAATAGCCTTGTTTTGAGCAATTCGGTTTTCAATGGTAAGGCCCTCAATGGTTTTAAGTTCAACCTTACCACTTGCGATTTCATCCTTTAAAATAAACTGTAAAAGACGGTCGCTTTCACGGGAAATGATGGGGCCAATGCCATCGCCACCACAAATACCGATAACAATTTTATCAAGTTTTTTGTAATCGGTGTAAGCAGTGTCGTTTTCCATTTTTTGTTGACGGGCAATTTGCTCGGTCAAAAGGGTTTTAAATTGCGCAACGGCAGAATCAATATAGTTTTCCATTATTATTCACCTTTCTTTGTAAAGGAGAGAAGACCACCGGCTTTAAGAATTGCCTTTTGGCGTTCGGTAAATGAACAAGCAAGTGCAAAGCTTTCGCCTGTGGTTTCATCTAATAAGGTAATTTCGCCTTTGTCCATACCCTCAAACACATTAGTAAGGGTTAAAGTGTCGCCCTGATTTAGTTTATCGTAATCCTCGGGGTTTTTAAAGGTTAATGGCATAATACCTGCATTTATAAGGTTTGCAACATGGATACGGGCAAAGCTCTTTGTAATAACTGCGCGAACACCTAAATACATAGGAACTAAAGCCGCGTGTTCACGGGATGAGCCCTGACCGTAGTTGCTACCGCCCACGATAATGCTTCTGCCAAGTTCCTTTGCTCTTGCGGGGAATGTGGTGTCGCAAACGCCAAAGCAGAACTGTGAAAGGTGGGGAATATTTGAACGGTAGGGGAGGATTTTAGCGCCTGCAGGCATAATGTGGTCGGTGGTAATATTATCGCCAACCTTTAATGCTAAATTAGCAGTAAGACTGTCTTCCTGAGGAATTTCGGTGGGGAAAGGTTTAATGTTGGGTCCGCGTAAAACCTCAAGACTCTCGGCTTCCTCGACACTGGCGGGTGGAATAACTGCGCTGTCGTCAATTTTGAAAGACTTGGGCATTTTAATCTCGGGCATATCTCCTAGTAATTGAGGGTCGGTAATGTAGCCTGTAATTGCGGCGGCAACTGCAGTTTCGGGAGAAACCAAGTAAACCTGACCGTCGGCAGTACCGCTTCTGCCCTCGAAGTTGCGGTTAAATGTCCTAAGTGAAACACCTGCAGAGTTGGGGGAGAAGCCCATTCCGATACAAGGACCGCAAGCGCACTCTAAAAGACGGGCGCCGCTAGCCAAAATATCGGTTAAAGCGCCACAGTCTGAAAGCATTGATAAAACCTGCTTAGAGCCGGGGGAGATAGAAAGGCTGACACTGGGGTCAATAACCTTGCCCTTGAGCAGTGTCGCAACCTTAAGCATATCGAGTAAGGAAGAGTTGGTGCAAGAACCAATGCAAACCTGGTCTACCTTAGTGCCCTTTAAAGACTCGACAGTAACAATATTGTCGGGGCTGTGGGGACAAGCGATAAGGGGTTTTAATTCGCTTAAATTAATGTCGATAACCTTGTCGTAAACTGCGTCGGGGTCGCTTGAAAGTTCAACATAATCCTCGCCTCTGCCCTCAGCCTCTAAGAAAGCCTTGGTAATTTCGTCAGAGGGGAATATTGAGGTTGTAGCGCCAAGCTCAGTACCCATATTGGTAATGGTGGCACGTTCAGGAACAGATAGAGTTTTAATACCCTCGCCGCCCCATTCAATAATGGCACCAACGCCGCCTTTAACAGATAAAATTCTTAAAATCTCAAGACTTACGTCCTTTGCGGTAACAAAGGGTCTGAGTTTGCCTGTAAGGTTAACCTTATACATTTTAGGCATTGTGATATAGTAAGCACCGCCGCCCATTGCAACAGCAACGTCAAGACCGCCTGCACCCATTGCAAGCATACCGATACCGCCGCCTGTGGGGGTGTGGCTGTCAGAACCAATTAAGGTTTTACCGGGTTTGCCGAAACGCTCAAGATGAACTTGGTGGCAAATGCCGTTACCGGGGCGTGAGAAATAAATTCCGTGCTTTTTACAAACCGATTGTATGTATCTGTGGTCGTCGGCATTTTCAAAGCCAGACTGTAATGTGTTGTGGTCTATGTAAGCAACACTTTTTTCGGTTTTAACACGGTCTAAGCCCATTGTTTCAAACTCAAGGTAAGCCATAGTACCTGTAGCATCCTGAGTTAAGGTCTGGTCGATTTTTAAGGCCACTTCGCTTCCAACTGTCATATCGCCCGAAAGCATATGAGCCTTAATGATTTTTTGTGCAATAGTTAAACCCATTATTTTTATCCTCTCTTTATATGGTTATAAGCGTTTTCAATATGCTCTAAAGCATATTTTGAAGCAAGTTCTTCATTTCTTTCCAATATAGCCTCAAAAATTTTGCGATGCTCTAAAACCGAATCTTTAGCGCGGCTTGGCTTTTGCAAAGACGCACGGCGGTATTTTTGAATTTTGCGGTGCAGGGGAACGAGGGTATCATAAAAGATATTACTTCCTGTGAGTTTGTAAAGAATACTGTGGAATTTGTTATCCATATGTTTTATGTGTTCGGTGTCGCTCTTGCCCATATAAAATTCCTGAAGTTCCAAAACCTCGCGGAGTTCTTCCAACTGTTCTTCGTTGTGGTGCTTTGCCGCCATAGAAGCCGCAAGGCTTTCAAGTTGTTTGCGAATAAGGAAAATGTCGTCTAAATCCTTTTCGGAAATACCAATAACAACGCTTCCTTTACCGCTTTCTTCAATCAAGTGTTCTTGACTTAGTCTTCTTAAAGCCTCTCTTATAGGGGTGCGGCTAACACCTAACTCGGCACTGAGTTTACCCTCGGTAATAACTTCGCCGCGCCCATATTTACCGCTTAAAATATCGGTTTCAATGTGTTCGAAAACTTGGTCGGCAAGGGACACAGTCTTATGTATAATCATCAGAATTTACCTCCCGATAGTTCGCCTATTTTGTTCTCAAGCTCAATATCTGAAAGTGCGGTTTGTCTACCGTCTTCATATTCCTTGTCAACCCAATCCTTAAGGGCAATTACAAGGGGGTGTTTTTTATCAATGGCTTTATCACCTTTAAGACGGTAGTTGTTATTAATCCAATAAGCAATACCCGCAAGACCGCTTGTTTTGCTAACCGAAACAGAGGCGGGGCGGTTGAGGAGTTTGTTTGTATCAAATATATTGTAAATCTCCTCGTCCTTTAAAAGTCCGTCGGCGTGAATACCCGCTCTTGTAACATTAAAGTTCTTGCCAACAAAGGGTGTCATTGGCGGAACTTTATATCCCATCTCATTTTTAAAATAGTCAGCAATTTCGGTAATTACAGTGGTATCCATTCCGTCAAGAGAGCCTCTGAGTGAAGCGTATTCCATAATCATAGCCTCGAGCGGCACATTACCTGTACGCTCGCCGATACCTAAAAGGGAACAGTTAACGGCGGATGCACCATATAGCCAAGCGGTAGAGGCATTCGCAACAGCCTTATAAAAGTCATTGTGGCCGTGCCATTCTAACATTTCGCTTGGAACATCAGAATAATGCTGTAAACCGTAAATAATACCCGGAACACTTCTAGGCAGTGCAACTTCGCTGAAAGGTACGCCGTAACCCATTGTATCACAAGCACGGATTTTAACAGGGATACCTGCATCCTTTGACATTTTCATAAGCTCGTTAACAAAGGGAACAACAAAGCCGTAGAAGTCAGCCCTTGTAATATCCTCTAAGTGGCATCTTGGCATAACACCAGCCTCAAAAGCCTGAGCGACGGCGGCTAAGTAGCCTTCCATTGCTTCTTTACGGGTTTTTTTAAGTTTTTTGAAAATATGATAGTCACTGCAAGAAACCAAAATTCCTGTTTCGCGAATACCCAAATCTTTAACAAGCTTAAAGTCTTCCTTGTTTGCTCTAATCCAGGTTGTAATTTCGGGGAACTTAAGTCCTAAAGCCTGACATTCTTCCAAAGCCTTTCTATCTTTTTGACTGTAAACGAAAAACTCGGTCTGTCGAATTATTCCGTAAGGACCGCCAAGCTTGGACATAAGCTTGTAAAGGTCTACAATCTGTTTAACTGTATAAGGCTCAACCGATTGCTGACCGTCGCGGAGAGATGTGTCGGTAATCCAAATTTCTTCGGGCATACCCATAGGGACTCTACGGTGGTTAAAAGCAATTTTCGGAACATTATCATAGGGATAAAGATCACGATACAAATTAGGATTTTCAATATCCTGCAGGGAATACTTATATGTAGCCTGCTCTAATAGGTTGGTCTTATTGGATAATTCCAGCATTTTTTCACCTCATTTGTATAATTGTATACAATTATACATAAAAGCGTGTATAAAGTCAAGAGCAGGAGTCTAAAAATTTTTAATTTTTTCTTTAAGATTTTCGGTTATTTGTTGTCTTTCAAATCGCCATTCCCAGTTGCCTTCAGGTACTGAGGGGGTGTTGATTCGGCAGTCTGAGTTTAACTCTAAATAATCAGTAAAAGGTATAATTACAATTTCGGCCTTAGAGTCCATTGCAAAGGAAATAAGATTTAAAACAGGGGAATTGTATTTTTGCGGTACTAGTTTTTTGAAAAGGTCTTTTTGGTCCACGGACAATTTTTCATACCAGCCAAGAGTTGTATCATTATCGTGAGTACCTGTATAACAAACACAGTTTTTACCGAAATTTCTTGGCAGAAAGATATTACTTTCATCAGAACTAAAGGCAAACTGCAAAACCTTCATATTTGGAAAACCTGTTTTATTTAAAAGTTCAATAACAAGCGGGTCTTCCTCACCGCCCAAATCCTCTGCAATAATCATAGTGTTTGAGAGTTTTTCTTTTACTTGATTAAAAAAGTCCTCCCCCACACCCTTTCTCCAAAAACCTTTTGTAGCGTCAGAGGAATTAGCGGGGATACAGTAATAATTTGCAAAGGCTCTGAAGTGGTCTATTCTTATGGCATCATATAGCTTTGCGTTATGAATAAGTCTTTTTTGCCACCAATCATAATTATTTTGTTTAAGGTATTCCCAATTATAAACGGGGTTTCCCCAAAGTTGACCTGTGCTACTGAAAAAATCAGGCGGAACACCTGCAACAAGGGTTGGTTTTAAATCTTCGCCAAATTCAAAGATTTCGGGATTAGCCCAAACATCGGCACTTTCTAAATCTACATAAAAGGGGATATCGCCGATAATTTTAATGCCGTTTTGGTTAGCGTAAGCGTGAAGTTTTTTATACTGTTTAAAAAACAAATACTGAGTTATTTTATGAAAATCTTCTGAAATTTCGTTTTTAAGGGAGCAAAACGATGCAAAACTTTGAAGCCAATAATCATTTTCTCTGCAGAAGTTTTCAAAATCCTCGTTATCCTTGTTAAAACGGCTTGACGCCAATTTCAGCAAAGGAATTTTAAATTCTCTTACCCTTTTGTAATCTATATTTTTTGAAAAACTATAGCAACCAATCTCGCTTTTTGTTAGTAGTCCGTCGTCTACTAACATATCAAGGTCAATATAAAGAATCTCCCCCGCAAAACAACTGATTGAAGCATAAGGCGAGTTGCCACGGCCTACAGGGCATAGAGGCAGTATTTGCCAAAAATTTTGTCCCGTTTCCCTTAAAAGGTCTATAAAGTTGTATGCTTCAATTCCCAGTGTTCCAATACCGTAATTAGACGGCAAAGAGGAAAGGGGAAGTAAAATTCCCCTTTTACGATTTTCAAATTTAGCCCTTAACTGCACCTGAGGCTACTCCTTTTATGATATATTTTTGGCACAAAAGATAGAATACCACAACGGGGATAATAGATAAAACTAGCATAGCCATTAAAGCGCCCATATCTACCGAGCCGTATCCTCCCTTTAAATATTGTACGGCTATGGGTATTGTTTTATAATCTTTTCCTATTACAAGATAAGGCAACAGATAGTCGTTCCAAATCCACATAGTATTTAATATAGCTACTGTAATTGCTGTGGGTTTGAGCACGGGGAAAACCACAAGCCAAAAAACCTGAAAGGTGTTGCAACCGTCAATGGTTGCCGCTTCCTCTATTGTTCTGGGAACAGTTTTTATAAAGCCCGAAAACATAAATACCGAAAGTCCTGCTCCAAATCCCAAATAGATTAAAATTATTCCAAGTGGGTTATCAAGTCTTAAAACATTTGCCACCTTGGACATTGTAAACATTACCATCTGAAATGGTACAATCATAGAAAAGACCAAGGCGTAATATAAAAGACTGTTAAAAAGCGACTTTACCCTTGTTATATACCAAGCAGTCATTGAGGTGAAAACTATAATAACCCCAACCGAAAATACCGTTATAAACAAAGACCAACCTAAAGCCGAAAGAAAACCGGTTGTTTCAATACCTGTGGTATAGTTTTCTATTCCGCTAAAGGTATCTGCGTTTGGCAAAACAAAGGGAGCGGTGGCAATAGAAAACTTGAACTTAAGTGAGTTTATAACCACAACAAAGACAGGGAAAATAAAAAGCACTGATAAAATAAGAAGAATAAAGAAGTATAGAGTATTAAAAAATCTTTCTTTCATTAATTTTCTACCTCTTTTCTCCTTGTTAAATAAAGTTGCGCCAATGCTATAACCGCCACAATCACAAAGAACATAACGGCTTTCGCTTGACCCACACCTTCATACCCGTTGCGGGAATAGAAGGTCTCGTATATATTAAGGGCAACCATTTGGGTGCGGTTTGCGGGTGCACCTGCGGTGAGTGCTAAGTTTTGGTCGAAAAGCTTAAACGAGTTTGTAATTGTAAGAAAAAGACAAATGGTAATAGAAGGCATAACTGATGGGATAATTATTTTGGTCAGGGTAACAAAACCACCCGCACCGTCCACCTTTGCGGCTTCTAAAATATCTGTCGAGATATTTTGTATTCCCGCAATATAAATTATCATCATATAACCTATCATTTGCCAATTCATAAGAATTACAAGCCCCCAAAATCCAAAGGTTGGGTCAGAGGTTATAGAGTAATTAAAATTATATAGAACACCGTTTATAATAACTTGCCAAATATAGCCTAGTACGATACCGCCTATCAAATTCGGCATAAAAAATACAGTTCGAAAAAGCTTTGTTCCAGGCACCGATTTAGTTAAAATCAGCGCCAAGAAAAAGGCAAAAACATTTATGGTTATAACCGAAATGATTGCAAATTTAACAGTAAACCAAAGGGACTCTAAAAAACCGCTGTCATCACTAAAGGCTCTTATATAATTTTCTATTCCCACAAACTGAGCGTTGCTAACAGTTCTAAACTCGGTAAAGGAAAGAAACAGTCCCATAACAAAGGGGATTACAAAGGCAATTAAAAATGCAACAAGACAAGGGGCTACAAAAATGGGAAAATATCTTCTGTATTGGTTTATTTTCAAGAACGCTCACTCTTCCATTTGGAAATAACTGTTTTTTCAACATCCTCCCATTTTTTAGTGCCTTGAGCGTAATCAAGCAATGCGTTGCCAACATCCTTTTTAAAGGCTTCGCTGGGGAAAGCGGTAAATATCCAAGGAATGTTTTCATATTTTTCATCTGACATATAACGCACAATTTCTTTTGCTAATGGGTCGGCGGGTTGTTCTGCCTCGGTAAATGTGTTGAAAGGTGTGATAAATCCTAATTTTTCACTGACATATTTTTTACCTGTTTCGCTTGAGAATAACCATTCAAGGAATTTTAAAGAAGCCTCTTGTTTTTCTTTTGAAACATTTTTATTAATTGCAAAATAATTCTCAGTTCCAATGCAAATACCTTGGTTTTCTTCGCCCTCTATTCCTATATACATAGGCATCATTTTAACATCGCTTTCTTTAACTGTGTTTCCCTTTACACCCGAAATCTGAGACCAACCCCAGTTACCGTTTTGTACCATAGCAACCTGACCTAATGCAAATTCTGCCATCGAATCGGCAACCGATTTTGAACCCAAAAGTGTTTTTGCGGTTACCGAGTTGTTTATATAAAGGTCAAAAAGATTTTGAAAGTTTTTTGAATAGTTGTGTTTAATTTCCTTAGCATCTAAAAGATTTAAAGTTGGGTCATTTTTGTTGTCATTTTCGACCATTTCGTAATAAAGCGGAACGTTTAAAAGGTGGGTTTGCCAACGCCAATCCTCTCCGCTTGAAAGTGAGGTAGAGGCAAAAACACCCTGTATTCCTAATGTTTCTTTTTGGGTGGTCATATCCTCTACAACAGCCTTTAATTTGTCAAAGGAAATAATCTCACTAACTGAATTAATGTTAGTCTTTTTTGATTTTAAGGCAAAATATTTTTCCATAATTGCATCGTTGTAAATAATGCCGTAACCCTCTACAACATAAGGGATGCCGTAAATACCGTCACCGTCCTTAATTGCAAGGTCTGTATCTGTTAAAAATGAGTAAAGTTTACTGTCTTTAATATCAAGGCAGTAATCTTTCCAAGCGTCATAACCAATAGGTCCGTTAACTTGAAAAATTGTAGGTGCATCGGATTTAGCAATTTCCGATTTCAAGGTTTGCTCATAGGTGTTGGCGGCGGCAGTAACCACCTTAACGGCAATACCTGTTTCTTCTTCGTATTTTTTTGCAAGTTCCTCGTAAACAGCAGCAGATTCGGGTTTAAAATTCAAATAATAAACCAGTGCTTCTTTTCTTTCGCCGCATCCTGCCAAAGAAAAACAAGAAACAATACAAATTAATGAAAGTATTGTTGCCAAAATTTTATTTTTCATAAAATCCCTCCAAAGTTTAGTTCTTTTAATACTTTTCCACTTTTTTTGCAAAATATTAGAAAATAAAAAAAGAACCCACAAAGGGGTTCTTTAAGTTTTACTTAGTGTCCGCAAAAATCGTTATCAAAGGTTATGACACATTCGAAAATTGGGTTTATAAGTTTTGCTAAAGTTATAATTTTTTCTTCAAGCTCTTTTTCACTGATTTTAAGTTCTGGGGGGACTACAACATCAAAAATAAGGTTTGTCCGTTTTTCGCTTAATGGTGTCATCCTAAAATCGTGAAGAGTCAAATTTTCATCAATAACCTTTATGGCATCGGATAATTTTTGTTTTGTGTCATTTACCGCTTCGTTGTTGATGTCGATAGGGTCCATATGAATGACAAGAGTTAAATTAAGTTGCTCACCCACAAGCTTTTCACAAAGGTCAACCTGTTCGTGACATTTTACAATGTCTATATCCTGAGGCACCTCAACATGCACCGAAGCAAACTGTCTGCCAACACCGTAGTTATGAACAATTAAATCGTGAATACCAACGAATTCTTTGAAGGACATTATAATGCTTTCAAGTTCTTCAATAAGCTCTTTTTCGGGCGGTTTGCCCAAAATTTCATTAAGTGTATCACGAGCGGAGTTAATGCCCGACCAAAGTATAAACAATGCCACCAAAATACCCATTAATGCGTCAAGATTAAAGGGAAGAGTTACGAATTTCGTAACAGCAACCGAGAGTAAAATTACAGCGGTGGCAATAGCGTCATTGAGACTGTCCTTAGCTGTGGCAAATAATACTTCGGAAGATATTTTATTTGAAAGCTTTTTGTTGAATAAAAACATCCAAAACTTAATTAAAACCGAAACAGCAAGAACAATAATAGCTAAAGCACTGTATGTAGGCGCTTTACTGTTGTTTATAAGAGCACTAACTGAGCTTTCAAGAAGGTCAACACCCACAATTAGAATAAGAACAGCCACAATAAAAGCCGATATGTATTCTATTCTTCCATGACCGAATGGGTGGTCTTTATCGGCAGGCTTTCCTGCAATTTTAAAACCAATAATAGTGATAAGAGAGGAGCCCATATCGGAAAGGTTGTTAAAGCCGTCCGCCATAATGGAAATACTGCCCGAAATTAAACCTACAGTGATTTTAATCACACACAAAATAAGGTTGCATATAATTCCAACAAAACCGCCTAAGGTTCCGTATGCTTTTCTAACAGTATTGTCCTTTATGTCATCACTGTTTTTTATGAATAACTTTACAATCAGTTCGGTCATTAAAACTTTGCTCCTTTTGTTCCCTTTGCACCGCCGAGTTTAACACCTGAAAGTATATTAGTATCAATAGTAAAGGTTAAATTATCACGGTTACGCTGTCTGCGGAAAGCAAGTTCAATTAGTCTTTCGCAAAGCTCGGGATATTTCATATCGGTAGCATCCCAAAGATAGAAAGCCAAGGAGCCTGGGATGGTGTTAATTTCGTTGGCGTAGACAGTATCAGTCTCGCCGTCGATAATATAGTCAATTCTAACAACGCCACTGGCACCGATAGCTTTGAATATCTTGCAAGAAAGTTCACGGATTTCGTTGCTTCTTTCTTCACTTAAATCGGCGGGTATTTTTCTGCCTAAAGAAGCCATACCTTTACTCTGACCGCCCTTTGCGTTAGAGAGGTATTTATTTTCGTAAGAAAGGATTTCATCGCTCATAAAGGGTTCTTCGCAAACACTGGCAAAACACTCGTTAACATCGCCTAAAACCGAGCAGTTAATTTCACGAATTTTAGTAACGGCTCTTTCAACCAAGATTTTATCGGCAAAGGATATGGCAAGGGTTAAAGCCTCGTCTAATTCTTCTGCAGAGTTTACCTTGCTGATACCGACACTTGAGCCTAAATTTACGGGTTTAACAATTAGAGGATAACCGATTTTTTCTGTAATTTTAGCCTGTATACCCTCTTTGTCGCTTAAATATTCACGGGAAGTGAAACGGATACAGTCAAGCACGGGAAGTCCCGCTTTCATTAAAACATCCTTGAAAACTGCCTTATCCATACCAACTGCCGAGGATAAAATATCACAGCCAACATAGGGGAGTCCTAAAAACTCTAAGTAACCCTGAATTGTGCCGTCTTCACAGTTTGTGCCATGAACAACTGGGAAAGCAACATCAATTTCCACAGGGGGGATTTCCTTTTTGAAGAAGCCTTTTTCACATTCTTGCTTCATAAGTACTTTACCGTTTTCTCTAACAAAGAAAACTTTTTTGCAGTTTTCTAAAAGCTTTGGCAAATCGCGGTATTCTTCAATAAAGAAAAGCTTTTCGCCTGTATACATCTCGCCGTCTTTTGTAACATAAACGGGGGTGATGTCATACTTTTCCTTGTTTATTGCCATCATAGCCTGAACGGCGGAAATAATAGAAACCTCGTGTTCAACCGAACGGCAACCGTAAAAAAATGCTACATTTGTTTTCATAAAAAGACCTCTTAGTTCAAATAGTTATCGGGCAAGTCATTTTCTAAAAGCACCACAGTGTTACTGTCGGCTATTTTTGAGTAAATTGCCATAGCGTCCTTGAAACTTCCAACAATGTGGAGGTTTTCCTTGTTAAAATCAGTAGATTTAACACCCTCTGCCAAAGGCTTTGAGCGGTTGATACCTACTAAAATCACAACATCGCAAACCGAAGCGGCGGCAACACCTAAATTAAAGTTGCAGTCATATTCACGCTCTCCAAGTTCAATAAGACCAGGGGTGATAATAACCTTTTTCATACCCTCAAAGGAGTTTAAAACATTAACTGCCTCTATCGAGCCTTCGGGGTTGGCGTTATATGCATCATCGATCAAAAGTGAGCGATTAACACTGTTTTTAAGCTCTAATCGGTGCTCGGTGGGTTTTAGCGATGCTACTGCAAATTTAATATCATCAGCCGAAACGCCTAAACTATAAGATAGAGCGGCGGCACCCGCAATATTTACAATACTGTGTTTGCCTAAAAGCTTGGTTGTAAGTGTAACGGTAGTATCGCCTAAATTAAGGTCGAATTTAGAACCGTTTCTGCCGCATGTAATATTACTAATGCTGTAGTTAAAATTATTATTGCTTCCGTAAACCTTAAAATCTTCCGGGTTTATTCGGTTTATAATTTCATCGCTGTCGCCATTAACAAAGGTAAGACCTTGCTTTTGTGAAACAGCGTCGGCTAATTCAAACTTGGTTTTAAATACATTGTCAACATTCTTAAAGGTTTCAAGGTGTTGTTCGCCAACTGAAGTAATAAGACCAAAATCAGGGTGCACAATTTTGCATATTTCTTTAATATCGCCAATATTTTTAGCACCCATCTCACAAACAAAAATTTGTGTCTGAGGCTTGAAATATTCCCGCACAGTTCTTACAACACCCATAGGGGTATTAAAACTATGAGGGGTGCATACGACATTAAATTTCTCACTTAAAATTCGGGTTAAAATAAATTTAGTGGTGGTTTTTCCGTAACTTCCTGTAATGCCAATAACTTTTAAACCCTTATATGAGCGAAGTATTTTTTTGGCATCGTTTATAAAGTATAAATTAAATGCTTTTTCAATGGGTAAGGTAACCACCCAAATAACAAAGGTGAAAACGGGCACTAAATAGGAAAATACAAAGCTGAAATCTAAGCAAAGTCTGCCTGCAAAAGTTATAGGCCATATCGCATAAACTGAAATCAAAATAACCTGAATTATGATAGCGGTTGCAAAAAGTCTTTTTACTCTTGCGGTGAAAACCAATTTTTTAATGGATTTTTTCTGAATATTTAAGTATCTTGGTATTCTTATGGCGGCTACTGCAGCACAAAATATAACCAAGGGAATATTGAATTTAAAAATAAATAAAATAGATGTTATAAGGAACATTAAAACCTCGTAAAAAGGCAAATTGTCCCTAAGCCAGGAAAAATATCTTGAAGGATAGTATGAATTTTGCTGTAGCATTTGCAGTTGGCGGCTAAGGGTGAAAATTGAAGAGAATGCTGCCAAAACAAGGGATATTAACAGGTAATAATTCATCAAAACCTTCCTTTCATATAAAGCTTTTTAAAATTGCTTCGGCCTCAAAGGGACTTTCGCAAAATGAGTAATGCCCTGTGCCTTTAAGGACACAAAGACCCGCATCGGGGATAAGACTTTCAATGGTTTTAGCGTCTTCTAAGGGAGTTGCGGTGTCAAGGTCGCCCCAAATCAGGAGAGAGGGACAAGAGATGTTAGGTAAAATATCTTTCAAATCCGTGTTAACAAGGCTAACAAGAGTTTTTCTAAGCACTTCGGGAGCGGCGTTATAGTCCGCTGAGCCGTAATGATTTCTAGCCTTTTGCAAAAGGTCTTCACTGAAATTTCTGATAACAGGCAAGGTTAAAACAGTTTTAATTGCCTTAAAGCTTTTAGCACGGTATTTTTGCTTAAAGGTCTTTTTGGGGATAAGTCCCGCACTGTCAAGCAAAACAATTTTAGGGGGATTAACCATTTTCTCGGCGGTCATTTTTAAAATTACTCGGCCGCCGTGGGAATGACCTATGAGTATGGGATTTTCAAGTCCCACATTTTTCATAAATTCAAGACAAAAATCGCAATAATCCTCTAAATTCCAAGGTTCTTTCATGGTTTCACTCTCGCCGCAACCGGGAAAATTAACGGCAACCAAACGGCATTTATTACTCAAAGCATTCATTATTCTGCCGTAAACCGCAAAGGAAGAGCCCCATCCGTGAAGCAAAAGAACAGGGGTGCCTTCGCCTTGCTCGGTATATTCAATTTTAAGTCCTTTAACAGTTGTAAACATACTTTTCACCTAAAATTCGGGGTAGATTAATTTAAAGTCACCTTTTTTAACTTTTTCTAAAAAGGTGGGATAGTCGGTAACGGGTGTATCAAACGCAATTCCTGCGTTACCAAAAGCTTTGGCGTGGTGAACATCGCTACCCGAAAGCATAACTTTTTTATTGTTAAATGAGTAAACAAAAGCTTTTTCGTTTGCTTCAATGGTATTAGACAGATTAAAACACTCAATAGCGTCAAAACACTTAGGATTGGGGGGAGTGTTGGGGTCAGGGATATAACTTCTGTCCCTGAAGGGATGAGCGCAAACACAAATTCCGCCGCATTCGTGGATAAATTCATATTTTTCTTTAAGTGTCATTAAAAGAAATTCGGGATGGTCTAAAAGACACTGGGGGTCAAGACCGTATACTAACATTTCTTTGCCAGCCGCAAAACCCTCTTCAATGCCAAAGAATACAGTAATGCCGTATTTGTCCCCTAATTCTTTAAACTCCAAATAATCTTCAATGTAAGCATTAACAAAATCACGCCAAGGCAAATTTCGGTCGACTCGTGTATTGCCGTGATAAAAATGATTTGTGACCACAATGCCGCTGTATTCGTGTTCCAAAGCAGCATCAATATATTCTCTTGGTGAAGACTTGGCACAGGCACTGCAATTATTTGTATGAAGATGTATTTCAAATTTATACATATACACTAATCCTTTCGGTTTTGTCTGTATTTAAGATAGTCTTCAAGTATTATAACCGCCGCAACTGCGTCAATAACTTTTTTTCGGTTTTTACCTCTGGTGTTGGTGTAATTCAGGGCTGTGTGGGCTGAAATTGTTGTGCATCTTTCGTCCCACAAAACAGTTTCGAGTGAGGTTTTCTGCTGTAAACTTTTTGCAATGTTTTCGCACTCCTCGGCTCTGAAACCAACGCTTCCGTCCATATTTTTAGGGAAACCTACAACCAACATATCGGCAGAATATTCTTTGGCACAAAGACAGATTTTATCTATTAATTTTTCGGTGTTGTATTCTGTAATAACGGTTTTCGGGAAAGCAAACATTTCCAAACTGTCCGAAACGGCAATTCCTGTTCTTGCCTTTCCAAGGTCAACAGACATAATTATCATTTTATTGGCACCCTTGCGTTTTTATTGATAAGGTCATCGGTCAGATGGGATAAATCGTTTAAATATACTATTTTTGGTTTAGTTTCGTCTTCAAATTCTAAAAGAGAAACCGAAGTGTTAAAACCATAATCGAGTTGGCGGAATTTTTTAATATCGTTATATAAAATTCGGCAAAAGAGCGAGCGAATAACAAATCCGTGACTTACTATGGCGATAGTTTTGTCTTTGTTTTCTTTGACGATTTTAGTAACGGTATTCCAAATTCTTTCATAAGCATCGGGCATGGTTTCACCATTTTCGGGAGCAAATTCCCATGTTTTTGACTCCCACATCTCGGCAAACTCGGGATAAGAATTTTTGAGTTCATCAAAGGTTTTGCCTTCGTAAACACCACCGTTAATTTCGACTAATCCATCGTTGGTAAAAAGGGGAGTGTTTTGGCTTTCGGAAATTGCCAACGCGGTTTTGTGGGCTCTTATAAGTGGGCTTGAGTAAACTGCATCAAGGGGTATATTTTTAAACTTGTCACCCAAAGCAAGTAGCTGTTTGGCACCCATTTCGTTAATGTCGTTATCTGTATGTCCTTGAAATTTTTTCAAAGCATTACCGTCGGTTTCGCAATGCCTTATAATATAAACTTTTGTCATATAAATCACCAAAATAAAGTATATCATAAACCCCAATAAAAAACAAGTAAACTATTGTAAAATAAGATATATTTTGTTATAATAGTGAAAAAACCTGAAAAGGAAGTTTCAAAATGCTCAAGAAGTATTTAAACAGGATTTTTATTGACGGTCTTTCGGGAATGGCTCTTGGACTTTTTTCTACGCTTATTATCGGCACAATAATCTGTCAAATTGCGTCTCTTTTAGGTAATAATGCTTTTGCAGAATATTTAACCGCAATGGGTAATGTTGCAAAAACATTAACAGGTGCAGGAATCGGTGTCGGCGTTGCGTGTAAACTCAAATCCTCGCCACTAACTACTGTTTGCGCGGGTGTTTGCGGTATGATAGGTGCTTTCCCCAATCTTATGAATGAGTCGTTTGTGGTTGGTAAACCCGGCGAGCCTTTAGGCGCATTTATTGCGGCTTATGTTGCTATAGAAATTGGCACAATGGTTGCAGGAAAAACAAAGATGGATATAATTGTTACCCCTCTTTGCTGTATTTTAACAGGTGCTGCCGCAGGTTTCTTTGTTGGACCTTACATAACAAATGCTATGGTATGGATTGGAAATCTTGTCAATATTAATGTTGAAAAATATCCTTTCTTCGGTGGAATTGCAATTTCCGTTTTGATGGGTGTGATTCTAACACTTCCTATTTCCTCTGCCGCTATCGGCGTTTCAATGGGAATTAACGGTCTTGCCGCTGGTGCTGCGACAATCGGTTGTTGCTGTAATATGGTGGGCTTTGCTGTTATGAGTTATAGAGAAAATAAATTCGGTGGTCTTGTGGCTCAAGGACTTGGCACCTCAATGCTTCAGGTACCAAACCTTGTTAAAAAACCAATTTTATGGGTGCCTCCCGTACTCTCAAGTGCAATTTTGGCCCCCGTTGCTTCTTGCCTTTTAAAGATGGTGAGCAATCCTGTAGGCTCAGGTATGGGCTCTGCAGGTTTGGTAGGTCAGTTTATGGCTTATGACAGCATGGTTGCAGGTGGTGTATCTTCCGTTGTAGCCTTGCTTGAAATCATTGCAATGCATTTTATTCTACCTGCTGCTTTAACACTTGCTATTGCTGAGGGCATGAGAAAAATGGGTCTTATTAAGTTTGGAGATTTAAAATTAAATGCGTAAAAAAGAAAGAGTTTTAGCGGCGGTAGAGACTCTGGAAAAGCTTTATCCCGACGCTATTTGCTCACTTGATTATAAGGACGCGTTTCAGCTTCTTATTGCAACGCGCCTTTCGGCACAGTGTACCGATAAGCGTGTTAATATGGTAACACCCGACCTTTTTAAGGAATTCCCAACCGCCGAAAAAATGGCGAATGCAGACATTAAAAGGGTAGAGGAACTCATAAAAACTTGCGGTCTTTATAAAACAAAGGCTAAAGATTTGGTGGAGATAGGCAAGTCTATAACCGAAGATTACGGCGGAATTGTACCCGACAGTATCGAAGAATTAATCAAGCTTTCGGGTGTTGGCAGAAAAACCGCTAATCTTGTTTGCGGCGATATATACGGCAAACCCGCCGTTGTTACCGATACTCATTTTATTAGAATTTGCAACCGTTTAGGATTTGTTGACACCACAAATCCGTTACAGGTTGAAAGGGAAATGAGAAAACTTTTGCCACCCGAAAAATCAAATGATTTCTGCCACAGAACGGTTTTGTTTGGCAGAGATATTTGTGTTGCAAGAACACCTAAATGCGATAAATGTCCGCTAAACCAAATTTGCCCTAAGAGGTGATAAAATGCAAAAAACAGCTTTATCAGTGCAATCCTTGGCGTGTCACGGAAAGTGTTCTTTAAGCGAGGCTTTGCCCTTGATTTCGTCTTTGGGTATTTCATTGTCGGTGTTGCCAACGGTTTTGCTTTCGACCCACACAGGCGGTTTCGGAGAGCCACAAAAACTTGAGACAACTTATTTTTCAATGAATGCAATAGAGCATTTTAAAAAAGAAAATCTTTGTTTTGATGGAATATACACAGGATATTTCGGAGATTTAGAGCAAATAGTTAATTTCACAAATGAAATTGATGCTATAAAGGCTGAAAAGTCTCTTGTACTTGTTGACCCTGTTTTGGGAGATAATGGCAAACTGTTTTCAGGCATAACCAATGATTTTGCAAAGGAAATGTTAAATCTTTGCAAAAAGGCGGACATTATAACCCCCAATCTAACCGAAACGTTTTTGCTTTGCGGTGAGAAGTATGATGAAGATGCCAATACTGATAAGATTATTTCTCTGGCTGTAAAGCTTTACAATATCACAAAAGCAAAGGTTATAATAACGGGAATTGAGAGAGGTAAAAAAATTGGTGCTTTGATTTTCGATTCAGAAAATTGTTACGAAGTATATTCTAAAAAAATCTCTCAAAATTTCCACGGAACAGGCGATATATTTGCCTCTTTGGTTTTTGGACTTATTTTAAAAGGTGTTCCTATCAAAAAAGCGGTCAAAAAAGCGTCTGCTTTTATTGGAAAAGCAATTAAAAAAACTATTAATGATAATATTCCCGAACGAAACGGATTGAATTTTGAAAAACTTTTGAAAAGGGGACTTTGATATGAAAAAAGATATTACATTGGTTGTTATGGCGGCAGGTATGGGAAGCCGCTTTGGCGGACTTAAACAAATTGAGCCTATCGGACCTAACGGAGAGGTTTTGTTAGATTTCTCGGTTTATGATGCTGTGGAAGCGGGTTTTACAAAGGTTGTTTTCGTTATCAAACACGCAATAGAAAAAGATTTTAAAGAAATGGTTGGCAAGAGAATAGCTAATCGTGTAAAGGTTGAATACGCTTTTCAAGAGATAGATAAGCTCCCCGCAGGTTACAATTGCCCTGCCGAGCGTGAAAAACCTTGGGGCACAGCTCATGCAATTCTTTGCTGTAAAGAATTAGTAAACGAGCCTTTTGCAGTTATCAATGCCGATGATTATTACGGTCCTTCGGCATTTAAGCAAATGGCAGATTTCTTGAATTCTGACACACCCGATTATGCAATGGTTGGATTCCGTTTGGCAAACACCCTAACCGAAAACGGCTATGTTTCAAGAGGCGTTTGTGAGATAGAAAACGGAAAACTTAAAACAGTAACCGAAAGAACAAAAATTATGGACTGTAAGTATACTGAAGACGATGGTCAAACTTGGACGAAATTACCTGAGGACACAGTGGTTTCTATGAATCTTTGGGGATTCAGAACCGATGTGTTCGGATATATTGAAACGGGCTTTAAAAAGTTCTTGGATGAAAAAATCAATGTTCCGAAATCTGAATATTATCTGCCTTCGGTAGTTTCCGAAAGAATTGAAAAGGGCGAAAAAGATGTACAAGTTCTTGTTGCAGAAGATAAATGGTATGGCGTTACATATAAGGAAGATAAACAGGTTGTGGTTGATGCTATAACTAAAAAAATTAATGACGGACTTTATGAAGGTCTGTAAATACAAAAAAGGTCGCAATTTTGCGACCTTTTTATTTAGTTGTTAGATGAATTTTAAGATAAAAGATTTATGCAGTCACTGATTAGAAGGATTACCAAATAAACGGAATTAATCGGTATTTGACTTTTTGTTTGTATTCTTTATAGCCATCAAGCTCATTTTCGAGTAATTTTTCTTCGTTTTTAATTCGTTTGGCAATTATAAAAGGGTAGGCAAGAAAAATTAAAAAAGAATAAATAGAGCCAAGTACCAAAGGCATTGATAAAAATAAAATCAAGGTAATGCTATACATAGGATGTCTCACAATGGAGTAAAGACCTGTATCAATAACTTTTTGATTTTCTTCCACCTTAATGGTGCGGCTTAAATATGTATTTTCTCTCAAAACCTCGGCATATAAAATATATGCACTAAGGAATAAAATTGAGGAAGCAATAACAATACCTTTTGGCAGGGAATACCAACCAAAACGGAGAGTCAAACCCGCAACTATAAAACCTATTAAAAACATAAGTCCGCTGAGCTTTACAACAATATCCTGTTCGCGCTCTTTTTCTTTTGCGTCAAGTCGTTTTTTTAATAATTCGGGGTTTTTAAACATCATTACAATCCCTGCAATAAGCATAGGAATAAATAAAATAGCGATAAATAGCCAACCGTTTGCAAAACGCAAAGTACCTGCGGGCAAGAAAATTAACAAAGCAACCAAAAAAATGCCTAACAAAAATTTTGAAATTGCTTGTATGAATAATTTTGTTGTCATGCAAATCTCCTTATGTTTGATTTAAAAGTAAAAATCCCGCTCTCTTTCGAGAACGGGATTTTGGTGACCCGGACGGGATTCGAACCCGTGTTACCGCCGTGAAAGGGCGGTGTCTTAGGCCTCTTGACCACCGGGCCAAAGCGCTTGAGGTTTGCCACCCAAATTTAACTTACGGTCGAGTCAATGATTTTAGTCAAAACAAGACTTAAGACAGATTGGGTGCCGAGCCTCTCGGCTGGTGGCTGTAACTGGATTCGAACCGGTGACACTGCGGGTATGAACCGCATGCTCTAGCCAACTGAGCTATACAGCCAAATTTAAAGCGACTTGTATATTATAGCGAACAAGTCGACTTTTGTCAATACTAAATTTTATTTTTTTTCATCCATCAAATTAAAGTATTTTTCGAGATAAATTTTGTGCGCAACGGTAATAATAATATTGCGGAGCATTCTTTTCTCACTGTCGAGTTCAAGACCTCTTTCCTCAGACAATGTTGTTTGACCGAATACATAAGAAATAAGTGTTTCTAATTCTTCGGCAAAGTAGGTATATGCCACAACACTTTTGTAGCTTTTCTTTTGTATATCAATGCAAAGTTTTATATCGTCCATAGAAATAACATTTTTAACTACCGCGATAAATATAAGGTATGCAATTTGTTCGCGGTCATACTGTTTTTTTACAGGGTTGCTAACAAGACCTTTTTTTACATAGTTAGAAATCATAGAACCTGTTATTGCATTTGGGAAAAGGGGAGATAAAGCATCGGTTATATATTTAGAGGTTTGTTCAAGATATAAACCAACATTAGGAATTTCATTGTATTTAGGCAAATGAAAATCTTTTATAGCTTCAACTAACTCGCTGTTTTGGGAGTAAATCATTTTTTATGCCCTCCTTCCATAACAGTTTACATCACACCTAAGAGTTTGTCAAGGCAAAACCTATGATAAGTTTTTAAAAAACTCTTGACAAGATATATGCTATAGTTTATAATTTGTTTGGCATCGGTTTTTCAATAACCTATGACAAAGTTTTTAAAAGAAGGTATGGTTTTGAAAATAACAGTTGTATCTGATTCTTCATCAAATATATTTGAATTTGAAAAGTTAAATTATAAGTTTGTGTCTTTGAAAATTATTTCAGAAACAAAGGAATATATTGATGCTCCGGGCTTGGATGTTGGCGATATGATAAACACAATGTATTCCAGCCGCGAAAGATTTTCCACCTCTTGTCCTAATGCTTTTGAATGGGCAGAGGCTTTTGAGGGAGAAGAGAATATATTTGCCTTGACTATAACAAAACACCTTTCGGGCAGTTATTCTGCGGCACAAAATGCGGCAGAGGATTATATGCTTCAAAATCCTAACGGCAACATATATGTTATTGATAGTTTGTCTACCGGTCCCGAAATGCAGCTTATAATCGAAAAACTTGCAGAACTGGCAGATAGCGGTTTTTCATTTGATGAAATTAAGGAGAAAATTGAAGAATACAAAAAAACCACAAATTTGATTTTCGCTTTAAGAAATCTTAATAACCTTGCTAAAAACGGCAGAGTAAATCCTGCTGTTGCAAAAATTGCGGGTGTTTTGGGTATCAGAATCACAGGAATGGCTGAAGACGGACACCTTAAAACAATGCACAAGTGTAAAGGTAAGGATAAAACCCTTGAAACACTTAAAAATGATATGCTTGAGATGGGTTATAAGGGCGGTAAGGTGCGTATAGCACATTGCCAAAATGAAGAGTCGGCAAGCATTCTCAAAAATAAAATAAAAGATAGATACCCCGAATGTGATATAGAAATTATTTCTTGCACGGGTCTTTGCAGTTTTTATGCCGAACTTGGCGGTGTTTTGATAGGTTTTGAGTCTTAAAAAACACTTTACAAAGGTTAAATTTAATATTATAATTAAACAGCAGTATTTTTACTGCTGTTTTAAATTTGGAGGTATTTATGATTTTCAAAAAAGCTACCTATGATTTTTTAGTTGTAGGCCTTGGAAATGTGGGACTTCAATATGAAAACACAAGGCACAATGTAGGCTTTATGTCTGCCGACCTATTAATGGAGAAAAACGGTGGAAGCTATAACAAGCGTAAAATGGAAGCCTTGTATGGCGAGTGTCAGATAGGAAATAATCGTGTTTTGGTTGCAAAGCCGCAGAATTTTATGAATAATTCGGGCACTGCCGTTTCGCAGATTTCCAAGTTTTTTAAAATTCCAAATGATAGAATAATTATAATTTCCGATGATATTTCCTTAGATGTGGGAAAGATTAGACTAAGACGAAAAGGAAGCCACGGCGGTCATAACGGACTTAAAGATATATTTGCTTTAATGGGAACAGATGACATTATGAGGGTTAAAATCGGTGTGGGTCAAAAACCGCATCCCGATTATGATTTAGCATCTTGGGTTCTTGGCAAATTTCCGAATGAGGACAAAGAACAACTTGAAATTGCTCTCAAAAATTCGGTTTTAGCCATTGAGGAGATTATAAAGCGGGGAATTGACTCGGCTATGAATAAATACAGTAAATGAGGATTTTATGGAGTTTTTAAACAAAATTCTATCTTCCGACCCCGATTTTAAATTGCTTTTGAAGGATGTGAGTGTGGGGCGTGTGCCTTTGGCTTGTACGGGACTTTCGGATATTCACAAGGCGGTTGTTATTAAAAGCATTTTCGCCCAAACAAACACCAAATGTGCCGTTATCACAAGCGATGAAGCATCTGCCATTAAATTTACGGGCGACTTGAGTTCGTTAGGACTTAAAGCCTTGAATTTTCCACTGAGGGACTATTGCCTTCAAAACCTGACGGGTCACTCAAAAGAATACGAACACAAAAGAACTGACACCCTATCTGCTCTTGCAGATGGGGCATTTGACGTTGTGTGCTTTTCTATTGATTCTGCCTTGCAATACACAGTTCCACCCGAGATTTTGGCGGTTTCACGCTTTACCTTGTCGCAAGGCGAGGAAATAGATACAAGGCTTTTGACCGAAAAACTGCTTGATGCAGGGTATGTAAGAAGCGAACAGTGTGAGGGCAAAGGTCAATTTGCGGTAAGAGGCGGTATTTTTGATATTTTCCCAATAACTGCAGAAAATCCTGTTAGAATTGAGTTTTGGGGCGACGAAATAGACACCCTATCTTTCTTTGATATTGAAACCCAAAGAAGAACTGAAAACACAGAAAAGATTGAAATTTCCCCTGCAAAAGAAATTTTAATTGCACCGCAAAAACTGGCTTCAATTCTAGAGGAATACAAGAAAACAGCTAAAAAATTAACCGAGTCTCAACTTAAAATTTTAGAAGAGGATATTGCAGGACTGCAAAACGGCGTTTCTGTATCTACTGACCGTTATTTACCACTTATATATCCAAACGGTGAGACGATTTTTGACTATATTAAAAACTGTCAGCTTTACTTATGCGAGTCGGGAAATATTCTAGATAGACTCAAATCAATGGAAATTCAACAGTCTGCCGATACCGAAAGTTTCTTGGAGGAGGGCATTTTATCATCAGCCACCGCGAAACTTTACTTGAGCGGTAGCGAGTTTTTTGAAAAAACGGAAAATGCTGTTATTTTAGAGAACTTCCCACGCACTCAATATGAACTTAAAATCAAGGATATTATAAACTTTAATTTCAAGGGCTCAACCCCTTGGAGCGGTGATATTAATGTTCTTTTAGAGGATATTGAATATATACTTTCCCAAAAGGGAAAAGTTGTTGTTTTGGCGGGAGAAAAACGAGCAGCTAAGGTGCTAAACGACGAGCTTTGCCGCAGAGGTATCGCATCGGTTTATTCTGAAAATCCCGATGAAATTCAGGCGGGTGTTACGGTCACTTTAGGCGGGGTTTCGGGCGGATTTGAGATACCGTCACAAAGATTTTTGCTTGTAACACACAGGTATCTTGGAGAAAATATAAAGAAAAAACGAAACCGACCTAAAAATGCCAAAGAAATCGGTTCTCTCGATGAACTGCATAGGGGAGATTATGTCGTTCATGAGGCGCACGGAATAGGAATTTTTGACGGTATAAACCGCATTACAAATGATGGCGTCACAAAGGATTATATTAAAATTAAATACGCTAAAACCGATGTTTTATATGTGCCCGTAACCCAGCTTGATTTGGTTTCGCGTTATATTGGCGCGGCTTCTGAAAACGGTGGTATAAAACTTAACCGCTTGGGCGGTACTGAGTGGCAAAAAACCAGAACTAGGGTTAAAAAAGCAGTTCGTGATATGGCAAAGCAACTCACCGCTATTTATGCTAAAAGAATGTCGGTTAAGGGCTATGCTTTCTCGCCCGATACCGACCTGCAAAATGATTTTGAAAGACGTTTTGAATATGACGAAACTGAGGACCAATTGCGTTGTATAAACGAAATTAAGGCGGATATGGAACGGGATATTCCAATGGACCGTCTTTTGTGTGGAGATGTGGGCTTCGGCAAAACCGAGGTGGCTTTACGAGCCGCTTTCAAGTGCATAAGCGAGGGTAAACAGTGTGCATTACTTGTGCCGACAACTATCCTTGCAATGCAACATTACAATACAATAATCCGCCGTTTTGGAGAAATGCCCGTAACAGTTCGTCTTTTGAACCGTTTTGTAACACCTAAACAACAGGAAAAAACCATAAGAGAACTTAAAAACGGCAGGGTGGATATGGTAGTTGGAACACACCGCCTTATATCCAAAGATGTTGCCTTTAAAAATATCGGTCTTGTAATTATAGACGAGGAGCAGAGGTTCGGTGTTGCACAAAAAGAACGCTTAAAAGAACTCTATCCCTTTGTAGATATTTTGACTCTAAGCGCAACACCCATTCCGAGAACTCTTAATATGGCTATGTCGGGTCTTAGAGATATGTCAAGTATTGACGAAGCCCCAGGTGACCGCCACCCCGTTCAGACCTATGTTTTGGAATATAACCAAGGGGTGATTATTGACGCGATAAATAAGGAAATCCGCCGCGGCGGACAGGTTTATTATCTGCATAACAGGGTTGAAACTATTGAGAGATGCGCGGCAAAATTAAAACAAAAATTACCTGATATAAATATCGGCGTGGCTCACGGAAAAATGAGCGAAGATGAGCTGACTTCGATTTGGAAGAAACTGCTTGAGCGAGAAATTGATGTTTTGGTTTGCACCACGATTATTGAAACGGGTGTTGATGTACCAAATGCAAACACCCTTATAATCGAGGATGCTGACCGAATGGGGCTTTCACAGCTTCATCAGTTAAGGGGCAGAGTCGGTCGTTCGCCGAGAAGAGCCTATGCGTATTTCTGCTTTGGACTTAACAAACAATTAAGCGATGTTGCATCAAAGAGACTTGAAGCCATAAGAGAATATACCGAGTTTGGTTCGGGCTTTAAAATTGCAATGCGCGACCTTGAAATCAGGGGAGCGGGAAGTATTTTGGGTGCAGACCAGCACGGAAATATGGAGTCTGTCGGTTATGATATGTATCTAAAACTTTTGTCCGAGGCTGTAAACGAAGAAAACGGCGCGCCCGAGAGCGATGATATTCCTTGCACTGTTGACCTTAATGTGTCGGCACATATTCCCGAAAACTATATTGAATCGCTTTCGGCAAGACTGGGAATTTACAAAAGAATTGCTAATATTCGCTGTGATGAGGACGCAAGTGACGTTATAGATGAGTTATGTGACCGTTTCGGTGAGCCGCCTCAGTCTGTTATTGGGCTTATTGATATTGCAATTTTACGAAACAAAGCGGCAAACGCTAAAATAGCCGAAATCACAAGCAGCGGCAATATGGCTGTTTTGCATATTAATTCTATAGAGCCAGAAACTGTCCATAAATTAACCGAGTATTTTGGCAACCGCTTTATGATTAATGTAATGTCGAAACCTGTTTATACAGTGCGACTTGAAAAGGGTCAAAAAATGTTTCAACTTGTAGCCGAACTCGGCAAAGCTTTATAGTAAAAAAAGGTAGACATTTAAGAATGTCTAGTATATAATAGATTCATTAAGAAGTTATTTTCGGAGGAATTTAAAATGAAAATGATAGAAAGAATTGCTGCCTTAATGATGGTAGCAGTGCTTACATTCTCCCTTGCGGGATGTCTTCATAAGAAGAATGAAATTGCCGTAACAATAGGAGATATTAAGTTTACCTCTGCTTACTATATGTGCGCACTTGTAAATGCGAATATGGAAGCAAAGCAAAAGGTTAGTGAAACTTTATCGGATGAGGATAAGGAAAAGGAAGTTAATTATTATTCAAAGAAAGTTGACAATAAAAAGTTCGTAGATTGGGTAGAGGATAGGGCAGTTGAAATTTTAAAGGAAACTGCAGCTTTTAAACAATTATGCGATAAAAATAACGTAAAACTTTCTGACGAATTGAAAGCAGAGGCTACTCAGTCAGTAACTACTTTGTGGGATAGTTACGGATATTCTGTTCTTTATGAGCCAAACGGTGTAAGCCGTGATACTTACGCTAAGTTTACCGAGGACAGTTATTATAGTGAGGCTTATTTCGAGTCGTTGTATGGTAAAGGCGGAACAAAAGAAATTGCCGAGGATGAAGTATCTAAGGAAATAACTGATAATTATGTGCTTTTAGATAAAATCTCAGTCACCTACGATGCTAATGCTGATGCTGCCAAAAAAACTGAAAGCAAGTCAAAGTTAGACGATTATGCGTCCCAAATTAAGAGTGGCAAGAAAACCTTTATTGAAATTTATAAAACACATAATGATATAAAGGAAGAATCAACTGCTGAGGAAGATGAGGAACTTAAACCCATTAATACTTATGCAACCATTTCGGGAGCCGAGGGAACAAGCTTTGAGGATGAAAATTTCAAAACCTATAAGGGTTATGAGGTTGATGCAGTTCAAGTTGTAGAAAACAGTTCTAAAACCGGTTATGACCTTATAATAAAACGCGATATTACAGCAGACGCTTATTATATGGATTATTTAGATAGCTTTGCAAGACACGCTATCAAGGACGAAGATTATAAAAAGGAAATTGAAAAACAAGCCAAGAAGCTCAAGCCTGAGATTAATAGTTATGCTATAGGTCAATTCAAGGTTAAGAAAATAATTGAGCCTGAAGTTTAAACATTTAAAACAAAAAACGGCAGACAGTTTTGTCTGCTTTTTTTTGTTTTGCCAAGGTATTATTTGGGATAAAGGGTCGATTTTTGTATAATATTAACAAAAAATGCAATAATTTTTTTTAGTTCATTTAAGAATTTCCACAAAAATGCCTTGAAATGTAGTTTTTTTATTGATATAATAAAATAAAAGAAATATTTTGGTTTAAGGAGTTTTAAAATGTGGGATAAATTAAATGCTTTTGAAAATGCGATACTTAAAGATGCTTATAATGTTTTTGGCTCCTTTTTAAACGGTGATACAGTAACCTTCAGGGTGTGGGCGCCTAAAGCCAAAGCAGTATCTGTTGTTGGTGATTTTAACAACTGGAATACTACTGCCAATTATATGGAAAATATAGGTTACGGTGTTTGGCAAACCGAAATAAAAGGTCCTCAAAAATATACGGCATACAAATATGCTGTAGAAGACAACCAAGGAAATGTTGTTTTAAAATCCGACCCGTATGCTCGTCATTTTGAAACAGCACCTGCTAATGCATCGAAGATATATTTTGATGATTATGAGTGGAAGGATAAAAATTGGCTCGAATCTAAAAAAAATAGGAATATTTATGAGTCCCCAGTTAATATTTATGAGGTACATGCTGGTTCTTGGAAACGATATGAGGACGGCAATACTTTTGACTATGTCACATTGGCTAAGGATTTAGCAAAATACCTTAAAGAAATGAATTATACCCATATAGAGCTTATGCCCATAACCGAGTATCCTTTCGAAGGCTCGTGGGGTTATCAAGTTGCAGGTTATTTTGCACCTACCTCGCGTTACGGAAATCCTGAACAGTTCAAACAGTTTGTTGATATAATGCACCAAAACGGTATAGGTGTAATCTTAGACTGGGTACCCGCTCATTTCCCGAGGGACGAGCACGGCTTGTTCCATTTTGACGGAGTTCCCTGTTATGAATATGAAGACCCTAAAAAGGGTGAACATAAAGAGTGGGGCACCGTTGTTTTCGATTACGGAAAACCACAAGTTAAAAGCTTTTTAATTTCAAGTGCTAATTTTTGGATTAAGGAGTACCATATAGACGGAATTCGCGTTGATGCTGTGGCTTCAATGCTTTATCTCGACTATAACCGCAAAGACGGAGAGTGGATTCCTAATATTCACGGCGGCCACGAAAACTTAGAAGCAATAGAGTTTTTGAGAGAACTTAATGCTTCTACCTTTGAAGCTGACCCCAATATTTTAATGATTGCTGAGGAATCCACCGCTTGGCCTATGGTTACAAAACCTGCTTTTGACGGTGGATTAGGTTTCAATTTCAAGTGGAATATGGGTTGGATGAACGATATGCTAAGGTATATGTCTCTAGATCCCTATTTTAGAAAGCATAATCATGACTGCCTAACCTTCTCGTTTTTCTATGCTTTTTCCGAAAATTTTGTTTTGCCTTTGTCTCACGATGAGGTAGTTCACGGCAAATGCTCAATGATTGGAAAAATGTCGGGTGAATATGAGCAGAAATTTGATTCTTTAAGAGCGTTTTATGCATATATGATGGCTCACCCAGGTAAGAAACTTTTATTTATGGGCCAAGAGTTTGCTCAGTTTATAGAGTGGAACTATAAGCAACAGCTTGATTGGTTATTGCTTGAATATGAGCCTCATAGAAATATGAAAAAATTTGTTTCCGACCTTAATAAATTCTATTTGGAAAATTCACAACTTTGGGAAATTGACTATTCCTGGGAAGGCTTTGAGTGGATTTCCAATGACGATAACGAGCAAAGTATCATTGCTTTCCGCCGAAAAAATAAGGCAGGAGATGAAATAATTGCAGTTTGTAACTTTGTTCCTGTAGGGCGGACAGACTATAAGATAGGCGTTCCCGTTATGGGAAGCTATAAGAGGGTGTTTTGCACAGATGATGTTAAATACGGAGGCAAAACAAAACCTTTAACTTCAGGATTTAAGGCCGTAAAAAAGCCTATGCACGGTTACGATTATTCTGTTGGTTTGGACATTCCACCAATGTCTGTAAGTTACTTTAAATTACCGCAAAAACGCAAAACCTCATCCACAAAATAAATCAAGTTAAATATATAAAGTTTAAAGGGAGATGTTTGTTTTGAAAAACAAAAAAACAGTGGCAATGCTACTTGCCGGCGGTCAGGGAAGCCGACTCGGTGTCCTTACAAGTAAAATTGCCAAGCCTGCCGTACCTTATGGCGGAAAGTACCGCATTATTGATTTCCCACTTTCAAACTGCACCAACTCAGGTATTGATACTGTTGGTATACTTACCCAGTATAAGCCGTTGGAACTTAACGATTATGTAGGCTCAGGTAAACCTTGGGACCTTGACCGCAGTAACGGCGGCGTTCACATTTTGCCTCCATATCAAGGTTTATCAGGTGAAGGTTGGTATAAAGGTACTGCTAACGCTATTTATCAAAACCTTGAATTTATTGAGCGTTACGACCCTGAATATGTGGTTATCCTATCGGGTGACCATATCTATAAAATGGATTACTCTAAAATGATAAAACAGCACAGGGAAGATAATGCTGCTTGTACCATCGCCGTTTTAGATGTAAGCTTAGAGGAAGCAACCCGTTTTGGTATCATGAATACTTATGAAGACGGTACTATTTATGAGTTTGAGGAAAAACCCGCAAAACCGAAAAGTACATTGGCTTCCATGGGTATTTATGTATTCAGTTGGGATAAGTTGAGACATTATTTAACCATAGACGAGGCAAACCCCGAGTCTTCTAACGATTTTGGCAAAAATATTATTCCTTTAATGTTAAATGCAGGTGAAAAATTAAAGGTATACCGTTTTAACGATTATTGGAAAGATGTTGGAACGGTCGATTCTCTTTGGGATGCAAACCTAGACCTTTTAAACCCAAATATAGACCTTAATTTAGCTGATAAGAACTGGAAAATCTATTCCCGTTCTAACAGTGAGCCACCTCAGTATATATCTGACAGTTCAAAGGTAGAAAATTCTCTCGTTACAGACGGCTGTGAAATATATGGCGATGTAGATTTTTCAATTCTTTTTGAAAATGTAACGGTTGAAGAGGGAGCAAAGGTTGAATATTCTCTTGTAATGCCAGGTGCAGTTATTAAAAAGGGTGCCAAGGTTAGATATTCAATAATTGCTGAAAATGTTGTTGTTGAAGAAAATGCCGATATCGGCGGTGACCCGCAGATTGTCGGCACCGACGGTTGGGGTATTACCCTTGTGGGTGCAAATTTGAACATAGGTAAAAATGCAAAAATTGGCGCCAATAAAATGATTGTTGAAGATGTGAAGGAGGGTGAGGAAATATGAGAGCATCAGCTGTTTCAGGATTAGTTTTTGCCAATGCAAACGATAAATTGCTTAAGAAATTAACCGAAAAGCGTTCAATGGCGTCGGTTCCTTTTGGCGGAAGCTATCGTCTTATAGATTTTAGCCTTTCTAACCTTGTAAATGCAGGTGTTACCAATGTTGGTCTTATCACCACCGGTAATTACCGTTCACTTATGGACCATGTTAGCAACGGAATTTATTGGGACCTTGACCGTAAAAACGGTGGACTTCATATTTTGGCTCCCTATATGGCAAGTGATGTTAAGCGTTTCAGAGGTACAGTAGATGCTTTAAATGCAGCGATGGATTTTATTGACCGTTGCGAAAGTGATTACATTGTGCTTTGTGCTGCCGATGTATTAGCCAATGTAAATATTGGCGAAGCCATTCAAAAGCATGTAAATAATAACGCCGACATTACAATTATTTACCACAATGGAATGATACCTGCTAACCGAGAAGATGCAATGATTTTAACATTTGACGAAAACGATGTTGTTGAAGAGTTGGAGTTTGTAGGTTCAAGTGAAGAGGAACAAAATTACGGAATAGGTATTACCATAATCGGTCGTGAACTTTTGTCTAACTTGGTTTTGGATGCTGTTGAAAAAGATTTGCAAAACTTTAACAGAGATGTATTAGCAAAGAAAATCGGTGAACTTAAGGTTATTGGATACGAACATAAAGGTTTTATAACCCTTATGAATGGAACTTCAACCTATTACAAGGCTCATATGGACTTGCTTGACAGAAATGTAAGAAAAGAACTCTTTAACCGCGAAAGACCTATTTACACAAAAATTCGTGACGATATGCCCACACGCTACGGAATTGGCTGTGAGGTTAAAAATTCCTTGATAGGCGATGGTTGTGTAATAGACGGTATTGTTAAAAACAGTATTTTAAGTCGCGGTGTTAAGGTTGAAAAGGGTGCGGTTGTAGAAAATTGCATCTTAATGCAAGAAACCACCATTAAAGCAAACGCAATACTTGACAGTGTTATTGCGGATAAAAATGTTGTTATAACCGAGGATATGGTTGTTAAAGGCACAGACGATAGAAGAATATTTATAAATAAGAACGAAACAGTTTAAGGAGAAAACAATGAAAGTTTTATTTGCTTCAAGTGAAGCCTATCCATTCGCTATGTCAGGAGGATTGGCCGACGTTGCAGGAGCACTTCCTAAAGCTCTTAGAAAACGTTTGGTGGGTTGTAGAGTGGTTTTGCCACTTTACGGTACTATTTCTGACGAAATGCGCGAAAAGATGACCTTTGTGACAAGCATTACTGTTCCTGTTGCTTGGAGAAGACAGTATTGCGGTATTTTTGAAGCGCATATTGACGGCGTAATTTATTATCTTATTGATAATCAGTATTACTTTAAGCGTGACAGTCTTTACGGTCACTATGACGACGCTGAGCGTTTTGCTTTTTTCTCCCGTGCAGTGCTTGAGATGATACCTCATATAGGCTTTACTCCTGACATTATTCATTGCAATGATTGGCAGACGGCTTTGGTGCCTGTTTATCTTAATTCTTTCTACCGTTTTGACCCCTTATACAGCAATATTAAAACTGTTTTCACGATTCATAATATTCAGTATCAGGGCAAATACGGCTATGAACTTACAGAGGATGTTTTGGGTCTTCCGCCCGAAAATGCAAGTCTTTTGGATTATGATAAGTGCGTTAACTTTATGAAGGGTGCCATTCAGTGTGCCGATAAGGTTACGACGGTATCACCAACATACTCAAAAGAAATTTTAGACCCATATTATTCTCACGGTCTTGACGGTATTTTAAGTATGTTCACCTATAAGCTCACAGGTATTGTTAACGGAATTGACTGTGATGTTTATAACCCCGAAACCGACCCGCTTATTTACAAAAACTTTACTGCGGGTACGGTTAAGGATAAGGCTGTTAACAAGAAAAAGCTCCAAGAGGAGTTGGGCCTTCCCCAAAAAGCAGACACTCCTGTTATTGGTATTGTTACCCGTTTGGTTAAGCATAAGGGTATTGACCTTGTGAAGCATGTTTTTGAGGATATGCTTCAGGCAGATTTGCAGTTTGCAATTTTAGGCTCTGGCGAGTGGGAGTTTGAAACCTTCTTCCATTCAATGGCAGAAAAATATCCCGATAAGGTGGGTCTAAAGCTTGGGTTTAATCCTCAACTTGCACATAGAATTTATGCGGGTGCGGATATATTCCTAATGCCAAGTCAGAGTGAACCTTGCGGTTTGGCACAAATGGTTGCTTTGCGTTACGGCACAATTCCGATTGTCAGGGAAACAGGCGGCCTTAATGACACCATTCAAGACAGTGGTGACGGTGAGGGTAACGGATTTACCTTTAAATCCTATAACGCTCACGATATGCTAAACACTGTTTGGCGCGCTATTACAGGCTATGCTGACAAAAAAGGTTGGGCTGTACTTCGCGACCGTGCAATGAAGTGCGATAACAGTTGGGGAACCTCGGCTAACGCATATATCAGACTTTACAAAGAAATAATAGGTAAATAAAAATTAGGGGTTGTTAAAATTTAACAACCCCTATATAATGGTATAGGTTAGGCGAAACAATCTTGTTTCGCCACAAAATCTTTGATTTTGCGACAAATTTTCAGAAAAATTTGTCCTATCCCATTGCAATGAGTGTTGGGCAAAATTAAATATTAGAATTTAATTTTGCTAAAGCCACTTAGAAAGTGGCTTGTCGAAGCGCTTTTTAGCGTTTCGACTAACCACAATCATTATAATATATCTGTAAACCGAGGGGAGGATTTTATGCTAGAACTTTTAAAATCTTTTATTTTAGGTGTTATTGAGGGTATTACCGAGTGGTTGCCTATCAGTAGCACAGGTCATATGATACTTTTTGATGAGTTTATCACTTTAAAAGCGTCTGATGCTTTCAAGGATATGTTCTTTGTGGTAATTCAGTTAGGTGCAATTATTGCAGTTATTCTTCTTTTCTGGAACAAACTTTGGCCGTTCCATTTGAAGAAAACAGAGGTAAAACCGTTTTTCACAAACGAAAACGGTTTTACAAGGCTTTGCAATAATTATGTTTATGTTGAAAGATTTATTTTATGGTTTAAAATATTGATAGCAAGTGTTCCTGCCGCAATTTTAGGTCTTTTGTTTGATGACCAAATTGACTCAATGCTAACAGGAAATCTCAGAGCATACATAGTTGCCGCCGCACTTATCTTCTACGGAATTTTATTTATTATAATTGAAAGTTTGAAGATTAAGGGCAGGGTAGAGGATTTGGGTGCACTCTCTTACAGAACAGCATTTTTTATAGGCCTTATTCAGTGCCTTGCATTAGTACCCGGAACATCACGTAGCGGCTCAACAATTTTGGGTGCTAGTTTGTTGGGTCTTTCCCGCACCGCTGCTGCCGAGTTCTCATTCTTCCTGTCAATCCCCGCTATGGTGGGTGGAAGCGCTATAAAAGTTCTTCAGTTCTTTATGGACGGCAACACCTTTACCTCGAGCGAAATCGCAATTTTGCTTGTTGGTACTGTAACAGCATTTGTTGTATCTGTTTTGGCAATTAAATTCCTTTTAAGCTTTATTAGAAAGCACGATTTCAAGTCATTTGGTTACTACCGAATAGTTTTAGGTATAATCGTTATTTTGTATTTTGCATTGGTTAAATAAAAAAGCACCCGAAAGGGTGCTTTAAATTTTTCCTATTTCTTTTAAGTGTTTCAGTTTTAGTATTGCGGTTTGGGTTTTGGCGTCTTTAATTTCGCCCGACATTATTTTGTTTACAAGTATATCAAGAGGTATTTTTTCCACCTCTAAAAATTCGTCCTCGTCGGGTGTGGCTTCGCCGAAAGAAAGTCCTGTCGCACCGTACATATAAATAACCTCGTCAACATAACCTGGTGTGGGGTAAAGCTCACCTAAAAAGAAAAAGTTTTGGGCAGTAGCGCCCGTTTCTTCTTTTAATTCTCTGATGCCGCAGTCGAGAGGATTTTCTTCTTTAGAGTTGCGCTTTCCTGCAGGTATTTCTAAAATAACTTCACTATAAGGATAACGAAATTGCTTCACCAAAAGAACCTCGTCATTGTCGGTAAGTGCTGCCACACAAACACCTCCAGGGTGTTCAACAATTTCTCTCAATGCAGTACTGCCGTCAGGTAATTCGGCATCATCTAATCTAAGATTTATGATTTTTCCTTTATAAAGGTATTCTTTCTTTAATTGTTTCTCTTCTAAATTCATTATTTTTTCCTCCGTGGAATATAGTTTACTAAGGGAGTGAAGCAGTTGGAAAATATAGTGGTTTGCAAGGAATATGATTATTATGAACGCAAAAAAGTCATTGACAATTTGTGCGAAAAATATACTTTCTTAAAAAAAGGAGTCATTGGTAGAAGCTGCAGCGGAAAGGGAATACCTTTACTTAAAATCGGCTC
The DNA here is from genome assembly GCA_017624675.1 of Clostridia bacterium. Lineage (GTDB taxonomy): Bacteria > Bacillota > Clostridia > Oscillospirales > Acutalibacteraceae > UBA737. The sequence continues at coordinate 14,163 of JAGAMO010000006.1, read as the reverse complement.
GAGTGAAAGCTATGCTCTTATAGTGGCAGGCGTTCACGGAAGCGAGAGAATAACCTCGAATGTGCTTTTAATGTTTATAGAAGAACTTTGTTCCGCTTTGCAAGCTGATGGATATTTAGCTGATATTAAGGTATCCAAGGCCCTTAGAGGCAGAGGTGTGGTATTTGTGCCTTGCGTTAACCCTGACGGCTGTGATATATCTCTTTTAGGCAAAAAGGCGTGTGGTGAGTTTGGGGATAAAATCGAAGCACTTTGCAAAGGAAATTTCACCCGTTGGAATGCAAATTTAAGAGGTGTTGACATTAATCACAACTTTGACGCAGGTTGGGAAGCTTTGCGAGAAAAAGAAATAGAATGTGGTATTTTGGGTCCCGCACCCACACGGTTTGGCGGATACAAGCCTCACAGCGAGCCTGAGACAGTGGCTTTGACAGAGTTCTGCGAAAGGGTCAATATTAGACATTGTATGGCGCTTCATTCACAAGGAGAGGTTATTTATTGGAATTATGGCAATAAAACCCCAGCAAAATCGCGCAAAATGGCGGAAATTCTAGCCACAAGTTCGGGCTATGCCTTAGATGTTCCAATAGCTATAGCTGATGGCGGTGGGTTTAAAGATTGGTTTATTGAAAAATTCCGCAAGCCTGGGTTTACTGTAGAAATCGGTTATGGTAAAAATCCTTTGCCTATTGAGGATGTCGAAAGCATTTACAGGCAAATAAGAGAAATGCTCTTGCTTTATATTATAATGTAAAAATTAAAGGCTGTCAATTAAGACAGCCTTTTAAAATTATTCAGATAAATCCTCAACAATAAGTGTTCTGACACCGTTTTCGTCTATAACAGGTGCTTTATCGCGAACTGCAAAGAATTTCTCTGCAACCTGTGGGAAAAGGGCATAGCTTAAAACATCTTCAGGGTATTTGCCAATGCCTTTTTCAGACATTTCTTTAGCATAAGACTTTAGCTCGGGCTCTAATAAATCAGCAGGGCGGCAGGTGATAACCTTATCGTCGCCAATAGCTTTTTTACGAACTTCCTCGTTAACGGGCGCGGGAAGTCTGCCGTATTCACCACGCAAAACGCCCTTGGATTCCTTAGTTACCATCTTATAACGCTCACCAGAAAGAACATTAAGCACTGCTTGAGTGCCGACAATCTGGCTTGTGGGAGTTACAAGGGGAGGGTAACCAAAGTCTTCACGAACTCTCGGAACCTCTGCTAAAACGTCATAGAACTTATCTTCTGCATTTGCTTGTTTTAATTGTGACAAAAGGTTTGAAAGCATACCGCCGGGAACTTGATAAATAAGTGTTTTAGTATCAACATTAAGCACTTTGGGGTCAAGTATACCCTCAGCCTTCATTCTGTCGGCAACACCTCTAAAGTGTGTAGCAACCTCTCCTAAAGCGTTAAGGTCAAGACCTGTATCACGCTCGGTACCTTGTAGGGTTGCAACCAAAGACTCGGTTGAGGGGTTAGCTGTACCGTTAGCAAAAGGAGATAATGCACAGTCAACAATGTCAACACCCGCCTCAGCAGCCTTCAAATAGGTCATATCACCGGTGCCGGTGGTATTGTGAGTGTGAAGATGAATTTTGCACTTAACATTTTCTTTAAGCTTCTTAACCAAAGAATAAGCGTCATAAGGAAGCAATAGGTTTGCCATATCCTTAATACAAATAATATCTGCACCCATTTTTTCTAACTGCTTTGCAAGGTCAACGAAATAGTCCTCGTTATGAACGGGGCTTTCGGTATAACTTAAAGCAGCCTCGCAAATACCACCGTACTTTTTGGTAGCTTTAATTGCGGTTTCAATGTTGCGAACATCATTAAGTGCGTCAAAAATACGGATAACATCAATGCCGTTTTCAATAGATTTCGCAACGAAAGCCTCAACAACATCATCAGCATAATGTTTGTAGCCTAAAAGGTTTTGACCTCTAAGCAACATTTGAAGCTTGGTGTTGGGCATATGCTTTTTAATGGTACGAAGTCTCTCCCAAGGGTCTTCATTTAAGAAACGCATGCAAGAGTCAAAGGTTGCGCCGCCCCAACACTCAACCGACCAATAGCCGATTTTATCGAGTTTATCAAGAACAGGAATCATATCTTCTATTCTCATTCTGGTTGCCGCTTGAGACTGATGGGCATCACGGAGAATAGTATCAGTTATAAATAATTTCTTGTTTTCCATTTTTAACCTCCGTTAACCGAATAATGCAATGAGTACGCCTGCGGCAATAGCAGAGCCGATAACACCTGCAACATTGGGTCCCATAGCGTGCATAAGCAAGAAGTTTGAGGGGTTTTCTTTCTGACCAACCGACTGTGAAACACGGGCAGCCATAGGAACAGCCGAAACACCTGCAGAGCCGATAAGGGGATTAATCTTGTTTTTACTGAACAAGTTCATTAACTTAGCAAGTAATACGCCGCATCCAGTACCAAAACCGAAGGCCACAATACCCATACCCATAATCTTAAGGGTTTGAATATTTAAGAATGCTTCAGCGGTAGCAGTTGCACCAACAGAAATACCAAGGAATATTGTTACAATATTCATAAGCTCGTTTTGAGCGGTCTTGCAAAGTCGGTCACAAACACCCGACTCTTTCCAAAGGTTACCAAGCATAAGGCAACCAACCAAAGGTGTAGCAGAAGGAACTAAGAGAGCCACGAAAATAGTAACAGCGATGGGGAAGATAATCTTTTCGGTCTTTGAAACCTTGCGTAAAGGCTTCATTACGATAGCTCTTTCCTTTTTGGTTGTAAGGAATTTCATAATAGGTGGCTGAATTACAGGCACCAAAGCCATGTAACTGTATGCCGCTACGGCAATAGGACCTAAAAGGTCGGGGAAAAGCTTTGAAGTGATGTAAATTGCAGTAGGACCGTCAGCTCCGCCGATAATACCGATAGATGCAGCAGCCTCTTGGGGGAAACCAAGGTATACGCAACCGATGAAGGTAGCAAAAATACCTGCTTGAGCCGCAGCGCCTAAAAGTAATGACTTAGGGTTAGAAATCAAAGGCTCAAAGTCGGTCATAGCACCGATGCCTACAAATATCAAGCAAGGATAAATAGAGGTCTTAACACCAATGTAGAGATAGTCAAGGAGTCCGCCTTGAAGCAAAATTTCGCCGTATCCGATTTCGTGTCTCATAAAAGCACTCCATAAATCGGTGTGATACATAGCGTCAAATGGGGTAAATGCGGTAAGGTTGGTAAGAAGCATACCAAAAGCAATACCAACTAAAAGCAAAGGCTCAAATTGTTTTTTAATTCCAAGCCAAAGCAAGAAAAGCGATACAGCAATCATTACAAGGGAAGGCCAGTTTTCGCCGATTTTTCCAAAAAGAAGGTAAAATCCGGTTCCCTTCAAAAATTCAATTAATTGTTCCATTTCTTTCTCTCCAACTAAAGAAATTTAAGCGATAACGCAAAGAACTGCGCCTGTTTCAACCGAAGCGCCGTTTTGAACATTTACAGAAGCTACAGTTCCGTCAACAGGGGAGATAATTTCATTTTCCATCTTCATAGCCTCTAAAACCATCAAAACATCACCCTTCTTAACAGCGGCACCGTTTTGAACATTTACCGAAAGAATGGTTCCGGGCATAGGAGAAGAGATGGTTTCACCACCTGTAGTAGGAGCAGCAGCGGGTGCAGGAGCAGCAGCGGGTGCGGGTGCGACTGCAGGAGCGGGAGTAGTTGCAGGAGCAGCAGGAGCAGCCTTAACATCAGCAGCATCTACAACCTCTAAAGTAATTTCATAAGCAGTACCGTTTACAGTAACATTATATTTTTTCATTTTTAAAACACCTTTTCTTTATAATTTTTTGAACGATAAAATTCGTATTGCTGAAATGTCAGTGCCAAGCTCTTCTGCAATAGCGGCAGAAACTGCGGCAATAATTTCTTGACGGTTTTGGATGGGCTCGTTTGTGGCAACCACAGGAGCTGGTGGAGTGTCTTTAGGCTTGTCCTTTTGACCTATCATACAAAAAGCACTCACAATTTTGCAAAGGATTACTATGCAAATAAGACCCACAAATACAACACCAATACCTAATCCTACAACGAATAAATTTGAAATTTCCGGCAACAGAATGCACCTCCTTAAAATATACATGAATGGCAAATAAAAAATTTACCCTTTTTACAGTTAGTATAACAGAAATGTCAATGTTTTGCAACAAAAAAAGCAGTAAATTTACTGCTTTTTATATTATTTCTTCATTTGTCTTTGTTCATCCAAGGAAAGCGAAAAAGAGGGAATAAATTCCTCCAAAAATATCTTTGCTTCGGGCAGGTTTAGGTTGTTGATTGAATTCAAAGTTGATTTATAAGCAACCTCAAATTCAATGTTTCCCATATTTAATTCTTCGGTGCACTTTATAAGGGCTGAAAATTTATCTGCGGCCTTTACGAGCTTTGCGGTTAATGGGTCTGGATTGTATATTGAGTAAAACTCATCTTTAAAATCGTCGGGCAACATTTCTACAAGCTGTTTTTCAGCGGCGGCTTCAATTTGTTTGTATGCTCCTTTAATTTCATCATTATAATATTTGATGGGGGTTGGCATATCGCCTGTGATGATTTCACTTGTATCGTGATAGAGCGCTACTACTGATACAAAGTTGGGGTCGGCGTTACCTCCGAACCTTTTTTTGTTAATCAGTGCTAAAGCGTGGGCAATCTGAGCTACCTCGAGTGAGTGTTCACTTAAATTTTCGGCTCGGGTATTTCTCATAAGTCCCCAACGTGTAATATTTTTCATTCTGGACATTAAGGCGTAAAAATGGTTTTGCATAAAATACTCCTTTAAAGCTTTGTGTTGAATATTATAACATTTAATGGTATAATATTCAATAGAACTTTATAAAAGGAAAAGAAATTATGATGTTTTCTAAGGCTAAGGCTGCTTTACTTAAACCTCAAAAAGAAAAATATGGCTCAACCTTTCTCATAGCCCTTTTTGTGGCTATGGCTTTGTTTGTGCCATATATGATAATGAGTGAGGGGTATTTCATTTTTTACGGCGACTTTAATGTTCAGCAAATACCCTTTTATCAAATGTGTCACAAAGCTGTAAGAGAGGGCAATATTTTTTGGAATTGGAATACCGATTTAGGTGTTAATTTCATTGGTTCATATAGTTTTTATCTTTTAGGAAGTCCTTTTTTCTGGCTAACAATTCCTTTTCCTAACAGCTTTATTCCTTATTTAATGGGGCCTTTGCTTATTTTAAAATTTGCTCTTGCGGCACTTACGGCGAGTATGTATATAAGGCGTTTTACAAGAACGCCCGACGCTGCCCGTTTAGGCGGAATACTTTATGCTTTTTCGGGCTTTAGTATTTACAATATATTCTTTAACCATTTCCACGAGGCTATTGTATTTTTTCCGCTTTTGCTTTTGGCGTTTGAACTTCTAATTACCGAAAATAAGAGATTTTGCTTTGTGCTTATGGTTTGCCTTTGTGCAGTTTCAAATTACTTTTTCTTCTTTGGAATGGTAGTTTTCTGCATCATATATTACTTTGTAAGAACATTAAGCGGCAGTGTGAAATTTAAAATTTCGAATTTCTTGGTCGTTGTCTTTGAGGCGATTTTGGGTCTTTGCCTGTCAGCAATGATTTTATTGCCCTCTATAATGGCTATAACAAGCAATTACCGAGTTTCTGAAATACTCACAGGTTGGAACGCCATTATGTATGGTAAGGAGCAGATTTACGCTAATGTGCTTCAGTGCTTCTTTTTCCCTCCCGATATTCCTGCCCGTCCCGTATTCTTCCCCGAAGCAGATGTTAAGTGGTCCTCTTTGGGCGGTTGGCTTCCTGTTTTCAGTATGGTTGGAGTATTTACTTGGTTTTCAAAACGCAAAAGAAATTGGCTTGGACGCATAGTTGGGATTTGTATATTTATGTCCTTGGTGCCGATTTTAAACAGTGCATTTTATGCCTTTAACACCTCATACTATGCCCGTTGGTTTTATATGCCGATATTAATGATGGCACTTATGACCGTTTCCTTGACTGAGGACAGCCAAACCGATTGGAGTTTTGGTTATAAATGGGTAGCATCTATTACCTTGGTGGCAAGCCTTGTTATAGGCTTCTTCCCTCAAGAAAATTCCGATGGCACCTTAACCTTTGGCCTTTACACCCAAAGCGATGATAACATCTATGGACCCAGATTTTTCATAGCTTGTATTATTGCGGTGGTTTCACTTATTATATTAGGTCTTGTCCTAAAACTCAGAACTCAAAGCTTCAACAACTTCTATAAGGTTTCCCTTGCCTGTGTTTGCATGGTTTCGGTTATATACGGTAATGTATTTATCGCAACGGGTAGGTCACATTCCTATGATATTAAAAATGTTGTAATTGACTCACTTATTGAGGGAGAGGTTGATTTAGGAGACGAGACACAGTTCAGAATAGATGTTTATGACGGTGTCGATAATACCTCAATGTATTTAGGCTTTGCGGGTATTAATGCATTCCATTCGGTAGTTCCGTCGTCTATATTTGAGTTTTATTCATTTATCGGTGTGGAGAGAAGTGTTGGCAGTCGACCCGAAATTGAATACGAATCGTTAAGACCTCTTTTGTCGGTCAAATATCTTTTAAACCGTGTTGACGGCGATGATTTTATTGATACCGAAACTAATGAAACTAAAATGGCGGGATATAAATATCTCAAAACCGAGAGCGGATATTATATCTACGAAAACCAAAACTTTATTCCGTATGGTTTTTCATATGATTATTATATGTCTAAGGATTTTTGCGAGACATATAGCAACGAAAAAAGAGCGGATTTAATGCTTGAGGCTATAATGTTAAGTGACAAGCAGATTAAGAAATACGGATATATGTTTAAAAATCTTGAGGATGATATAAGTAGAATTGATTTTTCTGCAGAAGGTATAAAGGAAAATTGCGATGAGTTGAAAGAGACTTCGGCAAAAAGTTTTAAGGTTGATAAACGAGGCTTTACTGCAATGGTAAGCCGCGATAAGGAAAATTTAGTATTTTTCTCGGTGCCTTATGACAAGGGTTGGTCTGCTACTGTTAACGGAAAACCTTGTGAGATAGAAGAAGTGAACAGCGGTTTTATGGCTGTTAAGGTTCCAAAGGGCGAGAGTGTAATTCGTTTTGATTATCAGACACCTTATTTGATGACAGGAATTGCGATTACCTTCACTTCTGCAGTAGCACTCTTGTTGTATGTGATTATATTTTCTCTTTACAAGCGTAAGCATAATACTCTTATGGAATATCCCGAGGGGAATGAACTCATATCCCGATGGAAAAAAGAGGAGGCTAATGAGCCTATTGAAGAGTATTTTGAAATTCCCGTTAAAAAGAGTATCTTAGATGATGTTGAAGAAATAAAATCACCCGATACAAATCAAACATTTAGTGGCGGATTTACAATCAATACCGATATTGACAACGAATAATTAAAGCTCCCTTTCGGGAGCTTTAATTATAACTATTATGAGCAAAATCTGCTTGTGATTTGTTTTTGACAGTCTTTTGGTGAATAGTCCCATTGAAGAATGTTATTGCCCGAATAGAAATAATTTAGCTGAGGCGTGTAACCTGTGTCAAAACTATCAATAATTATAAGTTTGATTTTCATTTTTTCAGGGATAATGCTTTTTATATAAACACTTGCTTGTTGACCGATTTGTGTGCCAACTCTAGGCTCTGCTAAACCTGCAAGATTAGGTGTTATTTCAACAAAAATGCCATAGTCTTCAACACTTCTCACAACACCCGTAACCGTTTGACCCGCTGAAAACATACAGGCATTTTCCTCCCAAGTGCCTAAAAGTTCTTTATGGGAAAGGGTTATTTTGCCGTCGGAAGCAATATTCTTGATAACTGCTTTTATATTTTCTCCTAAATAAAAACGGTCTTTTGGGTGGGAAATACGAGAAACTGATATTGAATCTATAGGCAAAAGTGCAATATTTCCGCAACCTATATCGCAAAAAGCGCCAAAGTTTTCAAAATGGGTAATTTTAGCGTCAATTATGTCGCCGACCTTTTTATTGTTCAAGATGTGGTCAAGACATAATTTTTGAGCGGCTTTGCGTGATAGTAGGGCGTAGGGTTTGCCGTTCTTATCTTCGCTGAAACCCGTAACGATAAAGCTTACAGGTTTGCCGACACGTGAAATCAAGGCAATATCTCTTGTGGTGCCGTCCTCAATACCTAATGCACCCTCATTTCTTGGAATAATTCCTCTCATACAACCCAAATTCACGATTAAATTATGGGACGCATCACACATAATTACGGGCGCTTCCATAACAGTTTGCTGTACCTTTGCCTCGGCTAAAACAGCTGTTGTGATAATACTTCTTTTGTTTTCGGTTTTAAGACCCTCTGGATAAAATTCATTCATTATTAATTCACCTTTCTATTTAATCCTTTGGAATTAATCTCCATAAAAAGTATATTATAAGAAGGGTGAAAAAATGCGTGAAAAAAGTCTTATTTTTAAAAAAAATTAAACCGCGGTGTTTTGTACCGCGGTTTTTAGTTTATCCAAATTTTCTGTTGTAGTTTTCCATTGCTGACTCAATAATCTTAATAGCATCTTCACGGCCTTTAATTTCCTTAACTGCTGTTTGCTTGTTTTCAAGGTGCTTGTAAACCTTGAAAAAGTGCATCATTTCATCAAAAATGTGGGCAGGTAGCTCATCTATATCGTGGTAATTGTTATAGGTTGGGTCGTTAAAGGGGATAGCGATTATCTTTTCATCGTTACTTCCGTTGTCTATCATAGTCATAACGCCTATAGGATAAGCACGGGCTAATGTTAACGGCTCTAATGTTTCAGAGCAAAGCAAAAGAACATCTAACGGGTCGTTATCGTCGCCGTAGGTACGGGGGATAAAGCCGTAGTTAGCGGGGTAGTGGGTAGATGTGTAAAGAATTCGGTCAAGTATAATAAAACCTGTTTCCTTGTCTAACTCATACTTTTTCTTGGAGTATTTTGGAATTTCGATAACGCTTATAAAATCGTCAGGTTTTATTCTTTCAGGATTAATATCGTGCCAAATGTTAGACATAAATTATAACACCTTTCCTAAGAAATCCTTGAGTCGGTCGCTTTTTGGATTTTTGAATATTTCTTCGGGTGTGCCTTCTTCGGCAATAACTCCCTCATCAATAAATATAACTCGGTCAGCAACCTCACGGGCAAATCCCATTTCGTGAGTGACAATCGCCATGGTCATACCCTCGTTTGCAAGGTTTTTCATAACCTCTAAAACCTCGCCAACCATTTCAGGGTCAAGCGCACTTGTAGGCTCGTCAAATAGCATAACATCAGGTTGCATACAAAGTGCGCGAACAATGGCAACTCTCTGTTTCTGTCCGCCCGAAAGCTGTGCGGGGTAAGAGTCTGCTCTGTCAGCCAATCCCACACGCTCTAATAATTCTAAAGCGCGTTTTTCGGCATCTTCTTTCGAAACCTTTAAAAGCTTCATAGGTGCCAAGGTCATATTCTTGAGTATGGTCATATGGGGGAAAAGGTTGAACTGTTGGAAAACCATACCGATTTTTTGGCGGTGGAGGTTGATGTTCGCGCTTTTACTTGTGATATCTGTTCCCTCGAAATAAATATGGCCGCCTGTAGGTTCCTCTAAGAGGTTTAATGTTCTTAAAAAGGTTGATTTACCGCAACCTGAAGGTCCGATAATAACCACAACCTCGCCCTTTTTAATGTCAATATTTATGCCTTTTAAAACCTCAACTTTGCCGAAGGCTTTTTTCAGTCCCTCTACCTTAATAAGTGTTTCATTAGTGGTCACTGTTACGAAGCCTCCTCTCTAACATTCCAACAAGCTTTGTAAGAATTATTACAACAACAAGATATATCACCGCAACCGAAATTAAAGGGATAAAGTAGGAGAATGTTCTGCCTGCGATAGTATTTCCCGCTTTTGTAAGGTCGATAACGCCAACATAACCCGCAACCGAGGTCTCTTTAAGCAATACAATAAATTCGTTGCAAAGGGTGGGAAGAACAACCTTAAACATTTGGGGAACAACAATGTATATCATTGTTTGAATGTAATTAAGACCTAAAGAACGACCAGCCTCAAACTGTCCGTTATCAACTGCCATAATTCCGCTTCTGAAAATTTCTGCAACATATGCGCCCGAGTTTATACCGAAAGCAAAGGTTGCAACCAAAACACCGTTGTCGGTAGAAGCAAAGATTATGAAATAGAAAATCATCAATTGCACTACAACAGGTGTTCCACGGATTACGGTTAAATATAATTGGCAAATGGCATTAAAAAACGAAAACAGGTAATATGAGATACCTCCGTTTTTTTGAAGATGCAATTTATTCTTGTCGTATGTAGAACGAATAATTGCAACAATAACACCCAGCGCAATACCTAAAATAAGGGAGCCGAGTGTAATTAAAAAGGTGTTTTTAAGACCGTCTAATATAAAGTCAAAACGGTTATTTTCAAACATAACCCGTTTGAATTCTTGAAAAAATTCTGACACGTTTAATCTCCTTTCATTAAAAACATAAGAAAACGGGGCGAAATGAAACGCCCCGCAAAGCATAAACTAAAATTTAATTAGGAAAGAATGTACTTCTCTAAATCTTCAAATGTTTTGATTTTGCCGCCTTCTTCTTTGATAATTACAACCTGAATACCGGTAGCATAGCTTGAAGAGAAGTCAACCTTTTCAAGTCTCTCGTCGGTAACTGTCATACCAGCCATACCCATTGTGTACTTGCCACTTTGAACACCGGGGATGATGGAGTCGAAAGCAACGTTCTCAATAACAAGGTCATAACCTAACTTGTCAGCAATAATCTTAGCAACCTCAACGTCAATACCGTAGTAGTTGTCGCCGTCAATGTACTCATAGGGAGGGAATTCAGCATTTGTAGCCATGATAAGGTCGGGCTTATCAGTGTCAACCTTCTCTACGGGAACACCTACAAGCTCAGCATCGGTGCCGTTGATGTATTTGTCAACAATAGCTTTAACAGAACCGTCAGCAATTAAATCCTTTAAAGCGTTGTCAACTTTTTCTTTCATATCACTACCTTTTTTGAAGCAGATAGCATAATCCTCGTTAGCATATTCAGTATCGAGAATCTTCAAGCCGTCGTTTGCTGCAACGAAAGATTTAGCAGGTTCGTTATCAATAATAACGCAGTCAACCTTGCCGGTCTTTAAAGCCTCAACAGCAGCAGCGCCGTTGTCATAACGGGTAACAGCGTCTTCACCAAAATCGCCCGAAGCGTAAATATCGCCAGTAGTGGTTGTTTGAACGCCGATTTTAACGGTATCAGCTTTCTCACCGCAACCTGCAAAGCAAAGGCACATGCAAATTGCTAAAACTAATGCAAAAATTTTTGTGAAAGTTTTCATAAGTAAAATCTCCTCTAAAAGTTATTGAGAAAATTATATCACTTTATTTTGCAAAAGTCAACCTTTGTTTAGCATAAATATGCAAAATGTTTGAATATTTATAGAATACTGTGCATACTAAAGGAGTTGTCCTCTAAAAGTTGATGCAAAAGCGTCTTGACTGTACCTGAATATTCATAAAAAATTTCACTGTTTTCGGTAGATGAATAAACCACAAGTGAGTTAATTGCGCTTTCAATTTCATCAATGTTGTCGTGATGCGCAAAAATTGAAAGATAACTTTCTCGCTCACTCCAATATTCTTCAAGCTCTACTGCTTTTTCTTTCGGGGAAGAATTTTCACTGTATTCGGTTACGCACTCGGCTAAAAGCGTATTTGCTTCATCTATTACATTTTTAATATATATAGTGCCGCTAAAATGTATGATTGCAATTATAACAGTCAGCACTCCTGCCGCTATAAGACGCTTCATTATTTATCACTTTTCCTTATAATCTCATATTTCTTGTCCTTGTCAATAGTCATTAAAAATATATCGTTCATTTTAATGCGTTCTCTCTCTAAATAAAGCATTAATTCTTTATTTGAAATATCAAAAGCCTTGCAAGTCTCCTTTAAAACCTTTCCATCACTGATAATAGGAAACGGGAGAGTGGCGGGTTTTGGTGTCAGGTCAATGTCTTTAGGTGTAAGGGTTTGCTTGTGTGCTTTAAGTAAAACACTTAAATCTCCGTTGACCTCAAGCACTGCGAAGGCAACATCATTAATATCGAAAACATCCTGACTTCTAAGAAGTTCAACTAGGTCTAAAATTGTCATTCTAACCTTTTTCATTGCCGACTGAACTATTTTGCCGTTTTCAATAATAATAACCGACTGACCGCTCATAAGCCGCCTTACAGCCATATTTTTCATAGCCAAGGCAGAAAGTGAAATCTCTAATACCACAAGAACGAAGATGGAGCAAATACCGTTTAATACAGGTTGATTGCTGTCTTGCAAGGGTATTGCGGCAATTTCGGAAATAACAAGGGTAACGACCAATTCATTTGGTTGCATATCACCGATTTGCCTTTTGCCCATAAGCCTAATGCCTAAGGTAAGAACGGTATATAATATAAGTGTTCTTATAATTATTGAAATCATTAAATCACCTGAAAATATTATTTTCCGTTTAGTTTGTTCTATTCATTATCGCCTAAGGTTAAAAAACGTTTACATTAATTTGGGTTTATGATATAATTAAGGGGATAATTTTTTGAAATTTATATGGTTTTCTTTCTATATTTGTGTTATAATTAAAAAAACAAAATATTACTGCCACCGGGTAGTGAAATGCATTAGCATTCGTTTACACATCGTTAGGTCTTAGAAGATGTGTTTGCGCATGCTTATTTTTTTGGAGGTCTATATAAAAATCATGCGTAACTATTTTTCTAAGATTGAGATTGTATTATGGTCGGTATCGGTTCTTTTTATAACAATGTCTTTTTATGTTTTTGACCGAGGAAGTTATTTAACATTGGTGGCTTCTCTGATTGGTGTAACATCCTTAATATTTAATGCAAAAGGAAATCCTATAGGTCAAGCACTAATGATAGTTTTCAGTTTGTTATACGGTATTATTTCCTTTACTTTTGCTTATTATGGCGAAATGATTACCTATCTTGGAATGACTATGCCGATGGCATTTGTTGCTTTAATCTCTTGGCTTAGAAATCCATATAAAGGAAACAAAGCAGAGGTTAGGGTTAATAGCATCAGTAAAAAAGAACAAATACTAATGTGGTTACTCACAATTGTCGTTACTGTTGTATTCTATTTTATATTGAACTATTTTAATACGGTAAATATTGTTCCAAGCACAATATCTGTAACAACAAGTTTTCTCGCCGTATATTTAACCTTTCGCAGATGTCCGACATTTGCATTAGCATACGCCGCCAATGATATGGTTCTAATTGTTTTGTGGATTATGGCAAGTATTTATGATACCAAATATATCTCTGTGGTGGTTTGTTTTATTGCCTTTTTTATCAACGATATATATGGATACATTAGTTGGCGGCAAATGAAACGGCGACAAACAGCATAATAACAAAACTGCGGCAGAGAGGTGTTATTCTCCCTGCCGCAGTTTTTAAAATATACCTTTGCTAATACATCTGCATTATCCAATAAATAACTCCGTAAATCACACTTGCCACAGTACCGTAAACAATAACAGGTCCTGCGATTTTGAACATATTGGCGCCAACACCTAAAACAAACCCATCGGCTGCTGTCAATATATGGCACAGTCATTTGCAAAAATATTTACATTAAATTAATGGTATGGTATAATAAAATAAAGGAGTGATTTTATGTCTAATAGAATCAAACAAATCACAGCGGAAAACTTTCCTGAAGCCGTTGACTACGCCTGTGCGTTAAACAAAAAGATGTGTGCCAATGTCCTTGCGAAAAAAATCGTTTTACCGCTTGGAAGTGTTTTGTTTGCTCTTCACTCAATGATTCTCTTTTTGGGTGCTTTGGGCGTATCTGTATACGATAATCCCGAAAGGCTCATTGCCTTTAACGCACTTCCCTTTATCCAAAAGTATTGGAATGGAGTTTGGGAAATCTTTAGCAACTTCACCGAGCTTTTGTATGTAAAAATTATTTTGATGGTTGTTTTTTTGTTTCTCGTTCCCTTTGTCATTAGTAGTATTGCGGCGATTATT
>JAGAMO010000005.1 GCA_017624675.1 Clostridia bacterium | reverse complement strand
TTTTCTCATCTCGTTCTGGCAGTTAACCATACCACCCTTGATGGAGTGCATCTCGCAAGGAGAGTAGCAGATAATGACTGAAGGACCATTATAAGCTTCAGCTTCCTTAATTGCTCTTAAGGTTTGATTCATATCAGCGCCCATAGCAATCTGAGCTACGTAAACATAGCCGTAAGACATAGCGATTTCAGCAAGGCTCTTCTTGTTGATAGCTTTACCGGCAGCTGCGAATTGAGCAACCTGACCGATGTTAGAAGCCTTAGAAGCCTGACCGCCGGTGTTAGAGTAAACCTCGGTATCGAATACCATAATGTTTACATTTTCGCCACTAGCCAATACGTGGTCAACACCGCCGAAGCCGATGTCGTAAGCCCAACCGTCTCCACCGAAAATCCAAATAGATTTCTTGGAGAGGTAATCTTTCTTAGCAAGAATTTCAGGAGCAACAGGGCAACCTGCAGCGGCAGCTTTTTCAATTTCAGCAATTAAGGCCTTGGTTGCAATGTCGTTCTTGTTAGTATCATTGTAAGTCTCAAAGTAAGCATCAGCAGCAGCCTTGAGTTCAGCAGAAGCCTTGTCAGACTCAGCCATTTCCTTAACCTGAGCAGCAAGACCTTCTCTTAAGGACTTCTGACCGAGATACATACCGAAGCCGTGCTCAGCGTTATCCTCAAACAAGGAGTTAGCCCAAGCAGGTCCACGACCTTCAGCAGTTACAGTGTAGGGAGATGTAGCAGCAGGACCGCCCCAGATAGAAGAACAACCTGTTGCGTTAGAGATATACATCTTCTCGCCGAACAACTGAGTTACGAGACGAGCATAAGCGGTTTCAGCACAACCAGCACATGAGCCAGAGAACTCGAGTAAGGGCTTCTTAAACTGAGAAGAAATGAGGTTAGCGTCAGAAGCAATACCTTCCTTCTCGGTAACGTTAGCTACACAGTAATCGAATACATCCTGTTCTGCAAGTTGAGAAGCCTGAGAAACCATCTTGAGTGAGTTTGTGGGACATTCGCCGATACAAACTCCGCATCCCATACAGTCAAGAGGAGAAACGGTCATAATATAAGAGTAACCCTTATTTGTTACGAGCTTTTCTTTAACTGCAAACTTAGCGTTTTCAGGAGCGTTAGCCTTTTCTTCGTCAGATAAAGCGAAGGGACGGATTGTAGCATGAGGACAAACATACGCACACTTGTTACAACCGATACAGGTTTCATTATTCCACTCGGGTACCATAACGGCAACGCCGCGTTTTTCGTGAGCGGAAGCACCCTGCTCGAATGTACCGTCAGCATGGTCCATAAATGCAGAAACGGGGAGAGAGTCACCGTCCATAAGACCAACGGGCTTCATAATGTTGTCAACCATCTTGATGAGTTTGCTATCAGGAGCATTGTCAGCAATGGCAGCATCGTCAGTAGCATTTGCCCAGTCAGCTGGAACATCAATCTTAACATAAGCAGAAGCACCGGCATCGATAGCCTTCTCGTTCATCTGAACGATTTCGATACCCTTCTTCATAAACTTCTGAGCCTTTTCTTTCATATAGCCGATAGCTTCCTCAGCAGGAAGTACCTTAGAAAGAGAGAAGAAAGCAGACTGTAAAACAGTGTTGGTACGCTTACCAAGACCAATCTCAGCAGCCAAGTCAATAGCATTAACGGTGTAAAGTTGAACGTTGTTCTTAGCAATATAACGCTTAGCATCAGCCGGCATATATTTGTCTAATTCTTCAGCGGACCACTGGCAGTTGATTAAGAATACGCCACCGGGTTTAACATCGTTAACCATCTTGTAACCCTTGATTACATAAGAGGGGTTATGACAAGCAACGAAGTCAGCCTTGTTTATGTAGTAAGGACTTTTAATGGGTTTGTCGCCAAATCTCAAGTGAGAAATGGTGATACCACCGGTCTTCTTAGAGTCATACTGGAAGTAAGCCTGAACATATTTGTCAGTGTGGTCACCGATGATTTTGATAGAGTCTTTGTTAGCGCCAACAGTACCATCGCCGCCAAGACCCCAGAATTTACACTCAATAGTGCCTTCTGCAGCAGTGTTGGGAGCTTCTTTCTCGTCAAGAGAAAGACAGGTAACATCATCGTTGATACCTAATGTGAACTGAGGTTTAGGCTCGTCCTTAGAAAGCTCATCGTAAACAGCAAAGATGCTGGAGGGAGGAGTATCCTTAGAACCAAGACCATAACGGCCGCCGATAACAGTATCAATCTTTCTGCCGGTTACTGCCAAAGCGGTAACAACATCCAAGTACAAAGGTTCACCCAAAGAACCGGGTTCCTTAGTTCTGTCAAGAACAGCAATCTTCTTAACAGTAGAGGGGATAGCCTCAACAAGCTTTTCGGCAGAGAAAGGACGGTAAAGTCTAACCTTTACAAGACCAACCTTTTCGCCTGCGGCGGTCATGTAATCGATAACCTCTTCTGCAACGTCGCAGATAGAGCCCATAGCGATAATAACTTTTTCAGCGTCGGGTGCGCCGTAGTAGTTGAAGAGTTTGTAATCTGTACCAAGCTTAGCATTAACCTTGTCCATATACTCCTCAACAATAGCGGGAGTAGCATCATAGTACTTGTTGCAAGCCTCACGGTGCTGGAAGAAGATATCTCCGTTTTCGTGAGAACCGCGCATTACGGGATGCTCGGGGTTAAGAGCACGGTCACGGAATGCTTTAACAGCATCCATATCGCACATTTCTTTCAAATCTTCGTAATCCCAAACCTGAATCTTTTGGATTTCGTGAGAAGTACGGAAACCGTCGAAGAAGTTGATGAAAGGAACTCTGGATTTGATGGTTGCTAAGTGAGCAACTGCACCAAGGTCCATAACTTCCTGAGTATTTGTTTCAGCGAGCATAGCAAAACCGGTTTGACGGCAAGCATATACGTCAGAATGGTCACCGAAAATGTTAAGAGCGTGAGATGCTACGCAACGAGCAGACACGTGGAAAACGCTGGGGAGTAACTCACCGGCAATTTTATACATATTCGGAATCATAAGAAGAAGTCCCTGAGAAGCGGTATAGGTGGTGGTTAAAGCACCGGCATTAAGAGAACCGTGAACTGTACCTGCAGCACCTGCTTCGGACTGCATTTCGGAAACCTTAACGGTTGTACCGAAAATGTTTTTAACACCCTGTGCGGACCATTGGTCAACATAGTCAGCCATAGGGCTGGATGGAGTAATCGGATAAATACCGGCTACTTCGGTAAACGCATAAGACACATAAGCCGCAGCGTTATTACCATCCATGGTCTTGAATTTTCTGGCCATTGAAAATTCCTCCTAATTTAATATTTGAGACAAATTTTGAAAACCTTTTAAAGATAGTCTCTTACAGCTAATATAATACCACTTTTTATATCATTTGTAAATAAATAAATTCAAAAAAATATTTTTTAAACAAAAAACAGATGCAAAATGCATCTGTTAAAGTTTGAAATCCTCAGGGGAATAATTGTCTGAAATTGTTTGCTTTTTTGGTTCGCGTTTTAACGGGTCGTATTTATATTTTCGGCAAAGGTCATCACGATAGACGATTCCACGTTTTTTGCAGATTATTTCGCCTTCGCCGCCTATAGGGGTGCCGAAAAGACAATATTCGCATTTTTTTATAACATTTTTATCAAACATCTTTTTCATTTTAATCACCGTTTGTATAATGATTGTAGTTTGTCGAAACGCTAAAAAGCGCTTCGACAAGCCACTTTACAAGTGGCTTCGGCAAAATCAAATTGTGGCATTTGATTTTGCACAACATTCATTTCAATGGATATGAACAAATTTCAAGAGAAATTAGTTACAAAATCAAAGATTTTGTGTCGAAACAAGAATGTTTCGACTAATCATTATCATTATGATACCACAGTCTATAATAATTCTTCAAGCATTTTTTGAGAATTTTGTCGGTTTGAGAGAGAAATTATGAAAACAATTCCCAAAATGAAAAGTGAAATTCCCAATGCTTTGCCCGAAACAAATACTTTCGTGGGAAAACTTGAGATATTAGAAAAAGTCTCGGTTTCAAGCGGGTAAATTTTAAGTATTAAAAAAGTAATCAAACTGCTTAAAAATCCATGAAAAATTCTAAAAAAAGCAAACTTAAAGACATTAATTTTTATTGCTTTAGCTACCGAAAATATTTGACACCAAATACAAATTCCCGAAAAGGCCAGTAAAAAGGAAATAATATATACATTACGGGTTTTAGTGACTGCACCAGTAATCTCTGTTATATATAGAAATGACTTTAATATTGGAAACTCTTTTGAAAAATAATCTATATATCCTGTGACCGCTGAAAAAAGTATAACATAAAAACAAATGCCTGTAACAGCATTTGCTGAGGACGATGCCGAGGAAACAAAATTATCTGATGCGGATAAATAAGTATTTGTTTTTTGTGGCCAGGCAGTGATTTTACCTGAAAAACGGCAAATTGAAAGTGAAGACAAAATATGAGAAATTAGTAGGATATAACCGATGTTGGTGTTTTTTAAAACGGCGTTTCCTACAGCTGATACTATGAAAGCGGGACCTGCATTAACACAAAAACACAGCATTTTTTCTGCTTGTTTTTGCGTTAAGATTTCACTTTCAACTGCTTCGTTTAAAAGCTTTGCGCCAATGGGGTAACCGCCAAGCATTGAGAAAAGAAAAATAAAAAAAGGATATGCCGAAAGACCTGAGATTTTTAGAGTGATAGGGGATAGAAACTCTAAATTTTCACATATTCCCGATTTCATTAAAAAGAGAACACAAACTCCAAAAGGGAAGAGAGATGGTATTATAACTTGACCGCAAAGTAAAATTGCACTTGCAACACTTTTTTTGCAAATTTCGGGTTTAATAATCATTAAAACAGCAAAAGACAACAACAAAATACACATTAAAAAGGAAAAAATCCGTTTTTTAATTTTCATTTTAATCACCCTTGTTATAATGGTTATGATTAGTCGAAACATTCTTGTTTCGACACAAAATCTTTGATTTTGCAACAAATTTCTTTTGAAATTTGTCCATATCCATTGAAATGAATGTTGTGCAAAATCAAATTGTACAATCTGATTTTGCCGAAGCCACTTGTAAAGTGGCTTGTCGAAGCACTTTTCAGCGTTTCGACAAACTACAATCATTATATATGTATGATAGCAAAAAAATCTTCATAGAATTATTTGTAAGGAGCGGATTTTTGTGGCTAAAAAACTTAAAATACCAAAAAAGAGAAGTAAATGGAGGCTGTTTAAACTATCTGCGGATAATACGAATACTGAGATTTTAGGCTCGGCACATTTAGAAATTTTCGGCAATAGCAAAATATCAATAGACGGTTGTTTAGGTGTTTATGAATATAACGATACATACATTAAACTTAGAATTTATAAAGGCTCGGTAATAATATGCGGAAGCGGACTTAATATTGCTTTTTTTGAGGACCGACTTATTACGATTTGCGGAAAAATATCCGATGTGGAGTTTGTATAGGAGATAAAAATGATTATAAGTCTTTACAGAATTATATCTGGTTTTTTGAAGGTGCAGTTTTATGGAGATTTAAAGGAACGCGCCCTGACCTTGTGTGCCCAAAACGGAATAACTCTTTGGGGTAATGAACTGAACGACGGAAAAATAGAGTGCTTTATTTCGGTAAGGGAATTCAGGTTTTTAAGGAATTTGGCAAGAGGCAAAGGAATAAGGGTACATATTTTAAAGAAATACGGACTACCGTTTATAACGAACCGCTACAAAAAGCGAGTTGGCATTCTTGTGGGTGCAGCGGTATTTATATTTGTTTTACAGTTTATGTCAGGATATATTTGGATAATTGATGTAAACGGAAACGAAAAAATTAAGGAAAAAACAGTGATTGATGCGTGTAAAAGCATTGGTATTACCGAGGGGATAAAGAAAAACAGTATATACCCTAAACTTGAAAGAGAAAAACTGATGCTAGAACTAGAGGGAGTGGCTTGGTCTTCTATAAATATTGAGGGGTGCCGATTGACCGTTAATATAACCGAAACCAATGAAAAAGACAAAGAAACCGATGAATATACCAATCTATTAGCAACAGCAGATGGTATTATAGAAAAAATTGATATTGTGTCGGGAACAAGTGTTGTATCAGTGGGTCAGGCGGTTAAGAAAGGCGATTTACTGGTTTCGGGAATAGTTGAAACTGTAACAGGTACACGGTTTGTAAAATCAAAGGGTACTGTTTTGGCAAGAAGTCAAAGAGAAATAATATTAAAAGAAGATTTTAAGCAAAAAAGTTTGGTGCCTTTTGGAAAGGTTAAAACAAAAAGAATAATAGAACTTTTCGGATTCAAAATACCGCTTTATTTGGGAAGCGAAAAAGGGATATATGAAACCGAGAAAAAGGTCAAAAATTTAAAGCTTTTTTCCTCTCATTTGCCGATTAAAATCTATGAAAATAAATTCACTTTTCAAAGGGAAATCTCCCTTACTTATGAAAGGGATAAGATTACCCAAATGTTAGAAAAGGACTTAAATAGTAAAGA
Source organism: Clostridia bacterium (assembly GCA_017624675.1). GTDB lineage: Bacteria > Bacillota > Clostridia > Oscillospirales > Acutalibacteraceae > UBA737. Next base: position 30,299 of record JAGAMO010000005.1, on the reverse strand, counting down.
GGATATAAAGGTTTTATCAAAGGAATTTATAGAAGGTAAAAAAGGTATAGAATTAAAGGCTGTTGTTGAAAAAAAGGAAAATATCGCGAAAAGCCATAAATTGATAATTAATGCTGGAAATTGATTGATTGTTGTGGTAAAATATTAAAAGAAATATAATATAAGGAGAAGTCTGCTTTGTTTGAACAAACTGTGGATATTGAACGGATTGAGGATTTAATTGATTTGTTTGGTAATTTTGATAAAAATATCAAACTTATTGAGAAAAAATATTCGGTTTCGGTAACAAGTGTTGGCAACCGAATTAAGATTAAAGGCGATGTAAACGCCGTAAATGAAGCCGTGAGAACGGTGAAAGGACTTATTCTTATGATAAATAAAGGAGAACAAATTACCGACCAAACGGTTGAATATGTAGCATCAATGGTTGAGGACGGTGCGGATGACAGTATTTCTGCTGTTACCGATGCGGACTGTATTTGCATAACCGCAAAAGGAAAGCCCATTAAACCTAAAACCTTGGGTCAAAAAAATTATGTTGATAATATAAGAAAAAATACAATAACAATCGGCGTGGGTCCCGCAGGAACGGGTAAAACCTATCTTGCTGTGGCTCAGGCGGTTAATGCTTTCAGAGCAAAGGAAGTAAGTCGTATAATTTTGACTAGACCTGCAGTTGAGGCAGGGGAAAGCTTAGGCTTTTTACCGGGCGACCTTCAACAAAAAATTGACCCGTATTTAAGACCTCTTTATGATGCTTTGTTTGAAATGCTAGGAGCGGAGAACTTCCAAAAATGCCAAGAAAGAGGCGATATTGAGGTTGCTCCTTTGGCATATATGCGTGGCAGAACCTTGGACGACAGTTTTATTATTCTTGACGAGGCTCAGAACACCACTTGCGAACAAATGAAGATGTTTTTAACCCGTTTGGGCTTTAATTCCAAGGCGGTTGTGACGGGAGATATAACACAAATTGACCTGCCAAAGGGTAAAACCTCGGGTCTTAAGGATGCAGTTAAGATTTTAAAGGGCATTGAGGGTATTGCAATTTCCAAGCTTCAAGCAAAGGATGTTGTAAGACACCGTTTAGTTCAGGAAATTATAAAGGCTTATGAAAGAAGCGGAGAAAAGAAATGAGTGTTAAAGTAAACATTTTTAATAGGCAGAAAAAAATCACACTACCTACAGGCACAAAGCTTTTAATCAGAAAGGCTTGTAATGCTACACTGAAGTTAGAGGGCTTTGAGAATTCTGCCGAGGTTGATGTTACAATAGTTGATGACGATGAGATTTGGGAAATTAACCGAGAACAGAGGAATATTGATAGAGCTACCGATGTTTTATCATTTCCTTTGGGCGAAAACGGCGAGTATGACCAAAATCCGTCAACGGGTGCCTTAATGCTTGGCGATATTGTGATTTCTGCTGAAACCGCTGTAAGACAGGCTGATTTGTACGGTCATTCAATTGAGCGTGAATTTGCCTTTTTAACGGTACATTCAATGCTTCATCTTTTAGGATATGACCATGTAGACGGCGGATTAGAACAGGCTGTTATGAGAGAAAAGGAGGAGAAGGTCCTTGACGCGTTGGGACTTTCGGTAAATAAAATATGAAGGAAAAATCAGCTTTTATTGCAATTGTGGGAAGACCGAATGTTGGTAAATCTTCTCTAATGAATAAAGTTTTGGGTCAAAAGGTTGCTATTGTTTCAAACAAACCCCAAACCACACGCACTAGAATTATGGGTGTTATGACAAAGGGTGCAGTGCAGACTGTATTTATTGATACCCCAGGTTTCCATAGACCGAGAAACGAACTTGATAAAAATATGAATAAAGCTGTGGGCGAGGGTATGTCCGATGTTGACGCTGCTATTTTGGTTATTGAAGCGGTAACACCTTTTAAGCAAGAGGCTGGAAGTATTCCCCCTGCAGAAGCTGAGCTTTTAAAAGAACTTAAAAAAAGGAAAATCAAGACAATTCTTGTAATTAACAAAATTGATTTGCTCGAGAAAAAGGACGAGCTTTTGTCTATTATCACAAAATATAATAATTTGTTTGATTTTGAAACAATAATTCCGTTATCGGCAAGAACGGGTGACGGCGTTGATTTAATGCTTTTGGAACTTGAAAAATATGCAAAACCGTCGCCCCACTATTTTGCCGAGGACGATATAACCGACCAACCCGAAAAGGTTATGGTTGCCGAAATGATTAGGGAAAAGCTTTTGCGCACTCTTGATAAGGAAGTGCCTCACGGCATTGCGGTTGATTTAGAGCGTTTTGTTGAGAGAGATACCGTTTCGGGTGAGCCTATTGTTGAAGTTGAGGCAGTTATAATCTGCGAAAAAGATTCCCATAAAGGCATTATAATCGGTAAACAGGGTGCAACACTCAAGCGTATCGGCTCAATGGCAAGACGGGATATTGAAGAGTTTTTCGGTATTAAAGCAAATGTAAAATTATGGGTTAAGGTTAAGGAAGATTGGCGTAACCGTCAGGGTCTTATACATACCTTCGGTTTGGACTAAATTTTACCTTTTATATTTTCTCTTTTTATCACAAAACTACCTTTAGAAAGGGTGTTTTGTGTGCTAGACAGTAACTGGACAAGATTTATAAAGTCGGGTAAGGTTGAAGACTATTTAAAATATGTAAACTCTTGCAAGGAGAATGAAATTTTAGGTGGAAACACAGCTGACATTTACAACACAAGGCTTAGTGATAAAGGAACTGAACGTGGGGGAGAACGACCGCTTAGTAACAATTTTCACTAAAGAATACGGTATTTTAAAGGCATATGCTTCGGGAGTAAAGAGTATCAAGTCCAAAAGGGCTTCGGGTTGCTCTTTGCTTACATATTCATCCTTTACAATAAAGCGTAAGGGAGAAAATTACCGCATAACCGAAGCAGAGCCCATTTCAAGCTTTTTTACAATGGGAATGGATGTTGAGGTTTTATCCCTTTGTCAGTATTTTTGTGAGCTTTCCTTGGTTTTTGTTGAGAGAATGATTCCAAACGAGGAGTTTTTAAGACTTATTTTAAATTCTTTGCACTTTATAACAAAAGAAAATAAATATCCGCCACTAATCAAGGCTATAACCGAGTTTAGAATTGCGGTCATTTCGGGTTACAGACCCGACCTTTTGGCTTGTGAGGGTTGCGGAAAATTTGAAGATGATATTATCTTTTTTGATATGCAAAACGGCTCTTTGATTTGCAAAGACTGTGCCGAAAGTTTTGACGGTTTGACCGCTCTTGACAGGACAAGCCTTACGGCTCTCAGACACATCGCATTTTCGGAATTTTCTAAACTTTATTCCTTTACAATACCCGAAAAAAGTGCTGTTACGCTTTCTAAAATTACCGAAAAATACTTAACACTTCAAACAGATTATAGATTTTCCACATTGGATTTCTACCATTCGATTATTAATTATTAGGAGAAAAAAGTGCTGAATAAAGCTATTAAAACTTTGGAACTTGATAAGATTTTGCAGCTTCTTTCAAACGAGGCGACTTTGGAAGACGCTAAAGAGCAAATTCTTAAAATTAAACCCGATACCGACATAAATGATGTAAAGCGTCAGCTTAATGCTACAAATGACGCGTATTCCTTTATGCTTAAATATCAAGCACCCTCTTTTGGAAGCGCTGTTAATGTGGCTTCACCATTAAGACGAGCAGCCGCGGCGGCAGTACTAACAACTGGTGAGCTTTTAGATATTGCCGAAACCTTACGAGTTATAAGAAGTCTTAAATCTTGGCGTGGCGACTGTCTTAATATGGGCGAAACCTCTATCGATTACCTTTTTGACGGACTTTATCCAAATAAGTATTTAGAGGATAAAATTACCTTTGCCATCAAGGGCGAAAATCAGATTTCTGATAACGCATCTCAAACCCTTTACGATATCCGTAGAAAAATTGTATCAAAATCTGAGAAAATCAAGGATATTCTCGATAAAATTGTTCGTGGAAACACTGCAAAATATCTGCAAGAGGCTATCGTTACTCAGCGTGACGGCAGATATGTTGTACCTCTTAAGGTTGAAAATAAGGGTCAGCTTTCGGGCATCGTTCACGATATTTCTTCAACAGGCTCAACCTTGTTTGTGGAGCCTATGTCGGTTGTTGAAACCAACAACGAAATCAGGGTTTTAAAACTTCGCGAGCAAGAGGAAATTGACAGAATTTTAGCTGAATTATCAGCAGAGTCAGGAAACTTTGCTGACAGTATAATTAATTCCTATAACTGCCTTGTGGAACTTAATTTAATATTTGCAAAGGCTCGTTTGGCTTTTAAAATGAAAGCGACCTTGCCGCAAATTAACGATAAGGGGCAGGTTTATTTGAAAAACGCAAGACACCCTTTGATTAACTATAAACAGGTAGTTCCCATAACTGTTGAACTTGGCAAAAGCTTTAATTCAATAATCATTACGGGTCCTAACACAGGCGGTAAAACCGTAACCCTTAAAACTGTTGGACTCTTAACCCTTATGACAATGTGCGGTATGCTGATACCAGTTGATGACGGCAGTAATGTTGCGGTTTTCAGCAAGGTTTTTGCCGACATCGGCGACGAACAGAGTATCGAACAGTCATTATCAACCTTTTCTTCGCATATTGTGAATATTATTTCAATTTTGGATAAAGCTGATGATGACTCATTGGTTTTACTCGACGAGCTTTGTGCGGGTACCGACCCTATCGAGGGCGCCGCACTTGCAAAGGTTATTTTAATGCGCCTTGCGGCTTATGGTACAAGGGTTTTGGTTACAACCCATTACCCCGAGTTAAAGTCCTATGCTATAGATACAAAGGGCGTGGAAATTGCCTCTTGTGAGTTTGATGTTGTAACATTAAAGCCTACATATAAGCTTATATTAGGTTTGCCCGGTAGGTCTAACGCTTTTGCAATTTCACAAAGACTTGGTATGCCTTTAGATTTAATTGAAGAGGTAAAAAAACAGGTCACCGATGAGGATATGAGATTCGAAAGGGTAGTAGCTACCCTTGAAAATGCGCGGCATAAAGCCGAGGAGGAGCAAAGAAAAGCCTCTAAGATACGAGCCGAGCTTGAAAAATCTCGCAACAGGGCAGAGCAACTTGAAAACGAGCTTGAATTAAAGCAGAAAAAGTTGATGGAGCAAACACGCCAAAAGGCTAATGATATAGTTGAAATTGCCCGTTATAAATCCTCTTTGCTTTTAAACGAGCTTGAAGAAATGAAAAAAAGCCTTAACGCTGAAAATGCGGCAAAGCTTTTAGAAAAGGCAAGACAAGGTTACAAGTCCGCTTTAAATGATCTTGAGGATACCGCAAATCCCGTTGAGGCAAACAAGGTCAAGGGTGAGGTTGTAACCTCTATAAGAAAAGGCGATATTGTCCTTGTTGCTGACTTAGGAAAAGAAGCCGAGGTTATAGATGTTAAACCCGATAAAAAACAGGCTCAAGTAATGTCAGGTGCTATTAAAATATGGGTAAACTTCAGCGATTTGAGATATTCTAAATTTAAGAAAATTGCCCAACAGCCTCAAAAGACCCGCCGTGTATCAAATATGATATCTAACGCTCAGAGACAGGTTTCGGGTGAGGTTGATATCCGAGGTATGGCTTCTGACGAAGCATTGTTAGAACTTGACCGTTATATCGATAACGCTTTAGTCTCGGGTCTTGAAAGTATACGCATTATTCACGGAAAAGGCACGGGAGTGCTTAGAAAAAGCGTTCAGACACATTTGCGTTCTCACAAGGCAGTTAAGACCTTCCGTTTAGGCACCTTTGGAGAGGGCGAAAACGGAGTTACAATAGCTGAACTAAAATAGGAGGTTATTTATGGCAGTAAAACTTAATGAAAACCGAGAAGTTGTTGAAAGAATTAAAGAGGGACTAAAGAAAAAGGATGGATTTTGCCCTTGTAAGTTAGGACGACTTCCCGAAAATAAATGTATGTGTCAGGAATTCAGAGAACAGATAGCCGACCCCGATTTTGAAGGTTATTGCCACTGTATGTTATATTATAAATCTAAGGATTAAAAAAAGCCGTACTTTTAAAGTACGGCTTTAATTTTATTTTTTTAAAGTAATGAGAAGTTAACAACTACTGCAGCAAATACTATGGAAACCATAGATAAAAGCTTAATCAAAATATTGATAGCAGGACCTGCGGTATCCTTGAATGGGTCGCCAACAGTGTCGCCAACAACGGCAGCTTTGTGGTTATCAGAGCCTTTGCCACCGTGAACACCGCTTTCAATGTATTTCTTAGCATTATCCCAAGCACCGCCTGAGTTTGACATAAACACAGCAAGTAAGAAGCCCGAAGCAGTAGCACCAGCGAGCATACCAACAACACCGTGATAGCCTAAAATCATACCGGTAACTACAGGGGTGATAACTGCAACAACGGTGGGAAGTACCATCTCTTTAAGACTAGCTTTAGTGCAAAGGTCAACGCAAGAGGTGTAATCAGCTTCTGCTTTACCTTCCATAAGACCTGTGATTTCTCTGAACTGACGGCGAACTTCAACAACTATAGACTGAGCAGCTTTACCAACAGATTCCATTGTAAGAGCTGCAAAAACAAAGGGTAGACAAGCACCAATGAAAAGACCAACTAAAACGGTGGGGTTGGTAATGTCAAAGGAAAGGTCAATAGCTTTGCCTGAACTTGCCGCAACTTCGCCAACCTTGTTGATGTATGAAGCCATAAGAGCTAAAGCTGTAAGAGCAGCAGAGCCGATAGCAAAGCCCTTACCTGTAGCGGCAGTAGTATTTCCTAAAGAGTCAAGAGCATCTGTACGCTGTCTAACCTCAGGCTCCAAACCAGCCATTTCAGCGATACCGCCGGCATTGTCAGCAACAGGGCCGTAAGCGTCGGTAGCTAAGGTGATACCTAAAGTGGAAAGCATACCAACAGCAGCAAGAGCAATACCGTAAAGACCGAGGTTAGCATCTGCACCGCCGCCTGAAGCATAGTAAGCAACCAAAATACAAACAGCAACGATTATGATAGGTAAAATGGTTGATAACATACCAAGACCTAAACCGCCGATTATAATTGTAGCGGAGCCGGTTTCGGATTTAGTTGCCAAGTGTTTAGTTGGTTTATATGTATCAGATGTAAAGTACTCGGTTGCTTGACCAATTAAAACACCTGCAACAAGGCCTGAAATAATTGCAAAATAAAGTCCAATTGAATTCATACCATCAAGGCAGAAATAAACGATGGGGAAGGCAATTATTGCAATAACGATAGCACTGAAATTAGTGCCGCGGCTTAAAGATTTAAGCAAGTTTTTCTGAGTTGCATTTTCTTTTGTGCGAACAAAGAATGTTCCAATAATCGAGCAAAGAATACCTAAAGCAGCTAAAAGCATAGGAACAGCCATAGCGTTAATATCATTGATAGCACTGTTCTTTGAGAAAGCGGCAACACCTAAAGCAGAGGCAGAAATAATAGAGCCAACATAAGATTCGTATAAGTCAGCGCCCATACCTGCAACGTCACCAACGTTATCGCCAACATTATCGGCAATAACAGCGGGGTTACGCGGGTCATCCTCGGGTATACCTGCTTCAACCTTACCAACAAGGTCTGCGCCAACGTCTGCAGCTTTTGTAAACACACCGCCACCAACACGGGCAAAGAGAGCCATTGATGAAGCACCCATACCGAATGTAAGCATAGCACTTGTAATTTCGGTGGGGTTGAGCTCAAATACATTATTTAAAAGGAAGAACCAAATAGAAATATCTAAAAGTCCAAGACCAACAACAGTAAAGCCCATAACAGAACCTGCAGAGAAAGCAACACGTAAGCCCCTGTTTAAGCCCTCGCGACAAGCGTTAGCAGTTCTGGCATTTGAAGCTGTTGCTATTTTCATACCAACAAAACCTGAAAGTGCCGAGAAGAAACCACCTGTAATAAAGGCAAACGGCACAAAAGGTGTTAATAGGTCAGCAAAAGCCATTGCGCCTAAAATCACAAACATAACTATAAAGAAAATTGCAACAACCTTATACTGTCTTTTGAGGTATGCGTTTGCACCTTTTCTTATAGACTGTGAGATTTTTTTCATCAGGTCAGTACCTTCAGAGAACTTTAGTACTTTTAATGCAGTAAACAATGCAAATACTAAAGCTAAAACTGCGCCGATGAAAGTGAGTAGAATAAGTAAATTTCCCATAATTTCTCTCCTTTATATTAATTAATAGCCTAAGCTATCATTAATTAAAACAATTTCAACCTCTATTCCGCTAGGTGGTCGTTCAAGGACCAAAAAGCCTCTGCAAATCCTCTGGGGACTTGAACAGTCATAGCATTTGTCGCCCTTGACAGCACAAGGTGTATTGATTCCCAGTCGTTGAGCATTCTTTGGCGCCGCAATATTTCTCGCACGCCATATTGCTTTTTCTAGCGTAGGTGCTATCTTGTTTTTGCCAATTATATAATATATTTTTTTATGACCGTAAAGAGTAGAGGAAATGCGGTTACATCTGCCGTCAATATTAACGATTTGACCCGATTCGGTCAAAGCGTTTGCAGATGTTATGTAAATATCTGTAGTCATGGCTTTTTTGATAACGAAATCACTGCCGTATTCTTTTAGCTGGTCGCCTTTGCCGTGCCACCAAACCTCGTTATTGGAACTTAGGGAATCAAATAGGCCCAATTCCTTAAGGGTCATCGACCCTCCGAAACCAACGGAAAAGCCGTTAATTTCTTTAGTTAGATATTCACAAGCGTCAATATTGTTTTCAAATGTAGAAACAGTATACTCTCTTTTTTTTAGATTGTCAACAATGGGAGAAAAATCCATATTATTCACCTTCAGGAAAATCAAAAATGTCGCCTTTTGAGGGGTTTGCAGGGTTAGCGCTTGACTCTTTAGTTGTATAACTTGACTGGCCTATATTAGCGCTGAGTTTAACCTCAAGTTCCTTTGTTTGACCGTTTTCGGTGACAAAGGTTATTGAAATTTTATCACCTGCACGGCAGTTTTCAATAATGTCAAGCACCATATCGTCAGAATAAATCTCTGTGTTATTGATTTTTGTGATTATATCTCCTTTGGAAATTTTACCAAAAAGGTCGCTGTCACTTGAAACCGACTGAATTATAAGTCCTGTGTTTTTTATATTATTAATTTCAGCTAAAACTGAATCAATAGCAGTATAGGTAATACCTAACTTTGCACGTGTCACAACATTTCCTTTGGAAATGAGTTCATCAACAATGCGTTTCATAACAGTAGTTGGAATAGCATAACCTACTCCTTCATACTCAACACTTGCGAGTTTAGATGCTGTAACACCAACAACTTGACCGTACATATTAACCAAAGCACCACCCGATGAGCCAGGGTTTATAGGAGTGTCGGTCTGAATTAGACGGGCAGGGTAGTTTGATGTGTTACTAACGCGGCGGTCTGTAGCAGATATAATACCGCTTGTAAGACTGCTTGAATCGGTAGAATCGTTGGGTCTGCCTATAGCTACAACCTTTTGACCTACATATAAATCGTCGGAATTTCCAAAAGAGGCAGGGGCTAAATTGCCGTTTGTTAATTTTAAAACCGCTAAATCGCTAACAAGGTCTCCGGCAATATACTTTGCATCATATTCATTGCCGTCATGTGTATAAATTTTGAATTTTGGGTTTGCAATTTCGGAATAAATATGGTCGTTTGTGATAATATATCCGTCTTTCGAATATACAATACCGCTTGCCTGAGCCATATTTCCCGAAGCATTATATACTGTGATTCCCACAATAGAGGGATTGACATTTTGATAAACCTTTGCCAAGGATAGCTCTTTACTGTTTTCAGGGGTAGATTCAAGCTCAACTTTTACAGGTGTTTTTATTAAAACATTGCTTTTGCCAATAAAATAACCTGTGAGGCAAGAACCTGTCAACAGTATAATTAATGCTAACAAAAACGCAAAAATCTTGAGACCTTTATTCATCGGTTTATAATCGTTTACTGGGGTTACGTGGGTTAAATTTACGGGATTGAAAATAGGCTCCTCGTTTTGAGGATTACAGGTAGCGTCCTGTTGGTTTTCTTTATTTTCAAAACCTTCTGAAAAATCGTTCATCATATTCTCCTTAAAGTACGGGAAGTGTTATTTTGAATGCGGTGTATTCCTGAGGTTTACTTGCAACAGAGATTGTACCTGAATGCGCAGTAACGATGGCCTTTGTTATATAGAGACCAAGGCCAGTGCTGTTCTTTGAATTAGAGCGAGATTTATCAACCTTGTAAAAACGTTCAAACACAAAAGGCAGGTCTTTTTCAGGAATACCGTCACCACTGTTTTTGATAGTTAAAATTAGGGTTTTGTTTTCTTTTATCAAATTAAATGAAATATTACCGTTTTGACAATTGAATTTCACCGCGTTATCTACTAAATTATATATAGCCTGATGCATAAGGTCACGGTCCACATTTGCGGAAACATCAGAAATAGTATCGAGCCCTATAATATCAAGGTTTTTGCTTACAATATTTTGTTCTTGACTAATTACTATTTTACACAATAATTCTCTAAAGTCAATTAATTCTCTGTGTAAATTAAACTCGTTAGATTCGATTTTAGACACATTAAGCATTGATTCCACTATTCTGGATAATCGCTTAATTTCACTAGAGACAATTTTCAAGTAATAATCGTGTTTTTTAGGTTCTATTGTGCCGTCTAGGATACCGTCAATAAATCCTGAAATTGTGGTCATAGGAGTCCTTAATTCGTGGGAAACATTTGCCACAAAACTTTTTCTCATACCCTCTAATTGTGAGAGTGAATTTGTCATCATATTAAATGATAAAGAAAGTTCACCTATTTCATCATCGCTCGTAACAGGAATACGTCTGGAGAAATCACCTTTTGCCATAGCCTTTGACGCCTGTGACATAAGCTTAAGCGGTTTAGTCAGGCGATAGGTCATAATATAAATAAAGATAAACATCAAGGCCAAAGGCAGAAAGGCAGAGGCTAAAAAGAGTTTGGTAACAGTTCGAAGGAGATTCGTTACAAGAGAGACGGGAGCGGTTGCAATAACTGTCGCATAGTGGACTCCTGAGTTATCTTCTACGGCATTTAAGGAAACATAATGGGGTTTTTGATATATAGACAAGGTGCCTAAATAAAGTTTATCTTCATCGTTTAAACCTTTATTGATTTCCTCTTTTGGCAACAGCACTGTTGAGTGAACACATCTTGCGTTTTCCTGCCATTCAGCACAACCGCAGGCAAAAACTTTACCCGTGGTATCTGCAATAAATAGGTCTGCCTCGGCAACATTTGATACAGAATTTAATACACTGAAAAAATCGTTTTCTGCGATAGTTTCTGCATTCTCGTAAGACTCAGAAACATATTCGCCAATTTCTTCACAAGCTATTGTCAGTGTATTTCGCTTGGTATTTGTTATATGATTATTAAGCACAAATGACAAAATAATCATCATAATTGTGAGACTGAAAATGATAATTACCGAGGTTGTAAAAAAGTATTTGTTAAAAAGTTTCAGCTTCATTATTTAACCTCAAACTTATATCCAACGCCCCATACGGTTTTTAAGGACCATTCTTGTGAAACATTTTCAAGCTTTTCCCTAAGTCTTTTAACATGAACGTCAACTGTTCTTGAATCACCGTAGTAATCAAATCCCCATACCTCATCAAGCAGCTGGTCACGCGTGTAAACGCGGTTTGGATTACTTGCAAGATGGTATAAAAGTTCTAATTCCTTTGGAGGAGTGTCAATTCTTTTGTCATTAACAGTAAGCTCGTAATTTGTAAGATTAATTATAAGCTTTTCAAAACGAACTTCCTTGATGTTTTGTTGATTTTCTTTGTCACTTGTTCTTCTAAGAACTGCCTTTATTCTTGCTACGACCTCTTTTGTGTCAAAAGGTTTGGTAATGTAATCATCGGCGCCTAGTTCTAAACCTAAAATTTTGTCAAAGGTTTCACCCTTTGCGGTTAGCATGATTATAGGAACTTCTGATTTTTTTCTTATTTCTCTACACACTTGCCAACCGTCGAGCTGAGGCAGCATTATATCAAGCAAAATAAGGTCGGGAGCAAATTTTTCAGCATATTCAACAGCCTGCATACCGTTGTATGCAAGAACTGTATCAAAACCATCCTTTTTTAAATAGAGATTTAAAAGTTCGCAAATATTCTCATCATCGTCAACAATTAAAATTTTGTATTGCATGGGTTGCCTCCGTTTTTAGCGGTATTAACATATTATGAAATAGATTATAATGATTGTAGTTTGTCGAAACGCTGAAAAGCGATTCGACAAGCCACTTTTCGAGTGGCTTTGGCAAAATTGAATTTACGAATTCAATTTTGCACAACACTCATTGCAATGGATATGGACAAATTTCAAAAGAAATTTGTTGCAAAATCAAAGATTTTGTGTCGAAACAAGAATGTTTCGACTAACCATACCCATTATAAAACATATTTATTACAAAAATATGAATATTTTACTTAAAAAAAGCAAAAAACCGCCCGTAAAGGACGGTTAGAAAACATATTATTCAGCGATTTCGCCGGCGTTTTCTTGCTCACGCATTTTTGCAAAGCATTCGCTGCAGTATACCGGACGGTCATCACGGGGGATGAAGGGTACGGTTGCTACACCACCGCAAGCAGCACAGGTAGCTTCGTGCATCTCTCTGGGAGCTCTGCTAGCATTCTTGCGCTTGTCACGGCAGGGCTTACAGCGCTGCGGCTCGTTTACAAAGCCTTTGGACTCATAGAATTCCTGCTCTCTTGCAGTAAAAACGAATTCCTCTCCGCATTCTTTGCAAACTAAGGTTTTGTCTTCAAACATTTTGTTTACCTCTCTTGGTTGTTTTTTAGGTCTTAGACCCTTTTATATAAACGGCAACACCGCTTATTCCTGCTTGAGTTTTTTTCTTATCCTCGTCATTGCGTTGTTTACAGATTTTTCACTGAGCGACAGCCTGTCCGCAATTACTGAATATCTATAACCCGATATATAAAGTTGCAACACTTTAAACTCTAAAGGGGATAGTTCTAACTTAATATTATCAGTGAGAAGCTGATAATCATTTTTATCAAAAAATATTTTTTCGGGACTGTTGCTGTCGGCAATATCAATTTCCTCCAGGGAGGTTAAAAGCTCAGACGGAATATTTTTTTTTCTGTTCTGAACTTTTAAAAAAGACAAAACTGAGCGTTTAATACAAACACCTGCAAAGGTGGAAAAATTTGATTTCTCAGGGTCAAAACTCTTTATTGCATTGTAAACAGCGAGAGTAGCTTCTTGAATAGCATCCTCTCTGAATTCAGGAGGACATAAATTATTTATGTAATATAGAATGGTAGGATAGAAGCGTTTAATTATAACCCCAACAGCTTCAAAATCGCCATTACATACAAGAGAAACAATTGCCTCATCTGATAAATTTTCGTAATTTTCTACAATTTTTTCTCCCATTTTTACCTCAATTAGTGACAATTAACCATTACTTATTAAATAATACATTACTGATGCATAAAAGTCAAGTATCTAAAATTACCAAATTTATGTATCATTGTTGCAACATAGTGTTGAAAAAACAGTGTTTTAATTATACTTTTTTACAGTTTTTACCAAAACAGATTTAAGCGGACTGAAAAGTAAATATGTTAATACTAGATTTCCAACACAATGTAAAATATCATACCAAAATCCTTGTATGATATAACTCACACCACCTGCAATACCACCCGTAATAAAATATGGGATAGAGCAAAGAGTTCCAAATAACAATCCGAAAATTGCTGAAAGTAAGGCGTAAAACTCTCTGCTTTCGAATTTTCTTGTAAGCAGAACTGCTATACATAATATTGCCCAAACATAAAGGTAATTTATAGACCAGATGTGAATACCGTATGTGAAAATTTCGCAAATCACAAAAATATATAACGAGCAAAGCGCCTTTACCCCAAAGACGCTGGTTGTAATTATAATTAAAACGGATACGGTTTCTATGTTCGGTAAGGGTGCTAAAATTACCTGAGTCACATACATTAAAACACCTAAAAGGGTTAAAACGAGAGTTTCAAATAATTTAGCTCGGCGTGTTGGTGAGTTCATAGTTTTCTCCGTCAGTTACAGGTTGGTCATTAATGCCAACACTTGCCATTTCTCCGTTTACGCTAAGGCACCACCAAGAGCCGTCAAGGGTGTAATCTGCTCGTTCCCCGGCGATTACGGTATACATACCGTCTTTTGATTTTTCCTCAATAATTTTTTCCTCAAGAAGAGCGTCGGCTAAATACTCGGCATCGGTCTTAATAGTGTATTCTTTTTCCGATTTATCGGCAAAGACGACTGTTACGCCAATCTGCTTAGAGCCTTGCTCGGTGTCTGGTCTGTTTAAAATAAAGAGTGCAGAAAAGAGTGCAATCAATATAATTAAACCTGCGGACATTGCTAAAACTAACTTCTTGTTTTTCATAAAAAAACTCCTTTGTATTGTACTAAAACACAGCCAATACAAAGGAGAATATGCAAAATCTACACAATGCCCTCAATACGGTAAGCATTGTGTTTTTTGTACACTGTCAATTACTCGTGACATCTTTGTACTGACAGTCTACGGCGAGTATTCCGACTTATATATGTAAGTCTCGGGGTAAAAGACTTTCGGTTTTTCGCCTTCCCGCAAACGCAGTGACATATTGAAAAACCTCATATAATTACGGCGACGAGTTCGCAGAGGAATTGCACCTCTATTCCAGTTTAAAGCTTGAGGTCTCAAGCTACCGAAGACCTTATGTTTTGGTAAATGTATTTTACCATTTCAGGTGTTTTCTGTCAAGGAAATCAATTCCTCGGTTAGTGTTTCCCAGTCTTCCATAACTGCTTCAAGCTCTGAATTAAGATTATCTAATTCATTTTGAAGTTCGGTAAGTTTCTCATAGTCAGACTGATTTTCTTCCGCCTCAAGCTCGTTGTTTTTTTGCTCAATTTGTTCTTCTAAAAGAGCGATTTTTTCTTCGGCTTTTTTAACTGCGCGTTCTTTTTTTGAACGCTCTTTAAGAGGGGTAGTAAACTTGCGTTTGGGTTTGGGTTCGGTTTCCTTTACGTTTTCTTCTATCGGTTTATTCTGCTGACTTTCAAGATATTGCTCGTATCCGAAATCAAAAAGGCTAACATTATCTTTTTCAAAAGACAAAATTTTATCTGCAATTTTTTTAATGAAATAGCGGTCATGTGAAACAAAGATAATTGTTCCCTCAAAGTTTTCTAAAATATCCTCAAGCGTTTCTTTTCCCACAATGTCAAGGTGGTTCGTGGGCTCGTCAAGTATTAATAAATTCGGTCTTTGCAAAAACAGTTTGCAAAGGGCAAGACGAACACGCTCACCGCCCGAGAGCATACTTACAGTTTTGAAAACATCTTCACCGCTAAACATAAAAGCACCCAAGGTAGACCTTGCTTCAAAATCAGTGAGATTTGGATACGCTTTGTAAAAATCATCAAGCACAGTGTCTGCACTTTCATATTCTGCCATTTGCTGGTCAAAATAGCCAATTTTAATACGGCCGCCAAAACGGTAACTTCCCGAAAGGGGAGAAAGCTTACCTACAATGGTTTTAATAAATGTGGATTTACCAAGTCCGTTACCGCCGATAATTCCAATTCTGTCTCCTCGTTTAACCTCTAATGAAACGGTAGAGAGGGGCAAATCATAACCAATTTCAAGGTTTTCAACACTTAAAACATCCTTAACACCTAAATCTTCGGGCGTGAATGATGTGTGGAAGGTGCGTTTGTCCTCGCGGTCGGGGGCCTCCATTCGCTCAATTTTCTCCAATTGCTTGATTTTTGATTGAGCCATATCCGCTTTAGTGGCTTTGTAACGAAAACGGTCAATAAGACCCTCTAACTCGGCAATTTCTTTTTGCTGGGCATTATATTCCTTTTGCTGTTGTTCGCGTCTTATCTTTTTTTGTGCGGTAAAAAAAGTATAGTTTCCAAAATATTTTTCGGTTTTACCGTATTCAATTTCATAGGTGATATTTGCAACATTATCTAAAAACATTCGGTCGTGGGAAACCACAACAAATGCTTTTTTATAGTTTTTTAAATATTCCTCAAGCCAGGATATAGCCTCAATATCAAGGTGGTTTGTAGGCTCGTCTAAAAGCAGAATATCGGGCTTTGAAAGAAGCAATTTCAAAAATGCGATTTTTGTTCGCTGACCGCCCGAAAATTCAGACAGTTTTTTGAACTTTTCCTCAAATGTGAAACCGAATTTTTTAATAGCCGCCTCATATTCCTTTTCAAAATAAAAGCCACCCATATTTGTAAAGGTGTCTAAAAGTTCGGTATATATTCTAATGCTATTGTCATCACCAATAACGCTCATATTCTCTTGAGCAGTATTTAGGCGTTTCTTTAAACTTAAAATATCTTCGTAAGCACTGCGAATTTCCTCAACAAGGGTAAGATTTTCGTCTTTAAAGGTCATCTGTGAAAGGGTGCCGATTTTAGGCTTTCCCGAAAGAGTCAGGTTACCGTTTGTAAGAGAATATTCGCCGCTTATTATTTTAAGCAGTGAGGTTTTACCGCAACCGTTTCTGCCAACAAGGGCAATGCGGGAATTATCGGTTATTTCAAAGTTAATATTGCGTAATATTTGCTCTCCCGATAAATCGAGAGAGCCGTTTTTAATAATCAGTTGCATTTATTTCTTTTTATTCCTATTAAGGTCTTCAATATATTTTATAACTTGGTTGTAATGTTCGGTGCCCTTTAATTTGCGAAGTATCTTTATAAGGTTTTCTTCCTTTTTGGTGATAACGAAAACGTCATTTTTGAAAAAAGGAATTTGGGGACTGTTTAAGGTTGTCATTTCACCTTCGGTTTGTGGCATAATAGAGTCGGGCTCTTGTGGGCGGCAAGGTTCTGTTCCGTCATAAAGATAGCAGGGTGTAACGCCGAAAATTTTTGCCAATTTAAAAAGACGGTCGGCACTTACAATTCCTTTTCTTTCCATTTGAGAATATGTGCTGCATTTAATTCCTAACATTTCGGCAACCTCGGTTTGATTTTTGCCTGATTTGTTTCTACATTCTGCAATGCGTTCGTTTAAGGTACTCAAATTTGCTCCCTCGCTTCTATTATTTTTCTTGACTAAAGATAGTTTAGTTGTTATAATTTAACGGTGATAAACGCTGAAGTGGCTCAGTTGGCAGAGCAGCTGATTCGTAATCAGCAGACCGTGGGTTCGAGTCCCATCTTCAGCTCCAAAATCCCTCTGTTTTGGCAGTGGGATTTTTTCGTTTTTTCTGCCATTATTTTATCATTAATTACATAATATGTCAAGAAAGTAAGTTTTTCGACTTTATAAATTAAAATTTTTACTTGGTTGATTTTAGATGTGTATTATGATATACTCATAATGTTAGAAAACCTTTATTGAGTGAGTGTTTTATGGAGAAATATATTTCAAATTCCAGACAGGAAACCGAGAAAATTGCTTTTTCTTTTGCTGAAAGTCTTAAGGGTGGCGAGGTAGTTGCTTTTAAGGGCGGTCTCGGTATGGGAAAAACCTG
This sequence comes from Clostridia bacterium, assembly GCA_017624675.1. Classification (GTDB taxonomy): domain Bacteria; phylum Bacillota; class Clostridia; order Oscillospirales; family Acutalibacteraceae; genus UBA737. The sequence goes on along the minus strand of JAGAMO010000005.1, from coordinate 12,690 downwards.
TTTCACAAGGGGTTTGGCAAAGGGTTTGGGTTATGAGGGAGAGGTTACTTCTCCAACCTTTGCTTTAATCAATGAGTATTTGGGTGGAAGGCTTAATGTTTACCACTTTGATATGTATAGAATAGACAGTTGGGAAGATTTATATTCAAGCGGTTTTTTTGAATATATTGAAGAAAACGGTATTGTTGCTGTTGAGTGGAGTGAAAACATTGAAAACGCTCTGCCTGAGAATACTGTTTTTGTTGAGATAAAATCTTTAGATGAAGAAAAACGTGAAATTATAATTTACAAAAAAGGGGAGAATATATGAAAATTTTAAGTGTTGAATGTTCTGCAACCCCTTGCTCGGTAGCAATAATTGAAGACGGCAAAATTTTAGCTTCTGCTTTTTCCAACATAAAGCTTACCCATTCTCAAACGTTGATGCCAATGGTTGAATCGGTTTTGAAATCCGCCTTGGTTGATATTAAGGAAATTGAGGGTTTTGCCGTAAGCAGCGGTCCTGGCTCTTTTACAGGCGTTAGAATCGGTATCAGTGCAATTAAAGGCATGGCACAAGCCAAAAATACCCCTTGTGTTGGAGTCTCTACACTAGAAGCCATGGCAGAGAATTATTCCGATACCGACTGTGTTGTATGTGCGGTTATGGATGCCAGGTGTTCACAAGTATATAACGCACTTTTTACAATTAAAAAAGGCGAAATTTCCCGCCTTTGCGAGGATAGAGCGTTAAGTATTGATGATTTGATTCCCGAAATTAAAAAGCTTTCTAAAAGCAAATTGCCGATATATATTGTGGGCGACGGAGCTGAGGTTTTTTATCCACATTTAAAAGGAATGAAGAATGTTTATATTGCCGACGAACACCGCCGTTTTCAAAATGCGGTTGGCGTATCGGTTTTGGCTGAAAAACTGTTTAATAAGGGGGAGCAAATTTTTCCCGAAAAACTAATACCCAAATATCTAAGGCTGCCTCAGGCAGAGAGAGAACTTAAAAGAAAAGAGGAACAAAAATGAAAATAGCAATCGGTTGTGACCACGGCGGTCTTGAACACAAAAACGCAATAGCAGAGCATTTGAAGGAGAGAGGCTTTGAGGTTTGCGATTTTGGTATTTACGAGCAGGTTTCGGTAGATTATCCCGAAATTGCTTTAAAGGTAGCAAACAGTGTTGCAAGTGGCGAAAATGAGCTTGGAATTTTGGTTTGCGGCACAGGTATTGGAATGAGTCTTGCGGCAAACAAGGTTAAGGGTATCAGAGCGGCTGCTGTAAGTGAGCATTTCTCCGCTAAATACACAAGGCTTCACAATAATTCAAACATTTTGTGTCTTGGTGGCAGAGTAATCGGCGTTGGCACTGCTTTAGAACTTGCAGACCTATTTGTTGATACCGAGTTTGAGGGTGGACGCCATCAAAGAAGAGTTGATATGATAACCGAAATAGAAAAGTAAAATTAAGGCTCGAATTCATAGAATTCGGGCTTTATTCATTGCAAAAAACGACCAAATATGATATCATTAAAACAGTATTTTCACGAGGTGTTATTTTTGAAATTCGCATGGACTAAGAAGAATATTATCTTAATATCAGCCAGTGGTGTTTTAGCAGTTTTATTAGCCGTGTTGACTGTTATTTTTATCATAAAATTAGGCAAAAACAAAGTAAATGAACTTAACAGCAGTTATCTTTCTTCTGCTTTAAGCCAACAAATATCTTCAGAGCAGGACTTAGAGACAGGACTTGTTATTACCTCTCCCGTTTCTTTAGATTCTACTGTTACCACTTCAAAAACAGTTATAACCGGAACATCTGATATTGCTTTTCCTCTTTTGATGAACGGTGTTAATGTAGAACGCAGTTCAGACGGTAGTTTCGCAATTGATGTTGAATTAAACAAGGGTGCTAATGTTTTTACTTTTGAACATAAGGGCGTTACTACGGTTTGTAAAATCAATTACCGATATGTTGTTATAAATTCTTACTCGCCCAGTAAGCAAGAAAAATATCCATCAGGCTCAACATTTGTTGTATCTGTTATGGCGCGTGTGGGTAGTAGTGTAAACGCAACATTTAACGGAACTACTATAACACTTAAACAGACGGAAAAAGCGGATGAGAAGGAGTTTATAAATTTTACAGGCAGTTTTACTTTGACGGATAAGAATGATACAGATATTAATTTAGGTAAAGTAAAATTCACGGGCGTTTGCAACGGCATCACCGAAGTTTTTTATAGTGGAAATATAGTGTGTCTCAAAAATGAAATTTTAGCAGGTAAAACTTATGTTGCCGAGGTGGTTGCATTTACTGCCGAAACCTTTAACGGAAACACTTCCGATGATTTTTCTGACCCACGCAACAATTATTTACCACAAGGAACGGTAGATTACTGTGATAGCGGACTCGTATATGACCCCTCAAGCAAAAATACTTTTATTAAGCTGAGATGTGGCAGAAGAGTATATGTTGATAAACCTACCGATGATAAAAAAAGCCGTATAGCTGTCACCACCCGTTATAAAGGTACACTTCCAGACCATAATGAGATTTCGGTGGCTTCTTTTGCACAGTCGGGAAGGCATACTGTTATTAAATTTGATACAATGTGGAAAGCACCGTTTTTGCTTGATATTTATCCTCAAAGTTATAATAATCCGTCTATTCAGGATTTCTCTTTTTCAAATGCCACATTTAATTATGTTGATATAACTTTTTGTTATGCCACCAAGTTTACGGGAGAAATCATAATCCCCGCAAGTAATCCTATTTTTAGTAAAGCTGAAATTATACCCTCAGGTGATAAACATATTTTAAGACTTCATCTTAAATCCCAAGGGAAATTTTACGGATGGGACAGTTACTATAATAGCGATAATCAACTTTGTTTTGAATTTTTGAATCCTGTCAATACAAAACTTTCCTCTAATGCTTACGGTGTGGATTTGACGGGCGCCAAAATACTTATTGATGCGGGACACGGCGGCAGAGACCCCGGTGCAGTGAGAGGTAGCGTTGAGGAAGAAGAAAGAAATTTAAGTCTGGCTAGGAAAATTAAGGCAGAACTTGAAAGTATAGGAGCCACAGTAATAATGACCAGAACAGGAGATTATACCGTTACTTCTGATGAAAGACGGCTCTTTATGAAAAATCAGCGCCCCGATTACTGTATAGCGATACATCATAATGCCGCATCCGTTGCTTCGCCAAACGGTTTTGAAGGATACCATTTTAATGCTTTTTCAAGAGCAGCGGCTAAAATGGTGCATGACAGAACAATGAGTACGGGAATTTATAATAAGTCTAAATTCCAATCGCATTATTTCTTTTTATCACGAATTACAACTTGTCCTGTGGTTTTGACTGAAAACGGATATTTTACTAATACATATGACTTTAATAATATTGTAAATGAATCACTGAATACAACAAAGGCTAAGGCTATAGTCAGAGGTATTGCGGATTACTTTATATCAATACAGTATACTCCGATAATTGAAAGTGAACCAGAACCCCCTTTGCAGGAACCTGAATTACCTTCTCAAAAACCCGAATTACCCGATGTTTCAGCACCTGTAACTAGTTCAGAGGATAAGAAAACATTTTAAGTTTTAAAAGCACTCGCAGATTTGCGAGTGCTTTTTGTTCTATTTAGGACAACCGTTACATAGTATTTAACAAACTAATAAAGGAGAAGGCCAGTGTCTAAAAGATTTGAAAATATACTTTGGGGTATTGATGGGGAGATAAGAGAAACACTTAATAAACTTCCAACTGTGACAAAGCAAAACACACAGGAAATAAGACTAAGACGGGGTCTGCCCCTTGCACTTACGGTTTACGGTGAAACGGTATTTGTTAAAAAGGACGGACAAACCTCGCTTTATCCTCAAAATGATTTACAGTTTGTAAGTAAAGAAAATGTGGAAAATAGTTTCAGGAAACTTTGCAAAAATTCTGCCTTTGCTCATGAAGAAGAACTTAAAAACGGTTATTTGAAACTCGATAACGGATACAGGGCGGGAATTTTTGGCACTGTAAATTCCAAAGGAAATATGGAAGAGGTTACTTGTATAAACATAAGAATTGCAAGGGAAATTAAGGGCGTTGCAAATAAAATTGCCCACTCCTTTAGGGGTGAAGGGTGGCTTATAGCAGGTCCTCCCGCATCTGGAAAAACAACATTTTTAAGGGATTTTATAAGGCAAATTTCAAACGGAACAGGCGGTAAGAATTATCGAGTTGCAGTTATAGATTCAAGAGGGGAAATAGGTGGTAGCGGAGAGAATGATTTAGGTCTCTCTACCGATGTTTTGAATATTAAGGACAAGGCTTTAGGTGTAGAAATAGCACTTAGAACAATGTTTCCCGAGGTTATTGCCTTTGACGAAATCGGAAATTTAGAGGAACTAAACCAAGTAAAACAAAGTTTAAATGCGGGTGTTTCAGTTATAACAACGGCTCATATTGGCTCGGTTTCAGAACTTTTACAGCGTGATGTTACGAGGGAATTATTAAAGTCGGGTGCTATAAGCCGAGTGGCGTTATTATCTAAGGCGTTGGGCGGTGAAATTCGTGTTTTAACTGATAGGGAGATTTCAGATGACTGTATTTAAAATTTTCGGGCTTTTAAGCGTTTTGCTATCATCTACAAGCCTTGGTTTTTATAAATCATATACATTAAACTTAAGGTGTAGAAAATTATCTGAGTTTTGTGTTTCGCTTGAAAAATTATCTCACTTTATTACTTCTTCATTTAAAGATTTAGATGTTCTTCTAAGGGAAAGTTTTGGCGGAGAAATTGATACTAGCGGGATTTCAAAGGAAGATAAAGAAATTTTAGAAAAGTTATTTTCTGAAATTGGGATTTCTGATAGAGAAAGAGATTTTAATAGTGTTGTTTTGTGTAAAAGTCTTTTTGAAAAGCAACTCGAGACTGCTGAAGATGACTGCAAACGCCTTTCTAGGCTTTATAATTCTCTCGGTTTTTTAGGTGGACTGTCCCTTTGTATTTTTTTAATTTAGGAGACGAAAATGGATGTAGATTTTATATTTAAAATTGCCGCTATAGGTATTATTGTGACGGTGCTAAACTTAGTTCTTGTACGCTCGGGCAGAGAGGAACAGGCATTACTTACAACCTTGGCAGGGCTAGTGGTAGTGCTTTTGATGGTAGTTAACGCGGTGGCAGATTTGTTTTCAAGCGTTAAATCTCTTTTCGGGTTATGATTACAGAATTTTGGAAGATTATGGGGATTTGCATTATAGGGGCAGTACTTACCCTTGTTTTGAAGCAAAAATCAAGTGAATATGCCTTTGCCGTAGTAGTTGTAACAGGCGTAATAATACTATTTTTTGCAATAAAAACAGTGGCCGAGCCGATAAATTTGCTTTTTGAAAAGTTAAGTGACAGCGGTGTTAAAACCGAATATTTTAAAATCGCACTAAAAGCGGTGGGAATTGCTTATATTACCGATTTTATCGCCGATGCTTCAAGGGATGCAGGACAAACCTCAATAGCCTCAAAAGCAGAACTTGCGGGTAAAGCGGCTATATTTCTTTTGTCGGTGCCGGTTTTAATGTCGGTACTTGAAACTGCAATAGGGTTTATAAAATGAAAAAGATAATAGTATTTATAGTTTTAATGTTTATTTTTGCAATACCTGTCTCTGCACAGGAAGGTTTCTTAAAAGAATCCGATTCTGAAAAATTAACCGAAGCTTTACCGCAAGATGCAAGGGAATATATGGAAGAAAATGAAATCGGTGCCTTGACAGGCGATTGGGCAAAAAATTTAAGTTTTTCGAGCGTTATAAATGATATTTGGGAGATTTTAAAGTCTAAGGTTACTAATCCTTTTGCCACAATGAGCCTTATGATTGGAGTCGTTTTGTTAAGTAGCAGTTTAACGGCGATTGGAAACAGCACCTCATCTAAAACCACTGAATTTGCGGTTACGGCTGTTTCTGCGGTTTTGATTGCAACACCTATTTTTAATGTAGTTAATTCTGCTTGTGAGATAATGCAAACGGCTTCGGTTTTTATGACTGCCTTTGTGCCCGTATTTGCAACGGTTGTTGTGGCTAACGGACAGGCAGTGACAGGCACATCAATGGGTGCTTTGCTCCTAGGTGCTACACAGGTTGTGGAACTTGTTGGGACACATTTGGTTATCCCTTTAATGTGCGGTTATTTGAGTGTTAGTATTGCATCATCGGTTTCTCCTATACTTTCTAAAACGGCATTGTCAGAGAGCATAAAAAAGCTTTCTTTTTGGATAATGTCATTTTTCACCACAATATTTTTAGGAATTTTGAGTATTCAAACAGTTATAAATGCTTCTGCAGATTCACTGAGTATCAAAACCGCAAAGTTTGTTATTGGTGCATCTGTGCCCTTGGCGGGAACGGTCTTGGCAGAAGCCCTTACAACGGTTACCGCCTCTTTGGGAATTTTGAAAACGACTGTTGCAATTTATGGGGTTATAGCCTGTGTTGTGATATTTCTTCCGCTTTTAATTGAACTCGTTCTTTGGCGGATATGTCTTAATGTCACCTCTATTGTTTCGGGTGTTCTATCGGTTTCTAATATAAGTAAACTTGTAAAATCTGTGGATATGGCGATTTCGGTGCTTTGTGGGATAATATTGCTTTCAATGGCGCTTTTTGTAATATCATTAACTGTTGTGGTTTCGGTGAGTAAGGTATGAGTTGGTTTAAATCGTTTATAACGGCATTTTGTACAGCGGGGATTTGTTTCGGCGCACTTTTTATACTTTCTCCTTCGGGCAAAATGGAAAGGTCGGTGAAATATGTTTTATCCCTTTGTTTTTTGGTGATTATTATTGCTGTGGCAGGTTTTGGAATTAAAACTGCCGATATAGATTTCAACTACGATATTGAAGCTTCATTAGAAACACAAGATTTTAAAAAGGATATTGCGGTAGCTGTTTTTGAAACCGCTTTGGACAATGCGGGTATAAATTTTAAAGAAATTTCTGTTTTTACGGATAATGACAATAAAGACGGCATAAGTTGTAATAAGATTAAAATTATTACAGACTGTAGCAGAGAAAGAGTCGTCGGTGCCTTAGGGGGAGAAATTGACGGTTTCGAGGTGGAAGTTGTAAATGAGTGAGATAATAGGTAAATATACGTCTGTGTTTAAGAAACCAAAATTGATACTCATTTTGGGACTTGTTGGTATACTGCTTATATTTTTTTCCTCTGTTTTTACAAAGAGTGAGAAAAAAACAGAGACTAAAACCGAAATTACAGCCGAAGAATACAAACTAGAACTTGAAGAGGATGTAAAGAAAGTAGTCCGTCAGATTACAGGCAGTAAAAATGTTTCAGTAGTTATTACCTTGGAAAGTGGTATAAGATATGATTATGCCGACATAAAAGAAGAAACACTGGTAGAAAGGGAAGAAAAGGAAAATAAAAGTTCGGATTCCGAGCTTAAAGAGGGGTATATAATAGTAAAATCTGCAAACGGCGGTGAGGAAGCATTGCTTATCACTGCCCAAATGCCAAAAGTGCGGGGAGTTGCCATTGTATGCGATGGCGGAGACAGTGAAATTATATATAATAAAATTCAAAATGCTGTTACGGCGGCTTTGGATATAACATCAAAAAGAGTATATATTTGCGGGAGGAATACATAGTGAAAAAAGGTAAGGTATTTGGAAAAAGTCAGTTAACGGTGGCTTTGATGGTGATAGCATTGGGCGGTGCCATTTGGTTAAACACTAAATATTTGCCAAGCTCTACCAAATATTTAGGAGAGACGTCTTATGTTGGTAATTCTTCTTCTGATAAGGCTGTAGAGACCTCTGCAAAAGCGGATAAAGATTATTTTGCCGAGAGTAAAGAGGAACGCGAGAAAGCCAGAAAAGAAGCAGTAGAGTTAATTGAAGAAACACTCGATAATGATAATCTAAAGGAAAAGGATAAAAAATCCGCATTAGCAAAGTTGGAGGAAATTGCGGGAAGAATTGAGCAAGAGAGTAATATTGAAACGCTTTTAAAAGCAAAAGATTTTAAAAAGGTACTTGCCGTTATAAATGATACAGGTGTAACCGTTATTGTGAACAGTGAGGGGCTTACTTCAAGTCAAACCCTACAAATTCAAGATATTGTAACTAACGAGACCAATGTTGCCTTAGCAAATATAAAAATTGTGCCTATAAAATAAAATTTTTGTTGTTTTATTTTGAAAGTGTGGTATAATGGTATTGTAATAATGGTTATGATTAGTCGAAACATTCTTGTTTCGACACAAAATCTTTGATTTTGTAACAAATTTCTTTTGAAATTTGTCCATATCCATTGCAATGAGTGTTGTGCAAAATTGAATTTTAAAATTCAATTTTGCCAAAGCCACTTGAAAAGTGGCTTGCCGAAGCGCTTTTCAGCGTTTTGGCAAACTATAATCATTATATACTACGGAGGTATAAATATATGAGCAACAGAACAGAACTTTCGGTAAATACTGAAGTTTTAGCTAAGATGGCTGAAATTGCTGCTAAAGAAATTGATGGAGTAGCAGGTCTTGCAAAAAAAGCTATTAATTTAAAGGGTGCGGTTAAAACAAAAACTCCTTTTACAGGCGTTAAGATTGAAAGTGTTAACGGCGCTTTGAAGCTTAATGTTTATATTTGCGTGAAGAAGGACGCCTTTGTTAAAGAGGTGGTAGAAAAGGTTCAGGAAAACATTAAAGAAAAAATTCAAACCATGACAGGCACTGCAGTAACTCAGGTTAATGTTAGTGTTTCTGATGTTGAGTTGGCAGAACCGGAAGAATAAAAATAATAACCCGATAGGCAAATGTCTATCGGGGATTTTTTTGTAAAACAGGAGTTTAAAATGATAAAAGGTGTAGTATTCGATTTAGACCATACCTTGTTTGACAGATACGCAACCTTTCGTGCGACTTTACCCGAGTTATACAAGGCTTTAAGAGACGAAATTCCTGACAGTGTTTTGTTAGAGGATTTTGTCGAGGGTGTAATTGAAAGCGAGAAGAAACATATTTACCACAGTTTTGACCTTATTGCAGATGACGTATTTAAAAAAGGAATTTTATCAAGGAAAATGTCAGGCAAAGAATTTTGGGGCTATGTTTGCAAACATTGTTGGCCCAAGGTGGCAGTTAAATATCCTTTTACCGAACCTATGCTAATTAAACTTAGAGAAATGGGTCTTAAAATTGGAATTATAACAAATGGCAACTGTGAGACTCAACAAACAAAAATTGATTTGCTTGGCATTGGAAAGTTTGTTGACGAAACTATAATTTGTGGACTTTTGGGTGTGCAAAAACCTGAAACCTTGCCTTTTGAAGTTATGTCTGAAAGATTAGGTTTACAGCCAAATGAACTTTTATATGTAGGCGACAATCCCGTAAATGATGTTATGGCGTCAAGAAATGCGGGTTACGTTCCTGTTTGGGTTAAAACTCTTGGCACTTGGGATTTTGATGACATTGAGCACTGTGAATATGAAGTTAACACAGTTGAGGAAATACCTCAACTTGTTGAGAAAATTAACAAAGGCACTGTTTAAACAGTGCCTTTGTTTTAACTTAATCCAAAACTTACGGTCAGCGCCTTGTCCACCATACTCATAGATGCTTCATCAAGGCTTCCCATACGTTCCTTTAAGCGTTGTTTATCAATAGTTCGAACCTGTTCTAATAAAACAATAGAATCCTTTGCAAGACCGCAATCTCCTGATATTACAGTGATATGGGTGGGAAGTTTGGTCTTTTCTTTTTGACTTGTTATTGCCGCCGCAATAACTGTGGGACTGTATTTGTTCCCAACATCGTTTTGAATTATAAGTACAGGTCTGATTCCGCCTTGCTCCGAGCCGATAACGGGACTTAGGTCGGCATAGTATATATCTCCTCGTTTAATATTCATTAAATCACACTTTCCAAAATCTCTCTGCCTATATTTTTGCCTTAAAATCTTTAAGTTAATCATTAATTTTAAAATTCTTTTATATACTATGCAGTAAGATTTAGAAGTGATAAAAAATCCCTGACTGTATGTCAGGGATTTTTCTTATCTTTTTACAAAATATTCCTCATACCAAACAAGGAAGGTGTAAATTGTCCAAACTTTGCGCCAGTTGTCCGAATTTCCACCAATGTATTCATCGAAAATCGCATTAATTTCAGAAACATTGAAAAACTTTTCGGCAATATCGCTGTTGAAAAGTCTTATAACATCAGAGTTATATCGGCTGTCTGCCATCCAAACACGAATAGGCACTACGAAACCGAGCTTTTTGCGAAAAGCAATTTCTTCGGGTAAAACCTTTGCGGCAGCAGTGCGAAGGGCTACCTTGTTTTGCTCGTCGTTTACCTTATAAACCGAAGGCATACGGGATGCTATATCAAAAATTCTAAGGTCGGTCAATGGCATTCTAACCTCAAGACCTGCCGCTAGACCCATTTTGTCAACATTAAGATAAATGTCGCCCTCAAGCCAGACCTGAATGTCAACATCACTCATTTTAGAAAGGGGGTCAAGACCCTCGTTTTCGGTGTAGATATCCTTTACAAGGTCAATTGGGAGGAAATCCTCGTAATATTTTTTAAGGATTTTCTTCTTTTCATCCTCTTTCATAATGTTGGTGTTTCCAACATAGAAAGTTTTAAGATTTTCGCCATAGCGTTCAGCGTTGCGGTACATATTATAGCCACCGAAAAATTCATCCGCACCTTCGCCCGAGTAACAAATATCAGTGTGGTTTGCAACAGCTTTACAGCCAAGTGCAAAGGCAACAGCAGAGGCGTCGCCCAAGGGTTGCTCCATATTATACATAACATAGGGCACAGCGGCAAAATAATCTTCGGGAGTAACCAGACAACGACGGTTTTCACGCTTTAAAATGTCGGCAGTTTCTTTAGCAAGGCCCGATTCGTCAAGACGGCTGTCGTCGTATCCGCAAGAGTTGCTAACCTTAATGTCAGAAGCGGCTAAAACATAAGAAGAATCAACACCGCCCGATAAAAAGCTTTCCACATATTCGTTCTCACTCTTAACCTGCGGCAAAACCTCCAAAAGGGTAGAGTGGATTTCATCAGCCCACTCGTTTAAAGTTTTTGTGTTATCGGGCTTGAACTCGGGTTTCCAATAACGGTGGATTTCTATTTCACCGTTCTTGAAAATCAAATATCTTCCGGGCATAAGCTTTTTAACACCTTTAAAGAAAGTCTCATCGCCTGTTGTATATGTCATTGTAAGATAAATCTGCAAAAGCTTATCATTAAGTTCTTTTTTAAAGCCTTTTTGTGCCATTATCTCTCTGATAGTGGTGCCGTATAAAAGAGTGCCTTCATCAGTTAAATAATAGTAAAAAGGCTTTGTTCCAAATTGGTCTCTAAGGCAGAAAAGTTCTTGTTTTTCTTCGTCAAACAAAGCAAGACTGAACATACCGTAAATATGTTCGGCTAAATTATAACCCCACTTTTCGTAAGCCTTTATTATAATTTCCTTTTCCTTGTCTTCGCGGGGCAAAGAAGTGGAAATTCCCAATTCTTCACAAAGCTCAGAGTGGTTTCTTATATGACCTCTGTAAGCCTTAAGACTGATTTTTTCCTTTAACTTTAGCATTAAATCATACCTTCTTTTTAATTTACAATTATAATTTACCACAAATTAAAGATTATTTCAATAAAAAACTCCCCAAAAGGGGAGTTTTTAAATGTTTATTCAGCTTCCATAATAGCTCTGAATTCTTCGCCTGTGATTTTTTCTTTTTCAAAAAGAACTTTCGCAGTTTCGTGAAGCTTATTCATTGAGTTTTTAAGAAGTTCTAATGCTCTTGAATACTGAGCCATAACAATGCTTTCAATTTCCTCGTCAATAACGGCGGCAGTTTTCTCGGAGTAGTTAGGTGTTGATGAGAAATCTCTGCCTAAGAATACCTCGTTGTTATCATTTCCGTAAGAAACAAGACCGAGTCTTGCGCTCATACCAAACTTGGTAACCATTCTTCTTGCCAAATCGGTAGCACGGTCAATATCGTTTGAAGCGCCTGTGCAAACATCATCTTGTGTTAGTTGCTCTGCGGCACGACCGCCCAAGAGGGAACAAATCTGCTCAAGCATCTGATTTTTAGAAACATGGCCTTTTTCTTCGGTGGGAAGATACATTGTGTAACCTGCCGCCATACCACGCTTAATGATAGAAATCTGATGAACGGGGTCTTGGGTTGGCAAGAAATAGGAAACAACGGCGTGACCTGCTTCGTGATAAGCAGTAATCATCTTATCCTTGTCTTTAATGATGTGCGACTTCTTCTCGGCGCCCATAACAACCTTAATGGTGGCTTCCTCGATTTCCGCTTGAGTAATGGCTTTCTTGCCGTGGCGAACGGCAAGCAGTGCAGATTCATTTAAAAGGTTTTCAAGGTCGGCACCTGTAAATCCTGCGGTTGATTTTGCAATAGTAGCAAGGTTAACATCGGGACCTAGGGGCTTACCGCGTGAGTGTACCTTTAAAATTTCCTCTCTGCCCTTAACATCGGGATAGTTAACGGTAATTTGACGGTCAAAACGACCGGGACGAAGTAAAGCCTTATCAAGAATGTCAGGGCGGTTGGTTGCTGCCATAACAATTACACCCTCATTAGCGTTAAAGCCGTCCATCTCAACGAGCAACTGGTTAAGAGTTTGCTC
>JAGAMO010000041.1 GCA_017624675.1 Clostridia bacterium | reverse complement strand
AGAGATACTGGCATCCGCAGACTTCGTGAAATATGTCTGTGAGGGCTACAGCCGAGCCTGCTTTCAGATCAGAAACGAATGGATGGTTAACCACGCTGCCAGGGTCATTGCTGTATTCAATGGAGAAAAGAGCGGAACCAAAAACACGATAGATTATGCGGTGAAGGTCGGTGTGCCTGTTGTCCGCATCGAGGGGTGAGCGTATGAGTGTAGAAATCATTTATGAAAAGAAATATCCTCGCATCGATCCGATGGAGGAAATGAAACAGGTAGAACTGGAGATGGCGGACGAGCCAGAAGAACCGACTCCTTCTTTTGATGAGATAATGCAGAAAATACAGGAAAACACCACTTATGTCCTTATGCCTGAACGCATCAAGGCCAGTGAAGATTTTATCCGAGCTGCTATAGAGGTTTCTGAACTGTACGAACTGGACACCAAAATTGAGCGTCACTTTGACCATATCAGCGTGGACTATTCCTTTAACTGCTGTGGTGGCCTGCGGGATATTAACAGAGTTATCGGAATGGCTGACCAGTCCTCTTTCTTTAAGGACATCTTCGGTTGGGACATTACGATCTCTTTGGACTTCTTTACTCATGCTGTGGTTCGGAACGGCAGAGTCGTTGCTCCGTAAAAATGAGCGTTGCACCTTTTAACGAAAGGCACACCTTTTAACGATTTATCCGAGGGGTGTGCATTTCGTATCAAAATAGGTCTCTACTTTCAAAATCGGAAATCCGCTGATGAAAATCGGCGGATTTTTGATTTTGTATTATTCATTTTTCATTATTCAATATTCATCATTCATTAAGACGGATTTCCGTAATGAATATTGAATGATGAAATCGCTTCGCTGATGAATAATGAATAATTGGAAAATCTCACGGAATGAGTTTCGAAAATCAGACCTAATGAAAAACAGAAATCTGACCGATAGGCTTGGTATATCATCACACCGCAGGTATGTATACTTCTATCGGCTTGATGAGATACAGTGGCTTTGCCGCTGATGATATGCAAAACTTCGTTTCGATGATACACAAGGCTACGCCTTGATTTTATTGAGTAGGATTCAGACCTTGAATTCCAAATTTTATTATGCTATACTTGATATGTAAATAAATTATTTCAGGTGATTTTATGTATTTTGATTGTTCCCACGAATCTATTCGTTATACAGGAAGATATGCTCCGTACGGCGATGCCATGACAGCAACCGCCACAGGCTCAACCCTTGAAATTGCCTTTAAGGGCGACTATATACGATTATATTTTGATACCACAGCCAACGAAGAGCCTATGCCGCATCTTTGGTTGCAGATAGACGACGAGTCAAAATATGAAGTTCCCCTTTATAAATATTTGCGTGTTGACACTAAAGAGGGCGACCACATTTTAAAGGTTATTTTTAAAGGCGGCAAAGAAATTCAACCGAGATTTTTCCATCCCCTTGTCGGCAAAATTTCTTTTAAAGGTTATGAAGCCGAGCAAAGTGGAGTTTTACCGCCCGATAACCGCAAAACCATTGAATTTGTTGGCGACAGTATAACCGAGGGTGTCTTGATTGATGCTGAAATTGAACCCTCCAATACTGGACAAGACGGCAGACCTTTCCAAGATGATGTAACTGCTACTTATGCTTATCTTACCGCACAAAATTTAGGGCTTCGTGATTTGCACATGGGCTACGGTGCTGTGGGTGTTACAAAATCGGGTTGCGGCGAAGTTCCAAAGGCGGCTGAAAGTTATCCATATTGTTTTGAGGGTGCTCCCGTTCAATATGATCACCCCGATTATATACTTATAAACCACGGCGCAAATGACCGCAGAGCCACAATGGAATGCTATATTGAGGAATATAGAGGACTGCTTAATGTTGTAAGAAAAGCTCATCCTGATTCGGTTATTATTTGCTTGGCAGCTTTTTCAGGCTGTTATCCAAAAGAACTTTGCGAAATGATAGAGCAGTATAATAAAGAAGAGGGCGACAATATTCACTTTATAGACGGAACACTTTGGGTACCGCTTGAGCCCTTGCACCCCCTTCGTGACGGACATAAAATCATAGCTGAAAAGCTGACAAAAGAACTCAAACAAATAATTTAAAACAAAAACCCGTGCTTCATTTCGAAGCACGGGTTTAACTTTATATTCTTAAATTAGAATAAGATTACAAGGAACTGGGAAACCAAAACAACCGCAATAAGTGCAATAGGATAGGTTGCAGCGTAAGCGGCTGCTACATCCTCAGTACCTGCAACACCAATAAGTGTTCCCAAAGCGGGAGTACTTGTCATACCGCCGGTGATAGAACCGAGGTTGTTAAGTAAGCTGAGCTTAAGAACATATTTTGCAAACAAGTAACCAAGGATTAGGGGTACAATAGTCATTACGATACCGTAAACGAAATACATGGGGTCGAAGTTTGCAACGAACTCTGCGCCACCGGGGATACCAGCGCCCACGAGGAAGAGAACGAGTCCCAACTCTCTGAAAAGCTTGAGTGTGCCTTGAGCGGGCATAATGCTAACCTTACCGATTCTACCGAAGTGACCTAAAACCAAACTTGCAAGTAAGCAACCGCCTGTGGTTGTAAGAGAGAAGCAGGTACCGCTAAGTCCTTGTGAGGAAAGGGGAATTTTAATCTGACCGATGAATGTACCGAGAATTGCGGCAAGAGAGAAGCCTGCAATACCCATATGGTCAATTTCGAAAAGCTTTAAAATGCCCTTTTTCTCTTCTCCTTCAGATGCGATAACAAGCTTTGCGCGTTCTTCGTCCATATTAGCCTTTGTCATCTTGGGGATAATCTGAACGAAAAGCACAACGCCAACAACACCGAAGATATAAGCAATACCGTGGCCTACCGATACAAGACCTGTAAACTCAGGAGCAACGGTTGCCTTTGCGGCAGAGAAAGCGGGGGTAGATGTTAGTGAGCCTGAAAGAAGACCAACTATCATAGCTACAAATCCGTCCTGCTCTTTAATGGTTGCGCCATAGCCTAAGAATTCACCAGCATAGATACAACCCGCAGCAGCAATACCGCCTGCAAGGATAATAATGAGACCTAAAAGCACATAAGACTTGAAGTTTCTCTTAAAGTTGCCGAAGAACTTAGGACCTGCAATATATCCAACAGAGGTTACGAAAAGAACAAGACCTAAGCTTTCAATTATTGAAAGACCGCTTGAAAAATCATAGCCAGTGGAGGATGCCGCAAACAAAAGGTTTCCGGCGTCGTTAACACTAAAGAACAATGCGCCAAGCAAGAGTGCCACAATAAACACACCTGCGTCGCCTAAAGAAACGCCCTTAATTGTTATTCTGCCAAGAGCGTAGCCGAGTAAAAGAACTGCGAAGCAGACAAACAACAATGTGGAAACATTGCCGATGGAAATAACTCCGTTAAATAAACTCATTTTTTATTTCCCCCTTAAAAATCCTTCTGCTTTGTATAGTTAGGAAGAAGTTTGGGAGAAACTTTATCGGTTTTAATACCTGCTTCAGCCATTTCCTTTTTAAAGCTTTCAACATGGTCGAGGTTGAGTTTGTCGCTAACAACAGTATTTTTAGCAACTGCAGCAGCATTAACACCTGCGTTACGACCAAATACAATGATATCAAGGAGAGAGTTACCCATAAGACGGTTTTCGCCGTGAATTCCTCCTACAGCCTCACCTGCAACAAAGAGGTTCTCAACATCTGACATACCGTTGTCAGCAATCTTGATACCGCCGTTTTGATAGTGGAGGGTAGGATAAATAAGAATGGGTTGCTTACGCATATCAATACCATATTTAAGGTACATACGCATCATAGCAGGAATTCTCTTCTCAATAGTGCCTTCGCCGTGGAGCATCTCAATCATAGGAGAGTCAAGCCAGACACCCTGACCGCCACCAAAGGTGTCAATACCGTTACCTCTGCGGCATTCTCTGATAACAGAAGAAGCGCAAACGTCACGGGTCTCAAGAGGATACATAAATGCTTCACCCTCGGAGTTGATAAGCTGAGCACCGATAGAACGAACCTTCTCAGTAACTAATGCGCCGAAAATCTGTGAAGGATAAGCAGCGCCTGTGGGGTGGTACTGTAAAGTGTAAGCATAAAGCAAGGGAGCACCTGCACGGTAAGCCAAAACAAGACCGTCAGCAGTAGCGCCATAGTGGTTAGAGGTTGGGAAGCCTTGATAGTGCATACGACCTGCACCGCCGGTAGCGATGATTACAGTTTTTGCGCGAGCAATCAAAATATCCTTGGTTTCCATATTCATAAGAACAGCGCCGGCAGCCTTGCCGTTTTCGTCCTTAATAATTTCGATAGCTGATGTGAAATCAACAACGGGAATTTGACGGTTTTGAACTTCATCGCGTAAAACACGCATAATTTCAGCACCCGAATAGTCCTTACAAGCGTGCATACGCTTTCTGGAGGTACCGCCGCCGTGGGTGGTTACCATTGTGCCGTCTGCTTCCTTATCGAACATAACACCGAGTTCGTTAAGCCATTTAATACAAACAGGAGCATCGTTAACCAATTTGTAAACAAGCTCAGGCACATTTTTAAAGTGACCGCCGCCCATAACATCAAGATAGTGTTGAGCAGGGCTGTCGTTAGGCTTATCAGCAGCCTGAATACCGCCTTCAGCCATCATTGTGTTGGCATCACCGTGACGAAGCTTGGTTACAATCATAACATTAGCGCCGTTTTCGTGTGCCATAATAGCAGCCGCAGAACCTGCGCCGCCGCCACCTATAACCAAAACATCAACATCATAATCAATCTTTGTAAGGTCAATGTCTGCGGGGTTAATTCTGGGGTTAGCCTGTAAAGTCTCAGCAAGTTCAATCGGCACTTTTTCGCCCTTGTTGGGACCGATTTTGAGCTCGGCAAACTGCGACTTTATGTGGTCGGGATGGTTTTCAAGTAAAACTTGGTCCTTTTCTTCAGCAGTCATACGTCTGGGATGATTGCCTGCGAGAATTTGTTTGAGACGCTCCTCACGGGTTGCCTCAACCTTTTTTATGGATTCTAACATTTCCTGTGTATACATATTATCGCACCTCCTTATTTCTCAAAATCACGATTGTTATACATTTCTTTGAGTTCCTCAGCAGTCTTCTTCATAATATCCTGAAGGTCTGCTTCGCAACCGCCGTTTTCGATTTCAGCAACACGCTCTAAAAGGTGTTGTGTTTCGGGAGCAAGATACTTACCGTTAAGACGTCTTGCCAAAAGACCTACCTGAGGATGTGTAATTCCTGCAGGGCAACGGGAAGAACAAACGCCGCACATTACGCAGTCAAAAGATTCTTCTGCACACTTTTCAAAGTCGCCTCTCTGAGCGTAAGCTATGTATTGCATAACATTAAGCTCTTGAGTACAAGCCTTGGTACAAGCGTTACAACCGATACAAGCGTAAATTTCGGGGTAAAGCTGCATCATAATCTGCTCGGTGGGTTTAACGTTCTCAATTTCATAGGGTTGTTTTACAAGCGGGAAGAAAGGAAGAGTTGCAATATACATATTGTCCTCAACCTTAGTCTGACAAGCAAGACAGGTTTTGAGTTCTTGCTGACCTTTTATGCGGTATATAGTAGCACAAGCGCCGCAGAATCCGCAACGGCATCCAACACCGCGAACGAGTTGGTAGCCTGCATATTCCATAGCATTCATAATAGTAAGGCTCTCAGGAACCTCATACTTTTTACCATAAAGGTAAATATTTACCATATTTTCCATACTTTTTCTCCTTTAATACTCGTCAGGAAGTTCTTCCAGTTCATCACAACGGAAGACGGGGCCGTCTTTGCAGACATATTTAGCGCCAACATTACATCTGCCGCATTTGCCCACACCGCACTTCATTCTAAGCTCAAGTGTTGTATAAACATTTGTCTTATCAAAACCAATTTCACAAAGACCGTCAAGAGTGAATTTAATCATAATCGGGGGTCCGCACAAAACTGCAACCTTATTGGTGTCAAATCCAAGCTCTTTAACATAGGTAGGAACAAAACCAACGTGACCGTCCCAACCCTCTTGTGGGTTATCAATGGTTAAGTGAACGTTAACGCCACTGTCGGTTGACCACTCATTGATAATCTCTTGATAGTCAAGCAAGTCGTCCTTACTGCGTGAGCCGTAAACAATATCGATTTTACCGTAACGGTCACGGTAGTGACGGCAGTAGTTAATTACCGAGCGAAGAGGAGCTAAACCAACACCGCCCGCAATGAAAAGGAGGTCTTTTCCTGCGAAAACATCGTCAACGGGGAAGGGTTTGCCGTAAGGTCCTCTGATGGTGATTTGTTGACCCACTTCAGCATTGTGAAGCCAGTCGGTCACGCAACCGCACTTCTTTATGGAAAATTCCATATACTCTTCATTTGTGGGGGAAGAGGTAATCGAGAACATAGCCTCGCCAACACCGGGGATAGAAAGCATTGCGCATTGACCAGGCATATGGTCGAACGCCTTTTTACCGTCGGGTGTTACAACGCGGAATGTTTTAATATCGGGTGTATCAATGCGAACATCGGTAATGACGCCGACTTTAGGAATCAAGGTGTCGTTTACATTATTCACTTTTGTTTCCTCCAATCTTTTTCATTACCTTTACGATATTCATAGATATCGGGCATTTTGCAAGACAGCGTCCGCAACCAACACAGCTGAATAATCCGTCGTTGTTTTCAGGATAATACACAAGCTTGTGCATAAATCTCTGACGGAAACGCTCTTTTTGGGTGAGACGGTTGTTGCCGTGCGCCATTTTTGTAAAGTCGGAATACATACAAGAATCCCAACATCTGAAACGAATAACCTCGTTGCCTGTGTTAAAATCTTTAATATCATAGCACTGACAGGTGGGGCAAACGAAGGTACAGGTTCCGCAACCAAGACAAGACTGAGAAAGCTCAGCCCATGCGGGAGAATCAAACAACTCGTTTGTCTTGCCACCGCCGAAAGCAGAGGTATCAAGATTTTTAAGGGGAAGCTTATCCATAATTTTATTGATGGCTTCCTTTTGAGTGGCAACCAAAGTGTCATCACATTCTTCGGTTAAAGAAGAAATCTTATTTAAGAAGTCTTCACCCTTTTGGGTGTTAGCTTCAAAGAAAATCTCTGTCTCACTTTTCCAAGCAGAAACATCGCCTGCGGGGTTTGCAGGGTCAATTGAGAAGGTCTTGCAGAAACAGGTTTCCGAAGGTCTTGTACAAGCCATAGAAACAATGATTCCGTGACTTCTTCTTGAAGCGTAGAAGCTGTCAACAGGCTCTGTTAAGAATACTCTGTCGAGAATATCAAAGCTTTTAACATCACAAGCTCTAACGCCAAAGATTACAAAATCTTCAAGAGCAGTTCTGATATCGATAATGTCAATATTCTTGCCCTGAGTTTTAAATTTCATAAGGTCTTCGGTCTGGGGGAAGAAGAAATCCTTAGGACTTCTGACAGTGTTAAGAGCGTCGCTCAAAGCAGTGCCCTCTTCCCACTTTTTATAAGCGGCGCTACCGTCTGTCTGGTCGGCAGGAAGATAAAGTGCCGCATCCTTTGCAATTTCTGCAAAGATAAGGTTTAATTTATCAAGAGAACATTTACGCATCAGAATCCCTCCTGTCAAAAACCTCGCCCGGCTCTAAGTCCTCGGTTGTGTAATCAACGAGGGGAGCGCGTTGACCTTCCTCAGCACCTGCCTGATATTCACCGTAGAATTCATTAATATCCTTAATGAATTTGCGGTTTAAAAGGTGTAAAGGAATGTTTTGAGGACAAACTCTCGAACACTCGCCACAGTCGGTACAACGACCTGCAACGTGGTATGCTCTGATAATATGGAAGAGCTTCTCTTCAAAGCTGTTTGCGGGAGACTTGTTCTCAACGCCTGAATTGGGGTTATCAAAAACACATTTCTCGCAAGTGCAAGCGGGACAAGCATCACGACAAGCATTACAACGAATGCAACGGGAAAGCTCGTTCTGCCAGAAAGCAAATCTTTCATCGGGAGTCATAGCTTCAAGACGGGCAACCTCGTCGAAACGGTTTGACTCGATTACATCGCCCTCGTCGCCTAACAACTCATCAAAGGCAACATGCTTTTTGCTCTTGCAGTTCAAACATCTCTCGGCCAAAACCTCTTTAGCATCGATAGAAACGGGTTCGTCATCATAAAGGGTGGTAACGGTCATTTTGTCGCCCTTTGAACCGATAGACAAGATACCCTCGCCGCAGATAGCCTTTACCTTGTTGATGTCTGCCATGCCTTCGCAAGGAATACCAACAACATAAACTTTCTCACGGTCAAAACGATGCTCGGTTAAAAGCTGATTAAAGCTGTATGTATCGCAAGGCTTTAAGAAAACAAGAATTTTGCCTTCGCAGGCTGCTGCTTTCTTAACTAAGTATTTAGAAAAGTTCGCACCGCAGAAATCGCTGAAAACGAAACCTTTTTCTAATTCTTCTACACTGTTAAAGGTGGTGGGGGTTACATCGTAATCAAATTCGCCCATACCCCAACCTAAAACACAGCTAACGGTAGAATTTGAAAGGAGAGCGGATGCTTTTTCGATTAATTGTTCACGGGTTATTTTTTGCATCTCAAATCCTCCAATCTCTTATTTTCGCCGAGAGCGGTTACTTTTTCTACAAAGTCGTTCATTGTTGCGGCGAATTTTGCGCCTTCGGCAGCAGATACCCACTCAACACGGGTACGCTCTCTTTCAATGCCTAAGAAATCAAGCATTGAGAAAAGGGCTGCCATACGGCGGCGGGTATAATAGTTACCCGAAGTATAGTGACAGTCACCGGGGTGGCAACCGCAGATTATAACACCGTCTGCTCCACGCTGGAAAGCACGAAGAATAAACATAGGATTAACACGGCAGGAGCAGGGAACACGGATAATCTTAACATCGGCAGGGTAAGCCAAGCGGTTGTTACCCGCAAGGTCAGCACCTGCATAAGAGCACCAGTTGCAGCAAAATGCAACTATTAAAGGCTTATATTCATTTACTTGCATATTGCGTCAACCTCCGCCATAATTTGTAAGTTTGCAAATCCCTTTAAGTCCATAGCGCCCGAAGGACAGGTAACGGTACAAGCGCCGCAACCCTGACAAACTGCGGGATTAACAACAGCGATTCTTCTAACCTTTGTTGTTCTGTCTGGCATACGGAACTCTTTGTCTTCGTAACTGATAGCGCCATAGGGACAAACATTAGCGCAAGAAGAACATCCGTTACATATAAGTTCATTTGAACCTGCAACACAGGGGTTACCTGTGAGCTTATCTTTAGCAAGAAGACCAATAACCTTAGAAGCGGCGGCTCCTGCCTGAGATACGGTTTCGGGAATATCCTTAGGACCTTGACAAGCGCCCGAGAGGAATACACCGGCTGTTGGACTTTCAACAGGACGAAGCTTGGGGTGAGCTTCGGTGAAGAAGTCGTTGGTATCCATACTTGCAGTAAGCATAGTAGCCAAAGGACGAGCGGATTTGTCAGGCTCGATAGCGGCTGCTAAAACAACCAAGTCAGCATCAATATGTAACTGCTTGTTAGCAAGAAGGTCAGAAGCCTGAACCTTAAGTTTCTTACCTTCGGGGGTAATCTTACCAACCATACCCTTAACATATTTAACGCCGTACTCTTCAACAGCACGACGATAGAACTCGTCAAAGTTTTTACCTGGGGTTCTTACATCAATATAGAATACATAAACCTCGGTGTCGGGATATTTATCACGAGTAAGCATAGCGTGTTTTGCAGTATACATACAGCAAATCTTAGAGCAATATTCCTTGCCCTTTTCAGCGCAAGACTCACAACGGGAGCCAACACACTGAACAAATACTATAGTGTGGGGATGCTCACCGTCAGAAGGACGCAGAAGCTTACCTGCAGAAGGACCTGCTGCATTTGTAAGACGCTCAAACTCTAAAGAAGTGATAACATCTTTAGACTGGCTGTAAGCAAACTCGTCAAACTTATCCATACTAATGGGGTTGAAACCGGTTGCAACAACGATTGCGCCGTATTTCTCCTCAATGTATTCATCCTTTTGAGTATAATCAATAGCACCTGCGGTGCAAACTTTCGCACAAAGTCCGCACTTGCCGTTCTTAAGCATATTACAAGCATTGGGGTCAATGGTTGCAACCTTCGGAACTGCCTGAGCGAAAGGAATGTAGATAGCAGGGCGATTGTCCATACCTAAGTTGAACTCGTTGGGAATTCTCTTCATAGGACATTTATCAACACAAGCGCCGCAACCCGTACAAATATCTTCCTTAACATATCTTGCGTTCTTCTTGATGGTAACATCGAAGTTACCAACAAAGCCCTGAACATCGGTTACCTCACTGTAGGAGAAGATGCGGATTTTGTCGTTCTGGGCAACATCCACCATTTTAGGTGTTAAGATACAAGCCGCACAGTCGAGTGTGGGGAAGGTTTTATCAAGCTGAGCCATTTTACCGCCGATAGTGGGTTTCTTTTCAACAATATCAACGGGGAAACCTGCATCAGCAATATCGAGAGCGGTTTGAATACCTGCAATACCGCCGCCGATAACCAAAGCGCGTTTGGTAACGGGGGACTCGCCAGGCGTTAGGGGAGCGTTAAGGTTAACCTTTGCAACTGCAGCTTTACCTAAGATAATAGCCTTTTCGGTACCGCTTAACATATCCTTATGTACCCAAGAGCATTGCTCACGGATATTTGCAATTTCAACCATATAGGGGTTGAGCCCTGCTGCCGCCGCAGTCTTGCGGAAGGTAGCCTCATGCATTCTGGGAGAACAGGAGCAAACAACAATGCCTGTGAGGTTATGCTCTTTAACGGCATTTTTAATCATATCCTGTCCTGCTTGAGAACACATATATTGATAGTCGGTGGAAAAGACAACACCGGGTTCGCTTTTCAAGGCTTCAGCCACTGCCTTAACATCAACTGTACCTGCAATGTTACTGCCGCACCAACATACAAAAACTCCAACTCTTTGCATTAGTCTTTTCCTCCTTACTTAGTATATTTTCTGAAAGCACTAACAAGCAACTGCTGTGGTGTTTCATCATCAATGATTGCGGGAATATCGTCTGCTTTTAAATGGTTGTTACCCTGTTTGCGAATTGCGGTTAAACGAACAGCCTCAACAACCTTTGCGGGTTGAACGCCTCTGGGGCATCTGTCAATACAAGCAAAGCAGGACAAACATTTATATAAAGACTCAGAATTGAGAAGAGGCTCAATTTCGCCGTTCTCAACCATATTTACAAATTGATGGGGATGATACTCCATCTCGTCGTAAGCAGGGCAGGTTGCCGAGCATTTACCGCAACGCATACATTTGCTTACATTAACGCCGCTGATGCGAACGATTTCTTCTTGAAGATACTTATTATTCATTTGTATCCTCCTTTACGCCAAGTGCTTCGGCTAAAAGTTCAGTGAAGTAAACAACAGGGATGTCAGCGCCGTTATTTACAAGGTTGTACTTGCAAAGAGGACAAGCGGTAATAATCATTTCGGCGCCTTGAGCCTTTGCGTTGTTAATGATTGCTTGACTGTTCTTTTTAGCAGTTTCGGGTGATTCTGCTGAAATGTAGCCACCGCAACATTCGTTGCGTTTAGCATAAACCACAGCGTCAGCACCTAAAGCCTTGATAAAATCTTCCATAATGGTTGGATTCTCAGGGTCGTCCATACGCATTACGCTGTTGGGACGAAGGAGTAAGCAACCGTAGTAAGCGGCAATCTTCTTGCCTTTAAGACTGTTTACAACGCTTTCTTTTAGCTTGTCAAAACCAACCAAGTCTCTCAACATTTCGAGGTAGTGGTAAACCTCTGCCTCGCCGTTGTAAGAACCGTCCGCCATATATCTGTTAACCTTATCAGCAAATTGGGAGTTTGTCTGAACTGCGTGATTTGTTTGCTTAATAACATTGTGACAAGCAGAACAAACGGTTACCAAGGGCTGATTTTTGTCTACAGCATATTTTAGAGCGCGAACGGATGAAAGTTTTGTGGCAACCTCGTCGTTAGCGGTTGTGAATACACCGCCGCAGCATTGCCAGTCTTCAATTTCTTCCAGAGTAACACCCAAGGCTTCTGCAGACTTATAAGCATATAAGTCAAGGTCCTTAGCCTTATTTTTTAAGGTGCATCCGGGGAAATAAGTAACCTTCATTAAAAATACCTCCGAATTATACCATCTCTTCTGGATGGAAAACCTCATCGAATTTTTCAGCAGTTAAAAATCCGAGTTCTACACATGCTTCTTTAAGTGAAATATTGTCTTTAAATGCTTTCTTAGCAGTCTTAGCAGCATTCTCGTATCCGATATAAGGATTGAGAGCGGTAACAAGCATTAAAGAGTTGTGCAAATTGTGGTGCATCTTCTCTTTGTTTGCTTTAATACCAACAGCGCAGTTCTTATTGAAAGAAACAATTGCTTCTGCCAAAAGACGGGCAGACTGCAAGAAGTTATAGATGCAAACGGGCATAAACACATTAAGCTCAAAGTTACCCTGAGAAGCGGCCAAGCCGATAGCAACATCGTTACCCATAACTTGAACTGCAACCATTGTTACAGCCTCACACTGAGTGGGGTTAACCTTACCAGGCATAATGGATGAGCCGGGCTCGTTTTCGGGAATAAAGATTTCGCCTAAACCATCACGGGGACCTGATGCCAACCAACGAACGTCGTTTGCAATCTTCATCATATCAGCAGCAAGAGCCTTAACAGCGCCGTGAGCAAATACAAGTTCATCCTTAGAGGTTAAAGCGTGGAACTTGTTTGCGGCTGTAACGAAATTCTTGCCTGTGATGTTAGCAACCTCTTTAGCAACACCTGTGTCAAAGCCTTTAGGTGTGTTAAGACCTGTACCAACAGCAGTGCCGCCTAAAGCCAACTCATGAAGAGGCTCAATAGCGCGTTTGATAAGTTCAACATCCTTTTCAAGGCTTGAACGCCAACCGCTGATTTCTTGACTGAAGGTGATGGGGGTAGCGTCCTGAAGATGGGTTCTACCGCTCTTAACAATACCCTCGTTTTCCTTTTCAAGTCTCTTGAAAGTAGCAATTAACTCTTCAACTGCGGGGATAAGCTTATCCTCCAAGCTTAAAACTGCCGCAATGTGCATAGCTGTGGGGAATGTGTCGTTAGAGGACTGACTCATATTTACATCGTCGTTGGGATGTAAAAGAGTTTTGCCTAAAATCTGGTTGCCGCGGTTTGCAATAACCTCGTTAGAGTTCATGTTAGACTGTGTGCCCGAACCTGTCTGCCAAACAACGAGAGGGAAGTGACCGTTAAGCTCACCTGCGATAACCTCGTCACAAGCCTGTTTGATGGCACCGAGCTTTTCGTCGGTCATCTTTTCGGGACGCAAAGCGTTGTTTGCAATAGCAGCTGCTTTCTTCAAAATACCGAAAGCGTGGATAATCTCAGCAGGCATAGTTTCAATGCCAACGCCGATTTCAAAGTTTTCGTGGCTTCTTTGGGTCTGTGCTGCCCAAAGGCGGTCAGCAGGGACCTTCATTTCGCCCATAGAATCATGTTCAATACGATATTCCATGTAAAAATAACCTCGCTATTAGATTTTAATGTTGTTAATAACTTCTTTAATGCATTTTGCACTGTGGTGCAATTCTTCAAGTTCTTTTTCGTTAAGTGGTAAAAGTACCTTGCTGTGAGCGCCCTTGCGACCAACAACATTTAATAAACTTAAGCAAACATCATCAATTCCGTATTCGCCGTGAAGCATGGTGGAAACGGTCATAGTGGTATCGATACCGCTAAGGATACATTTGCAAATGTGAACTACCGACATAGAAACAGCATAGAAGGTAGCGCCTTTACGGCGGATAACACGAGCGCCTGAACGGCGAACATAATCTTCGGCCTCGGCGCGATCAAATGTGGGGTGAACTTCAGAATCAACAATAGCGTTTGCGTAATCCTCGATGGGAACATTTGAAATATTTGCAATTGACCAGGGGATAAATGAAGAATCACCGTGTTCGCCCAAAACGTAAGCGTGAATATTCTTTTGATTAACATTGTAATACTCTGCAACACGTGTGCGAAGACGTGAGGTATCCAAAATAGTACCGGAACCAATAATGCGCTCTTCGGGAATTCCTGAAATCTTGTGGAATACATATGTAAGAACATCAACAGGATTACTTACTATAATGTATATAGCTTCGGGAGCGTATTTAACGATTTCCTCAGAAACCTTTTTTAATACATCAACATTGGTTTGCGCCAAGTCAAGACGTGACTGACCGGGTTTTCTTGCAATGCCCGAAGTAATAATTACAATGTCCGAATTTACGGCATCGGCATAAGAGCCTGCGTAAACGGATGCGGGATTACAGAAAGGAACACCTTGTTTAATGTCCAATGCTTCTCCCTGTGACTTTTCCTGATTAATGTCAATCATCACAATTTCAGATGCGGTTCCAGATACTGTTAAAGTATACGCAATTGTAGAACCTACGCTTCCTGAACCTATTACAGTGATTTTATTCATAATCATCCTCCTTTTTTGTTTTGATTTATTCGGATATAGTACCAATATTTTTGCTTTTCACCTCGAAAAAAGCGAGAAAAGCGCACATTGTTACCATTGTCTATATTTTAACAAACTCCTGCAATAAAATCAATACAAAAAACACGATTTTCCATAAAAAATAACACTTATTTTTCTGATAATTTTGTTTATTTTAACAGCATTATATAATAATTGTAAAATAAAGTATAATATGATATACTTAGACCGAGGTGAGAAGATGTTAAAGTATGAAACCTTATCAAAAGAAACCGAGGGAAAAATAGAGGAATTTAGAATGCAGGGGCAAATAAACCCCTATGCTTTTAAAGACGAAGAGGTTATCCGTAGAAATGGCGAAAGAGACAAGGCAAGTTTAATCAGACCTCCATTTATCCGCGATATTGACAAAATAATCCACAGCCCCTATTACAACCGTTATGCCGACAAAACTCAGGTTTTTTCGTTTTATAAGAATGACGATATTACCCGCAGAGGACTTCATGTGCAACTCGTTTCAAGAATTGCCCGAACAATTGGCAGAACGCTGGGACTTAATCTAGATTTAATTGAGGCTATCGCTTTAGGACACGATATAGGGCACACCCCTTTTGGCCACGCCGGGGAAAGATTTTTAGATGAAATTCTTTTTTCTCGCACAGGCAGACATTTCAGCCACAATATTCACTCGGTGAGGGTGCTTGATAAAATTTTCCCTTACAATATTTCTTTGCAAACCTTAAACGGCATTGCCGCACACGATGGCGAGATGGAGCTTTGCGAGTACCACCCAAAACCGCTTGGGGATTTTAACGAGTTTGATGCTCAAATCGAAAATTGCTATAAGGATAAGAGAAATGTAAAAAAGCTAACCCCCGCAACCCTCGAGGGTTGTGTTATGCGAATTTCTGATATTATTGCATATTTAGGTAAGGACAGACAGGATGCTGAAAGGGCTCACCTTATAGGCAACGACAAATTTGAAAACGGCGCAATAGGCAGTTATAATTCTGAGATTATAAACAACCTTATTGTAAACATAATTGAACATAGTTTCTTAAAGCCTTATATCAAAATGGACGAAGAGCATTTTGAAGCTCTTAAAAAAGCCAAGGCGGATAATTATAATCTGATTTATAAAAACGATAAAGTGCAGTCGGAAATTGATACTGTAATTAAACCGATGATGAAAGAGGTTTATGAAAAACTTTATGTGGATTTAATAAAAGAAAATAAAAGGTCACCCATATTCACTCATCACAGTAACTATATAAATAAGATATTTTATCAGCGTGAAACACCTTATTTGGACACCGACCCCGACCAGATTGTGGTGGATTATATTGCGAGTATGACCGATGATTATTTCATTGATTTGTATGCTTTTCTTTTCCCCGAAAGCGACAAGAAAATAATTTATACAGGTTACTTTGACTAAAAAGTAAAAAACAACCCTTTTTCAAGGGTTGTTTTTTATATTTATTCAATATTCAGTTTTGTTTCTCTGGCAAAAAAGAAAATATACTGTTGCACTATACCTGCATAAGGAACTGCCTCTTTTGGCAGTTCCCCTCCGAAAAGAACGGTCAAAGCTCTTTTAATCCAAACGTCCTTTGGAAATGCGTCTATATGGCGGTGGGAGAAAAGCAAAGCACAGTCGGCAACCTTTGGTCCTACACCTTTGATTTTTAAGAGTTCTGCCCTTGCGTCAAGGTAAGGTAAATCCTTTAAAACCTCAAGGTTTACTTCGCCGTTTGCAACCTTTCTTGCGGCGTCTATTATATACTTTGCCCTGAAACCTGCCCTTAAAGGCGCTAAATCCTCAGGTGTGAGAGGGGCTAGTTTTTCGGCTGAGGGGAAGGTATATCCACCCTGAGTTTTCTCGCCGTAGGTTTCGCAAAGCCGCGAAATAATGCCCTTTATTCTTTTTATATTGTTGTTTTGAGAAATTATAAAGGAACACAAGGTTTCCCAAGGGGGTTGGTTTAAAACACGGATACCTTTGCCGTATTCTGAAGCGTTTTTAAGCACCTCGTTTGTGCTGATTTCTTCAATAATTTTAGAATAATCGCGGTCTAAATCAAAGAAATCCCGCCATACATTTTCAAACTCGGTTTCATTTACATTATATAAAACGACCTGTCCGTCGGCGGTTATTTCAAGTTCTAAATATCTATCACAAGCAATACCGCCCCATCTGCCGTTTGCAAGTTCCTCAAAACGAAAAGCCTGACCGCAGTCAAGCGTTTGAGAAAGCGAAAACGGGTCACTAAGAGTTAAATATGTATTATTGTTTTTAAATTCGGCTGTAAACATTTTTTCACCTCTTAAGTTGAATTATACAATTTTTGTGATATAATGTAAACAGTAAAATATAGGAGAAATATGTATGCGTGAAGATATTTGTACTATACCGATTAGTGAAATTTTTGAAGAGAATGACGGTTGCCCCATTTGCAGAATGTACGAAAGGGCAGAAAAGAGAATTGTTGAATATATTTTGGGCGACGCTATGATGGAGCCTGACATCAGAATTGCCACAAACAAGGTGGGCTTCTGTCAGCATCATTATGATAAAATGCTTTCAACCCGTGGCAGACTGCAACTAAGCTTAATGCTTCAAACACATATTGACGAAATAAACAAAGGTATTTTTTCTAAAAATATTTTTGTTCCTGCAAGTAAAAAATCAGGCCGTGCCGCAAAAATTTCTGAGTCTTGCTTTATTTGTGATAAAATTGGGTTCGGTCTTAGCCGAATGATTGAAACAATATACCGCACCTATGAAAATGAGCGCGATTTTAGAGAAATGTTTAACTCTCAGCCCCAGTTTTGTCTGCCACATTTTGAGCGTTTAGTGGCCGAGTTTGATAAGAAAAAAATGAAAAAATACGGCAGTGAGTTTTTGCAAAATCTGACCCGTATAACGACCGATTATTCCAAGACACTTTATGACGATATTTCGGAATACTGCACCCTTTATGACTACCGTTCAAGAGATGAGAAAAAGGCAAGTGAAGAGGTTTTAAATTCGGTTGAAAACACCGTGAATTTCTTAACGGGGAGAAGAGGCGAGTAAAAAGAGAGAATGATTTTCCACACCACCAGTTTACATAACACAGAAAAATAACGCGAAAGTTGATAAATTTTGACGGTTTCAAGCCACTTGATAGACTTTTACACCGAGTTATCCACATTTTTATGTTAACCTGAATAAAAATTCCTTTTAATGGTAAAAATAGAATTACTACCTGAGAAAAGGAGAAAACCATGGTTAAAGGTGTTAGCAAAAGAGTGATAGAGGTAAATAATACAGGCAACAAATTTTTTGAAAAAATCGTAATTTATGTAACGCCCGAATACGGTAATTTATCTGCCGGTCAGTTAAAAAAAGCGGCCGACAGTTTGTTTTTAGGCTTCAAGGATACCCCTTATTCTTCAAGACCCACTGTCAGGCGAATGAGGAAACGAAAAAGAAGAATTATTTTGGCCTGTGCAGTTGGATTGTTGATTGGTGTGGGAGCGCTTCTTTTGATAATATTGTGAACAAATTTTAAAAAAAGCGAGAGAGCGGCTTTGTTCTCTTGCTTTTTTTGTTTGGTTGGCATATAATGTAATTAAATATTTTAATTGGAGTATATTATGAAGGGTTTATTTAAAGAATCAGCCAAACTTTTTGGAAGAACAATTCTTGTGAGTTTTCTGTGCTTTTTTATTGTTGCATCGGTTTTGGTTGTTTCGGTAGGCTTCTTTGCCGAACCTGCGGGATACTATGTTACAGGCACTAAGGATGGCAAACAGGAAAACTTATATACTTACTATACCTCTGAGGGTAAGGATACTAAATACGAGACATACGCGCAACAGGGTTATACCTTAGAAAAAACCGATATTAAGTTGCTGCCTGAGTCTAAGGAAAAGGGCAGTCTTGTTCTGGCACAGATTTTGTGTATCGGCATTTTGGGTATATTTATATATCCCCGCTTTTGGGAAAGAGGCTATAAGGACAGAAACCTGGCTCAAATAGGAAATATAACGGGCGACCCTTTAAAAGGTCTTAAGGTGGGACTTGTTTCAATTATTCCTTGGATTGTAGGTCTTTTGGCGCTTTCAGGGGTAAAAGACTTCACGGTTTCGCTTTTAATGTTTGCGGCACCGATTTTCTATCCCGCATTTTCTTTAATAGCAGACGGAAATATATATCTTTCACAGGTAGGTGTTTTAACACTTATAGGAATGGTGGCTTGTTGGCTTATATTACCTGTTTTTTCAGCTTTGGGTTATGCTTTTGGATTTAAAGATTTCTCAATAGCAGAAAAACTTACCTATAAAAAGGAAAAATAAAGGAGTTTAAAATGGCATTTTTCGGTTTTTTTAATTACAGCAAAGAGGGTCCCGGTATTTATAAAGATGCGCCTAAAAAGAGAACTTTTGTGGTTTTCTTTGAAACATATTTTAGAAATTTCTGGAAATTTTTACCCATCAGTATGATATACTCGGTGATTTCTCTCCCCTTAGTCACTTCGGGTCTTGCCAACGCAGGAATGACCAATGTTGCAAGAAACACCGCAAGGGACAAACACTCTTTCGGTCTTAGCGATTTTTTTGAAACCATAAAGAAGAACTGGAAGCAATCTTTAGCAGCAGGTATTATTAACACCTTGGTGTATGTGATTCTGTTTTTTGATCTTTACTTTTTCTATATTCAAGAAGCAAAAATGTCAATTTTGGCATTAGCAATAATATTGTCCTTTGCCTTTATTTTCACAATAATGAATTTTTATATTTGGACCCTTATTATAACCTTTAATTTCAAATTAAAGGAAGTTTACAAAAACAGTTTCAAATTTGTTTTTATAAATCTTAAGGGCAATTTGATTTGCTTCTTTAGTCTTGCAATAACAGTTGCCGCGTTTGTGGGATTATTGCTTTTATTTTTAAGCGTTCCTAATAATTTTTTCCTTTCAATTTTACTGACTATCTTGATTATTTTAGTTTTATGCTACCCAGGTTTTAAGTTTTTACTTGTTCAGTACTGCGTTTTCCCCGCTATCAGAAAACATATAATTGACCCTTATTACGAGGCTCACCCCGATGCGGATTTGGATAAACGCCGTAAGCTAGGTCTGCTGGACGAAGAACCGCTTACCGAAGAACAGCAGGATTTTAACGACTAATATTTAATTTTTAAGCATATATATTATTAAAAGCCTGAATTCTAAAAGTGAATTCAGGCTTTCTTTGAAGGGGGAAATATATATGCTGTCTCGAATAAGCGATATAAGAAACAAGCAGATAGTCTGCGTTAAAAACGGTTGCGTTTTGGGTTATCCCGCCGATGTTGAATTTACCTGTCCTGAGGGGAAAGCCGAGGCGGTTATAATTCAAGGCCGCGCCCGTTTTTTAGGGCTATTTGGCAGAGAGGACGATATTGTTATTCCGTGGAGTGAAATAGAGGTTATAGGGCAGGAAACTATACTTGTGAAGACCGACCCCGCACCCTTTGTTAATTTGGGAAAACGAAACCGATTTTTTGGGCTTTAAAAAAGACCTATGCTGAGAATTCTCGGCATAGGTCTTTTAAATTTAATCTTCGTTTTTCATTCGGTAGGAGAGTCTCATTAAGCTCTCACTCAAGTGAACATTTTCCACAATAACATCTTGGTTTTCAAGCATTAAATCATAGTGGCTAAAGTTCCAAAATGCTTTAACGCCAAGGTTGATAAGTTGTTTTGAAATCTCTTTTGCTGATTCTTTAGGTATACAAAGAATAGCAACCTCAGGTCGGTTTTCACGGCAGAATTCGTCTAAATCCTCAGCGTTCCTAACGGGCAGATTTCTAACAACCTGACCCACAAGTGAGGGTTTGGCATCAAAAAGACCGATAATTCTGAAACCTTTATTATCAAAATTCATATGCATTGTAACGGCTTTACCCAAATTACCCATACCGATTAAAATAGCGGTTTTGGGAACATCAAGACCTAAAATTGCAGAAATTTCGCCGTGAAGAAGCTGAACATTATAGCCGTAACCCTGCTGACCGAAACCGCCAAAACAGTTTAAATCCTGTCTTATCTGACTTGCAGTAAGTCCCATTCTGGTTGATAGTTCTTTTGATGAAATTCTATCCACACCTTGAGCTTTCAGGTCCCCCAAGAAACGGTAATATCTAGGAAGTCGCTTAATAACAGACTCAGAAATTACACCAGCCATAAAGTTCACCTCAATTCTCTAATATATACTATAATATTACTTTTTATAAACATTGTCAAGTATTTGTCAATTAAGGTCGAGATATGGGGCGGTATCTTTTTCAAGCAAAAGAATACGTCGGTTAATACCTTGAATTTTCTCCTCAATAACGGGTATTTTGGCAACGCTTTTACTTTGAGCATCAAGCTTTGTTTCAAGTTGTTTAAGCCTGAAAGCGGTAAGCTTTCCCGATGCTATAATTCCGCCAAGGGTGCCAATAAGTGTGCCGCTAAAGGAAATCAAAGCCACCAAAACAGTGTTATCCATAATATTCCTCCTAAACTCTGAGCGGTGTGTAATTGATACAAATACTGCCCACCTTCAAGGGAGCGGAACCCTTTATATTAATGTAAAAAGTATTGGCGTTTGTTATGGGAGAAACCAACTTCACAGGAGTTTGGGGGTGTGTTCGGCTAACCCTTGTTTTAGCGGTGTCGTTAACCGAAACTTCTGCCCGTTCACATTCAAGACTAATACTTAAAGAAGTTATATTTTTGGGGCTGGATATACATTCGGGTGCGATATTGTTTGTCCTTATAATACAGGGGATAGCGCTTTCTTCCAACAAAGGACTTCTGAAATCCCCTTTGAAAAAGGTGTCGGTATTGCCTTTGAATGTGGCAGTAAAATGCAGAGTATTACCGCTTGAAGAGAGTAATATTCGGGGTTCTTTTGCAGTGTTAAAAGCACCTAAAAATCTAATGGTTTCTTCAAATTCCCAATAATACCAAGTGTTATTTTCTCGGTCAAAACAAAGTACCTTGCTTTCCCAGAAAAACAGCAAACAGGCTTTGTATTTTAAGCCCGAAACGGCAGAGTATTCCCCTAAAATTTGTGGCAAAAAATCTTTAATTTTAAATGATATGTTTTTAGTTTCATTTTGGGTTAGAGAGTAAAATTCGCCGCCGCTTGAAAGGAAAAACGCCTCTTTACCGTCAGTAATAACCGAATTTTTCTGTGAAGCGCCAACATTATAGTTTACACATTCAAGCTCTACACTGTGGGGTGCTTTGAAAAAACTGTCGTTATCCGCTAAAAGAGAATAAGTGTTAAGATTTTTGCCGTCTTTTACCTTGCCTATATAAATTCGGTTTTTTGTAAAAGCCAACAGTTTTTGCGATATTGATGCTAAAGCTGTGACGCGTGTGTCTTCACCCCAAAGGGTGCAAACAGACTCGCAGGGGAAGTAAAGAGGATTTTCAAAGTAGCAAGAAAAAATGCGGTTTTTGCTTCCAAAGAAAATTTTTCCGTTAAGGTTAAGAACTGTTTCGGCGTCGGCAATATCACCGAGAGTGTAGCCGCTGTTTTTACTTGCAAAAATTCTTAAATTATTTTCGTTTCGGTTTGAAATGAGCGGCAGAGGATATTCGCCGCCGGATGAAGTGAAACTCACAATCCCGTTTTCACGGTTTACAGTCATTGTAACCGAAACATTAAAAACGGTCGAGATTGCTTCATTCGAGTCGGCAGAAATATGCCACTGAGCATAGCTTTCGGCAGAATAATAAAACCTTGCTGTTACTGCATTTTGAGAAAGTGAAGAATAGGGGAGTCTGAAGGACGAGGAACGACCGTCAGAAGAAAAATAGGAATAAAAGTTTCCATTTAAAGCGTTTAGTCCCTCAAGCCTTTTTGGGTTACCCGTAAACACTTGGTCTGTTTGTCTGGCTTCTTCATATCTATTGCCTCTGCCGTTTATTAAAACGGTTGGAACATAGGTCGAAAAGACCTCGGTCCAACTGTCCAGCGAAGAATTAAGCTCATAAATTCGGCTGTTTGTTTGAGAGGAATTTTCACAGTTTACAAGTTTAACTAAAAGGTAAATTCCCGAGCCTGACGGGGAGTTCGGCTTTCCCTTAAAGAAGTTAAACTTCTGCGGAATGTAAAAGGTGTCAGAGCTTGTCCTTAAAAATAATATTTGGGCGGTTTTGAACATTTTACCGTCGGGACCTATTAGATTTGTGTAGCAAAAATGGGTTGCAATATCCACCTCAACACTTTTGTAAACCAAGCGGTAAACTATGCCGTCGTATTCGTATTCTATATTGGTAAGTTCGGTTAAAGACGGGTCCCTATAATAATATTCGTCGTCACCTAAAATGCAGTCGTTATCGGTGAAAAGTGCGGGTCTTGACTCTAAAATGCCGTCTCGTTGCCACATATTTTCACAAACACTCGGGGTGTTTATGGGGAATTTGTCACGCAAACTTGTAAGGTCAAGACCACCTGTTAAAGAGGGGATATGAAGTGTTTTTTGAGGGGCTTCTTTAATTTTTAAATCCTTCATATTAAACCCCTCCGTCTAAAGGATAGGGCAAAACATCTTCTCTTTTTGCCTGAATATTTAAGGCAGTGCTTCTCTTAACGCTGTAAAGTGACGAATAAACCTTTGCGGTGTTGGAGTCTTTTAACGATAGGGCAAAAAGCATACAAACACCGTAAATCAAAGCCTCTGCCTGTTTTGAAGTTAGGGTCAAACTGTCCGAAAGAGAGGCAATTTTGCTTAAATTCAGGTCATCGGCAATCTGGTTTATTATTTGTATGAGGGCGAGTTTCTTTGTTTGGTCATTGTCCTTTAAAAAATCGTAATATCCTAAAAGAAAACAAACGCGGTTAAAAATTTCGGTTCCTGTCATTTTTACTTCTCCTCTTTCGAAATATTTTCAATATCGGGCACCAAGCCTTTGGGTATTCTCTCTAAAAGCTCGTCCTTTGTGATAATGCCCTTGTCAAAAAGGGTGAAAAGGGTTTCAAGTTGTTCTTTCTCAGAGTAATCGGCGGTTTTAATAAGACTGATTTTTGCGTTAATGATAAGTGATTTATATTTATCGGCATCAAAATCTATGTATTTAAAACTGCCGTTTTCTAAAAGTTTAATTTGGCGCTTTCCATAGTGGGTAACCCAGAAATCTGCCCAAATTCTCGCCAAATCCTCAAGGAAAGTGTAGTATCTGGATTTAATAAGTTTTAAGGGGGTGAGCGCCGCATTTTGCATTGTTCTCAGCGCCGATGCATTTTCGGCTTTCATATCACCAAGCGCCACCTCGTTAGCGCCGCTTTGAGTAAGAGTATTGTTTATAAGGTTGTTTATGCTGTCGTCAAACTCTTTTATAAGGGCGGGTGGGGTTACATATTTAACCGCTCCCGCAACATCCTCGTTACTGCCGTAAATCTTGATAATCTGTGCGGGGTCGTTTGTGATTTTTTCATTTACCGTGTCGCCGTTTACAAGCATAATGGGAAGCCCTGTTGACATTGCCGACCAGACATTGGCAGTGATTAGGCGGTTTATGGCAATTTGATTAGGGATTAAGTGGGTGATTTCACTCTCGCCGTATGCAAGACCAAGCCTTGTTTCCCAGTTGAGCTGTGCCAAGGGGTAAAGGCGCAAATTTGTGGAAAATTCGGGTCGCACAACGGCATTGGGTGTTACCTTTACTGCCATTACTGTAGTGCCTTTTTGGTGTGAATAGGTCTTGTAAAACTTTGTTAAAACCAAAACCTTGCCGTCGGTGGCGGATTCTTCAATAAGGGTTAAAGTGTTAAGGTCTGCACCAAAGAGTCTTGCCTCCTTTAAAACGCTTTCAACTCGTTTTTTTGCGCTGACGATAATGTAAGGCTGATTTTGAAGATTCTCGCAATAAGGGTCGCCGAAAACAGTGTCCTCTATTTTTAAAAGTTCACAACTGATATCACCTTTTATAGGCACTGTTCTTTTTGCGTCGGCAAAATTGCCCGTTTCAAGTGTAGGATTCCAATAGGTGTATAAAAGTGAACTGCCCGAAATATAGGCGTTTTTAAGGGCGAGAGCGCTCAAAGACTCTAAATTAACCCTTTCGGCAGAAACCGAGAAGTAATTTGAAAAAGCATTCATCACGCCGTTTGTGTCGGCGGCATTGTTTACATAGCTTCCCTCGGCGGAAAAGTCCATAATTGTTTTTTCGCTTAGCACCTGCGACATTTTATAGTCACCGATTCTCTTAATCACATTGTGGCGGACTAAGGGCTTGTCTCCCGAGAGTCTGGCACCGTACCACTGGTCGCCCAAAAAGAAACGCTCGTTAATTTTTGTCTGCTCATTGAGACCCTTGTTGCCTAAAGCGGCTTTAAATTCACAGCCTTTTTGATACTCCGCAAAAATTTCTATAGCTTTTAAGTTCATAATAATCTCCCTTTAGCTGTAAAGCCCAAACCAAGGGCTTGGGCCTTACATTTTTAAAAATTATTCCACTGTAACGCAGGCAATATCAGACTTAATTCCTGTGATGCCGTTTACGGTGATTAAGCAGAAGAAGTAGTGTTTGCCACCCTCTAATGCTTCGGGAATGGCGAGGGTAGAAGCATTAGCACCTGCAACCTTTACAGCCTCGTCTCCGCCCTCGTTAGCGCACTTGTACCACTGGTAAGAAAGTTCGCCTTCGCTGGTAGCAGTTACAGAAAGACTGCCCGAAATTTCGCCCTCTGCAACCTCTATATCGGTGGGTTGAGCAGTAATGCTAAGCTCGGGAGAAACACAAGCCCAGATGGAGTCAAGACCGCTCTTTGGTACGAATACATCGTAGTAAATGCGGTAGTCGAACTTGTAAGCGTCGGCGTCAACATTCTGCTCGGGTGTGAATATTCTCATATTCTCGGTTTTCTTAACAAGGTGGGCACCCTTCTTGGGGCAAACCATCATATAAATGCTCTTGGCGTCATCTGCGGGAACAAAACCGCCCGCAGCGTTGTTTCTGAAGGTGTAAGCGGTTTTCATTCTCTCGCTCACAACGGGGATAAGGGTTACACCGTTGATGGACTTAACCTTTAAATTAACATCGCCTTGCTTGAAATCGGAAACTGTGATGGTTTTTGCAATTTCGGTTGAGTTTTGCAAGAGTGCGAAAACATTGTTGTCGATAAAGGCAACGAGCTCTTCGTCGAAACCTACTGCAGACTGTACCTTGTTAATAAGGTCAATAAGGGTTTCATAGGGGTTTTCGCAGTTTGCGTTAACTGTGTTGGCTCTTGTCTCTGCAATCTTTGCAAGTTTAGAGATTACATAAGCGTCACATTCGGGAACAACCTTTGTGCGAACATACTCGCCCAAAATCTGACCTGCAAGGTTTGCAATGCCTGTTTCGTCCATATCCTCGCGGTCAATCTGCAAAGAACGGGCACGGTCCATCTCCATTGTGTAAGAAGCGTTAGAAACGGTGATGGCGCCTCTTGAAAAGCCCGAATCACGGTCATAATTTGCTAAACCCTGAAAGTTTACATCGGGGATAATAACTGTTTTTGCGCCAACAAATTTGGTGGCTAAGGTGTTGTCAGCAAAGAAGCCTGTTGCACTCTTTTGAGCAAACATTTTATCAAGCTCTGCTGTGTATCTTGTGGTGTTTTCAATAGAATTAATAGACATTTTAATTTCTCCTTAAATTTATTTCCAAAGACCTCTCAAAAACTCTTCGGTCTCGGGGTTGTTGCCTCCCTTTAAATTTATAAGGGAGCCGGTTGTTGAACTGTCGTTTTCCCTTTGCTTTTTAAGGGTTTCTCGTGTCTTCTTTTTTTGAGAAAGCAGGTATCTTAAATATTCGTCCAAAGCGTTTGTGCCTTTGAGTGTTGCCTTTTCCAAAACCTCTGCGGGTAAATCCTCAGGGCATTTTATATCCTCAAACGCCTCGTAAACCTCGTTTAGGTTTAACTCATTTTTTTCTTTACCCTCAAGCTTTAAAATCTTTTCAGCCATTTCTTCGTTACCGCCGCATTTTTCCAAAAGTTCTTCCTTTAAAGCTAATCGCTTAGACTCGGCGAGATGAGAAATAAACTCGGGCACACTCTTGTTTTCGCTTGAGGCTAATTCCTTAAGCGCTAAAAAATCAGACTCAATCGCTTCAAATTTAAGTCCCTTTTGGGCAAGTGTTCCTGCCTCCTCTAAAGAAAGCTCTCTTATTTCTTTGTTATACTTTACGGGAACTGTAATTTCGGGTGTAGACTCTGGTAGGTCTTCTGTTTTGATTTCTTGTTCCATTTTTTCTCCTTTACTGGATATTTCCGTCATAATTTAAAAAGTTTTCATACTCCTCGTCCTTTGAAGACTCAAGAGATATTTTGTGTTTTACTGGCAAAACGGTTTTTTTAGCCAGTGCAAAACCAATTAGGAAACTTAAAACAGAAATAAATATAACTAATAAAATAAACATTAAATATCCCACCTTTTTGTTAAGTTTAAAGCGTCGTTTGTTTGTAAGGGTCTTTCCTTTTGGGGTCTGAA
Organism: Clostridia bacterium; assembly: GCA_017624675.1. Classification (GTDB taxonomy): domain Bacteria; phylum Bacillota; class Clostridia; order Oscillospirales; family Acutalibacteraceae; genus UBA737. Next base: position 25,041 of record JAGAMO010000041.1, on the reverse strand, counting down.
CAGCTTCACATCGGCAAAGGCGTATCTTAAGGCATCACACAAGTGGTTGTCGCTGTCTTTCGGAAGCCTCTGCCCTCGTTCATTTAGGGTGTCGCCGTAAACATAGGTTGACAGTTCTCTGATGGTGTTGACGCATTTTGGGTCAACAGTGATTTTGTATTCGTTTATGGCGGCAATTCCGTTTAAAATACTGTCTCTCCCCTTTAGTGAGGGGGTTATTCTGCCAATGCCAAGCCGCCTTAAATCCTCGTTAGATTTTGGCTCGGCACAGTCGGCGCGAATACGCTCCTTAGAAAAGCCCAAGGCTTTGATTTTCTCTGCAATATGGCAGTTTAAAAGCCTTTTTTCATAAAACTCGCAAAAGATGTAAATCTCGAGGTCTTCGGGGTTGGCTTTAAAGCCGATAAAGGCGGTGGGGTCGTTTGTGTAGCCGTAATCAAGACCGAAAAAGTTTTTCCACTTATATTCGTCTTGCGGCTCAATTTCAATTTTTCCAACCTGCCAGTTTTCGAAGACCAGACCCTCTGAAATACCCCATTCTCCAAGACCTGCTACCCTGTATTTACGAAGATTTGTCTTTTTCATACGAGCAAAAATATTTCGATCGGTCTCGTCTAAAAATTCGTTTATAAGGTAGTTGGTGGAAAAAGTATCGCAGTCGGGATTTTTTGTGTCGAAAAACCTTTTTTTAAGCCAGTGGGTTTCGCTCCAAGGGTTAAAGGTTACCGTTGTTTGCTTGTAAAGGTGGGGAGGGACAGTGCCTCTCGGTACCGACAAGTCAAGCTTGTCGAAATCCTCCTCCCTTGCAATTTCAAAGCCTTCCTCAATCCACACAAAGTTAAGGTAGCCTTTGGAAACTGTGGTTGAAGCCAGCTTTAAAACATCGTCAAACCCGCGAAAGATTATTTTTTGACCAGTGGGTTTATAGACCATCTCAAGAGGAGAAAGTGTATTCTTCCACAGGTCGGATACACCCAAGCGTTCCTGTGCCCACTGCAGTTGGGCAAAGGTGGAATCACGGTGGGTGTTCATAATCTGACGGACAACAAGGAGATTACTGTCGGGCAGCTCCATAAGTCTTAGAATAAAATTCAAAGCAGTGGTTGCGCTTTTTTTAGAAGCCTTACCGCCCTTTAAAATGCGGTAACGCTTTTTGCAGTTCCAAAACTCGTCATAGCCACTACCCACAACCTCGGAAATTTTAAGATTTGAGGTCGTCAACAATAATCACCCCTTTGCTGTCGGTCGGCTTATCTATCGGTTTTTCACTTACAATGGAACGAAGCTCCTTTATAGCCGAAAGGTCGCCTGAAACCGCTTTTTTGTAAAGGGCTATCATAACCGCCGTTTTTCTTGTTGGGCTTTTAATAGTAAACCCCTCGTCTCTAAGGGAGACCTCCTCTGCGTCTGACAGTCTTTCATTAAGCAAGGTTTTCATTGTTTTATAAAGCAGTTTGTCGTTCTCTTTCATAAGTTTTTTCACCTCCGGCGACAAAAGAATACAGCAAAGTTTTTTGGACATTTACCGACATCTTTTAAAAGTTGACAAACGGTGGTGTTTTTTGGTATAATAATATGAATTATTGGATTTGTTTGGAGGGACGATTATGGTTAGAAGTATGACCGGTTTTGGCAGATGTGTAGAGACGGTTGACGGGCTTAATATCACTGTTGAGATAAAGTCGGTAAATCATAGATATTTTGAGTTTTCATCAAGGCTTTCCCGCGCATATCAGTTTGCAGAGGAACCCCTTAAAAGTCTTCTTGCAAAAAGCATTACAAGAGGCAAGGTTGAGCTTAGCGTTTTTGTTGAGGATAATACCGATAAATCAACCCAGATTGAGATTAACCATCAATATGTAAAGCCTTATGTTGAGGCTTTAAGAAAATTGGCAAAAGAGTATAAGATTAAGGACGATTTAAAACTCTCAGCCATTGCGGGTAATCAGGAGTTGTTGGTTGTAAAGAAAACTACACTTGACGACGAGGTTGTTATAAACGCTTTAAAGACAGTTACTGAAAAAGCGCTTGTGAGTTATAACGAAATGCGTGAGACAGAGGGCGAAAAGCTAAAGGCAGATGTTCTCTCCCGCACCGAGACTATTCTTTCAGCGGTGGAGTTTATCGAAAGCCGTTCACCCGAAACCGTTAAGGCTTACAGAGAGCGTATTGAAGAAAAAATGCGTGACCTTTTAAACGGTGCGGCAGTAGACGAGCAAAGATTATTGACCGAAACCGCAATTTTTGCCGATAAGGTTGCGGTTGACGAGGAAACAGTTCGACTCAGAAGTCACATAAGCCAACTTAAAACCATGCTTGACGGCACCGCCGCAACGGGTAAAAAATTGGATTTCCTTATTCAAGAAATGAACAGAGAAGCAAACACCATAGGCTCTAAATCTCAAAACCTCGAAATTGCCCACACTGTTGTGGATATCAAGGCGGAAATCGAGAAAATAAGAGAACAGATTCAAAATATCGAGTAGGTGGAAATATGAAGTTAATAAACATCGGTTTCGGCAATATGGTAAATGTCAGCCGAATTATAACCATTGTCAGTCCCGAATCTGCGCCCATTAAAAGAATTATCGGTGACGCTAAGGAAAAGGGAACTCTTATTGACGCCACCCACGGCAGACGCACAAAGGCGGTTATTATTACCGACAGTGAACATATAATTCTTACTTATCTTCAGGCTGAAACCTTAGTCAGCCGTATGGAAGACACAAACGAGGTGAAGGAAAATGAATAAAGGCTCGGTTTTCATAATTTCGGGTCCGTCAGGCTCGGGCAAGGACACCTTGCTTGTAAAGCTTTTTGAAAAATGTCCCGAAATTAAGTTTTCAATTTCCTCTGTAACACGTAATATGCGTGAGGGGGAAAAAGAGGGCGAAAAATATAATTTCATCTCTCGTGAAAAGTTTGAGAGCATGATTAAAAACGATGAACTTTTGGAATATAACCTTTATGTTGACAATTATTATGGTACTCCGCGAGAGCCTGTAGAGAGAGCGGTTGCAGAAAACAAGGATGTATTCATTGAGGTTGATGTAAACGGTGCGGAAAGTATCCGTAAAAAGCTTCCCGAGGCCATAAGCATATTCATTATGCCTCCCTCTTTTGAGGAGCTTAAACGCCGACTTTCTTCAAGAGGCACAGAAACCGAGGAGATTATAACCCTAAGAATGGCGGCGGCGCTTGATGAAATAAAAAGAGCAGTGGAATATGATTACATCGTTGTGAACGACGATTTATCCACTGCTGTTGAAGATATAATTTCTATAATAAGGGGAAGCAAATTCTCCATTAAAAAACAAAAAAATCTTATTGATGAGGTGCTTTTAAATGTTAAATCCTAATATCGGAAAATTAATTCAAAAGAGTGAGAACAGATACCGCTTGGTATTGGATGTTGCTAAAACCGCCAGAGAAATCTCAGGCGAAAACGAGGCTAAGGGTGAAATTACCACCGATAAGCCCGTTAGCGTTGCTATTGATAAATTAGCTTCCGAAATCTAATAAATTTCAAAAAAAGTAAAGGAGGAAAGGGTATGGACTGTGCTGTGGCTTTTGTGGCGCTTGAGGGTGCTACTATGACCTTTGATAAGCTTTATACCTATGTTATTCCTCCTGACCTTTTGAAGAGCGCGGTTTCGGGCTGTAGGGTTATGGTGCCCTTTGGCAGAGGCAACACAAAACGGCAGGGAATAATAGTAAGGGTGGGTAAAAGCGACCCCAAGGGACTTAAAAGCCTTTATTCGCTTATTGATACCATACCCATTTTGAGCGAAGAGATGCTCTCCCTTTGTGAATTTTTAAAGGAGCGTACTTTTTGCACCTATTATGACGCTGTTCGTGCCATGCTTCCTGCGGGTCTTACCCACAGAATTGAAAACTACTATTCTGCAAATAAAGAGTTTGCCGATGTGTCACTACTTAGTAAAGACGAAAAGGATATTTATTTGTATTTATCAAATAACCTTGAAAAATCACAGACTGATATTATTAAAATTTTCGGCATAACACCCGAATTTTTAAAGAATATGGCAGAAAAGGGCGCTCTGCTTTTAAATGTTGAAACAAAACAAAAAATAAAAGATGCTACCCAAAAATGCGTGGCATTAGCAGACAATTTTGACAACATAAGTAAACTTACACCGAGACAAAAAGAGGTTATAGAACTGCTTTGCGATGTCGGCTCGGCATCAGTCAAGGAAATTTGCTATTTCACGGGTGTTACAGCCTCGGTTATTGAGGGACTTATAAAAAAGGGAGCGGTTGTTTCCTTTAATAAACCCGTTTACCGCAGTGTGAATAAAAACACTGTCTCTAAAAAAAGCGAGATTATTTTGACCGACGAGCAGAAAAAGGCTTTTGAGGGTTTAGAGGCTTTGTATGAGTTACCTGACCCCAAAACCGCCTTGCTTTACGGTGTTACAGGCTCGGGCAAAACACAGGTCTTTTTAAAGCTTGTTGACAAGGCGGTAGAGGAGAATAAAGGCGTTATTGTAATGGTGCCCGAAATTTCTTTGACACCGCAGTTATTATCGGTTTTCTCGGCTCGGTATGGAGACAAAATTGCCCTTTTCCATAGCGGACTTTCCTTGGGTCAAAGAATGGACGAATACAAAAGGGTAAAAGAGGGTAAGGCTTTAATTGCTCTCGGCACCCGAAGCGCTGTCTTTGCACCTGTTAGAAATTTAGGGCTTATTATAATGGACGAGGAGCAGGAGCACACCTATAAATCCGAGCAGTCCCCACGCTTTCACGCAAGGGATATTTCGGCTTTCAGGGTAAAGCAGTCATCTGCGCTCTTATTACTCGCTTCGGCTACACCATCGGTTGAAACCTTTACCAAGGCAAAATCGGGTAAAATTTCAATTTTCACCCTTAAAAACCGTTACGGAAATGCCCTTTTGCCCGAGGTTGAAACGGTTGATATGACCAAAGAAATTAAGGACGGTAACAAGTCGGTGGTAAGCCGCAGACTTTATGATGCTGTTTGTGAGACTTTAGATGACGGAAAACAAGCAATTTTGCTGCTGAATCGTCGAGGACATAACACCTACATTTCTTGTCCCAGTTGCGGAAATGTTGCGGTTTGTCCCCACTGCAGTATCAGTCTTACATATCACTCGGCAAACAACCGAATGATGTGTCATTACTGCGGTTATTCCGAAACGGTTGCAGACAAATGCCCCGAATGCGGCGGCGAACACATAAAATATTCGGGTGTTGGCACCCAAAAGGCAGAGGAAGAACTAAGAGCTTTATTTCCGAATGCTAGAATACTTCGCCTTGATGCTGACAGCACAATGGCAAAGGATTCCTACGCTAACTACCTAAAGGACTTTGGCGAGGGGAAATATGATATTCTTCTTGGCACTCAAATGGTAGCAAAGGGTCTTGATTTCCCGTCGGTTACCCTTGTGGGAGTGCTCGGTGCTGATAACGCTATGTTTAGTGAGGATTTCAGAAGCTTTGAGCGTACCTTTTCACTGCTGACGCAGGTTGTTGGCAGAGCGGGTAGAGGCGAGAACGCGGGCAGAGCCATAATCCAAACCGCCGACCCCTTTAGTGATTTAATCCAAAAGGCTCAAAATCAGGATTATGACAGCTTTTATAACGACGAAATTCTAAACAGAAAAATGCGTGTTTTCCCGCCTTACTGTGATATTTGTGTGGTATCGGTGCGAAGTATCAGTCGTGAAAATGGCGAGAAAAGCATAAATCTGATTTTTGAGGAAATAAAGAAACAAATAGAAAAAAATGACAGCGTTAAGGTTATAATTTTGGGACCCTCCCCTGCGAGTATTCCAAAGGTTAACAACCGTTACCGCTATCAGATGATTATAAAATGCAAAAATAATAAGGAGTTCAGGGCTGTTTTAAAAGAGGCGGTTGCCGTCAAGCTTGTGGCGGACAGCACCGTTTCAGTGGACTTTAACCCTGAAAGTATGTAAAAATGGCACTTAGAAATATTGTAAAATTAGGCGATGATGTTTTGCGTAAGGTTTGCAGAACACAAATGACCTTTGATGAAAAATTGTGGACTTTGCTTGACGATATGGCAGACACTATGTATAAAGCCGAGGGAGTGGGTCTTGCCGCCCCTCAGATTGGTATTTTGCGTAGAATTTGCGTAATCGACATTGGCGAGGGTTTAATTGAACTTATAAACCCTGTAATTGTAAAAACCAGCGGAAAACAGGTTGGCAGTGAGGGTTGTCTTTCCCTCCCCGGTCGCTTTGAAGAGGTACAGCGACCCTTTAAGGTGACTGTTCGCGCTCAAAACCGCAAGGGCGAGAATATTGAACTCACAGGCGAGGGCCTTTTAGCAAGGGCTTTTTGCCACGAAATAGACCATCTTGACGGAAAACTTTTTATAGATAGGATTTAATATGAAAATTGTTTTTATGGGTACGCCCGACTATGCGGCAGTAACACTTGAAAAGTTAATAAAGAGTGATAATGAAATTGCCGCTGTTTTCGCTCAGCCCGACAAAAAGGTTGGAAGAAAACAAATTTTAACCCCGCCTCCCGTAAAGGTGGTGGCAGAAAACAACAATATCCCCGTTTTTCAGCCTGAAACCTTGAGAGACGGCAAGGCACTCGAGATTTTAAAGGAAATTAACCCCGATATTATCGTGGTTGTAGCATACGGCAAAATTTTGCCCGAGGAAATCTTGAATTTGCCTAAATTCGGCTGTGTGAACGGACATGCTTCTCTTTTGCCAAAGTACCGCGGTGCCTCGCCTATTCAGTGGTGTATTGTCTGCGGTGAAGAGGTAACGGGTGTTACCGTTATGCAGATGGACAAGGGTATGGATACGGGCGACATTTTAACACAAAGAGAGGTTAAAATTGGCGAGAATGAAACCGCCGAGGAGTTGTTTGACCGACTAAGTGTTATCAGCGCCGACTTAACGCTTGAAACCATTGAAAACATTGAAAATATAACCCCCGTAAAGCAAAACGAGGCTGAGGCTTCTTATGCGCCCATTATAAAAAAAGAAATGGCGCTTTTGGATTTCACGAAATCTGCAAAAGAACTGTTTTGCGCCATAAGAGGTTATTATTCTTGGCCCTGCGCTTACTTTTTCCTTGAGGGAAAGAGAATTAAGGTTATTAAAAGCGAGGTAGGGGACACTACCTCTCAAACTGCGGGAACAGTTGTCGGAAATACTGACAGCTTGGATATTGCTTGCGGCGACGGAAAAATATTGAAATTGCTTACCGTTCAGCCCGAGGGTAAGGGACAAATGACCGCAAAACAAATGCTCTGTGGCAACAAAATAGAGAAAGGCTATGTTATAAATGGCTAACGCCCGAAAAACGGCCGTAAAGGTCTTAGTAAAAATTGAAAAAGAGGGCGCATATTCCAATTTGGCTGTTGCCGAAGCCTTAAAAACTGCCGAACTGAACCCGCAGGACAAGGCACTTGCCACTGCGTTGATTTACGGCGTTTTGGATAGAAAAATCACCCTTGACTTCATTTTGTCAAAATTTCTCAAAACCCCCGTTTCTAAGACCGAGCCTTTTACCTTGGCGGTTTTAAGAACGGCGCTTTTTCAGATAAAATATATGGATAAAATTCCCGAAAGCGCGGCGGTTAACGAGGCTGTAAAGATTATGAAATCCTCGAAATTCAGCCGAAATTCGGGCTTTGTGAACGGTGTTTTAAGGTCGGTTTTAAGAACCGAGGTTTTGTTGCCAGAGGGTGACACTGCCGAGGATTTAAGCGTTAAATACTCTTGCCCTTTGTGGATTGTTGAAAGTTTCTTGGCGGATTACGGCGTTGAGGACACAAAGGCACTCTTGGAGGAAAGCCTTAAACCCGCGGGAACTGTACTTAGAATTAACACCCAAAAAGCCGATGCCGAGATGATAAAAAAAGAACTTGGCGATACACCCTTTACCCAAAAGGGAAACTCCATTGAGCTTGTAAAGGGAATTGATATTTCAAAAAGTCCGCTTTATAAAAAGGGCTTGGCTTATGTTCAGGATTATGCCAGTCAAAGGGCGGTTGAGACTTTAAGTCCCAAAGCAAATGACCGTGTTCTTGACATGTGCTCGGCGCCGGGCGGCAAAGCCTTTACAATGGCAAATTTAATGGAAAATAAAGGCGAAATTGTGGCTTGTGATTTATATCCACACAGGGTGGAGCTGATAGAAAAATCCGCCCGCCGTTTAGGACTTGATATTATTAATACAAAGGTCTTAGACGCTACAAAATTTGACGAGAGCCTAGGTCAGTTTGACTGCGTTCTTTGTGATGTGCCCTGTTCGGGTTTGGGTGTCATAAGAAGAAAACCCGAAATTAAATACACCAAGGCAGATGACTTTGAAGAGCTTGAAAAAATTCAGCTTTCCATTGTTAAAAACGCTGTGAAATATCTTAAAAAGGGTGGAAAACTGCTTTATTCTACTTGTACCTTAAGAAAGGCAGAAAACGAAAAACTTGTAATTTCCCTTAAAAAGGAGTATAATGATCTTTACCTTATAAGTGAAAAAACCTTTATGCCCCACAAGGACGGCGCAGACGGATTTTACTGCGCATTATTTGAAAAGGAGTGAAATCACTTTTTGGTTAAAACCGATATAAAGTCTTTAAACCTTTCAGAGCTTGAAAATTTAATAGCCGAAATGGGGGAGCCTCGTTTCAGAGCCTCTCAGATTTTCAAGTGGCTTCAAAGCGGTGTGGAGTCCTTTGACGAAATGACCGATATCTCTTTGAAACTCAGAGAAAGACTTAAAGAAAACTGCTACATAGCCTCCCTTAAAATTTTAAGACGGCTTGTATCTAAAATTGACGGCACAGTTAAATATCTTTACGAACTAAACGACGGCGAGACCATTGAGTCGGTGCTTATGAAATATGAGCACGGATACAGCCTTTGCATTTCAACTCAGGTTGGCTGCCGAATGGGTTGCAGTTTTTGTGCAACGGGACTTGGCGGTCTAATTAGAGATTTAACGGCATCAGAAATGTTAGCCCAAATCACCACCGCCCAAAAAGACCAGAACATAAGAGTGTCTAATGTTGTTATGATGGGCATGGGTGAGCCTTTGGATAATTTTGAAAGCTCGGTTAAGTTTTTAGAACTCGTTTCCCACCCAAAGGGACTGAATATCGGGCTGAGACACATTTCACTTTCAACCAGCGGTGTGGTTTCAGGCATTGAGAAACTTGGCGATTACAATTTTCCAATAACCCTTTCGGTATCATTACACGCACCCTTTGACAGTATCCGTTCGGATATGATGAGGGTTAATAAAAAGTGGAATATTGATGCGCTTTTAACTGCCTGCCGTGAATATCAAAAGAAAACAACAAGGAGAATATCCTTTGAATATGCCCTTATAGATGGGGTAAATGACACTAAAGAATGTGCTGACGAGTTGGCACGGAAATTAAAAGGAATAATGTGTCATATAAATTTAATACCTGTAAATCCCGTAAAGGAAAACAGCAATAAATCACCTACTAAAACTAAAATTATAAAGTTTAAAGAGTGGCTGACCGAAAAAGGTCTCAACGCCACCGTAAGAAGGACCTTGGGAGCGGATATAAACGCCTCTTGCGGTCAGCTAAGAAGAAAAGAAGGAGGGGAAGGCTGATGGTAGTTAGCGCCAAGACAGATATAGGCGTTAAAAGACATTCTAATCAAGATGAATATGCACTGCTTAATCTTGATGACGGCTCGGTTTTAGCCGTCGTATGCGACGGTATGGGCGGCGCAAATGCGGGAAATGTTGCAAGTCATATTGCCTGTCAGGTTATAACTTCATTTTTTGAGCGTTCCTTTAGAAGAGGGTTAGACCCCGAAGGGGTTATGGCGTTGCTTCAAAGCGCAATACTCTCTGCTAATATTGAGGTTTTCAATATGGCATCAAAAAACGAGGAACTTAAAGGAATGGGAACAACTGTGGTTGCCGCTTTTGTTTCAGAGGAATTTACTGTGGTTTCCCATGTGGGAGATAGCAGAGCTTACATTATTGGCGACGATGTGACCCAGTTGACCCGAGACCACTCGGTTGTCCAGTCGCTTATAGAGAGCGGAAAGCTCACTCCCGAGGAGGCTGTGGTTCATCCGAGACGAAATGTTATCACAAGAGCTTTGGGTATAGAGCCTGATGTTTTAGTGGATAGCAACGAGTATGATTTAAATGAAAGCGACTTCTTGCTTTTGTGCTCGGACGGTCTTTCTAATTTCGTAAGTACAGACGAAATGACCCAAATATTTAACAAAACAAAAACAGAACAAATTGCCGATGAATTGGTAAAACGAGCCAATAAAAACGGTGGCGGAGACAATATCACCGCAGTTGTTGTTAAGAAAGGATAAATATTATGGATAAGTATGTTGGAAAACGTCTCGATGGACGTTATGAAATTCAGGAAATTATCGGTGTAGGCGGTATGGCGGTTGTTTACAAGGCGTTTGACAATCAGGAAAACCGCATTGTTGCAGTTAAAATTTTAAAGGATGAGTTTACCTCTAATCAGGAGTTTATCCGCCGCTTTAAAAATGAATCAAAGGCAATTGCAATGCTTTCTCATCAGAATATTGTTAAGGTTTATGATGTTAGCTTTGGCGACCTTATTCAGTATATCGTAATGGAATATATTGAGGGTATCACTCTTAAGGAGTTTATTGAGCGTCAGGGTAGTCTTCGTTGGAAGGATGCTGTTCATTTTACAATTCAGATTTTAAGAGGCTTGCAACACGCTCACGACAAGGGCATTGTTCACCGCGATGTTAAACCCCAAAATATTATGGTTTTGGCAGACGGCACTATTAAGGTTACCGACTTTGGCATTGCCCGTTTCACCCGTTCCGACCAAAGAACTATTACCGATAAGGCAATAGGCTCGGTACATTATATCAGTCCCGAACAGGCAAAGGGAGAAAAGACCGACGAAAAGTCTGATATTTATTCTGTGGGCGTTATGCTTTACGAAATGATTACAGGTCAAATGCCTTTCCAAGCTGATTCTGCTGTTTCGGTTGCTATTATGCAGCTTCAAAGAGAGCCTAAAAGCCCTACCGAAATTAATGGTTCTATTCCCGAGGGCTTAGAGCAGATTACTATGCACGCTATGCAAAAAACACCCGAGAGACGCTATCAGTCCTCGGCTGAAATGCTCTGCGATTTAGATGCATTCCGCAAGGACCCCGCTATTACCTTTGGCTATAACTATTTTGTTGATGATTCACCCACAAGATTTGTTGGTGGCGTTGTGGATAATGAGCCTGTGGCCGAAATAGAGGAAGAGGAAGAAAAGGAGAAGTCAAGCATCATCCCCATTTTAACCGGTGTTGCTGTAACACTTGTACTCGCACTCATTGTGCTTGGCATAATCTTTATTCCCAAATTCTTAAACGGCAGCACTGCAGAGATTGCCTGTCCTGACTTTGTTGGCAAAAAGTATGAGGAAATTTTAGATAACGACGAATATGTGGCAAACTTTAAGTTCGATGACGAGTGGGACCACAACGACGAATATGATTTCGGTTATATTTACGAGCAATCTGAAAAGCAAGGCGAAATGCTTAAAAAAGGCGCTAATATAACCCTTTATATCAGTATGGGTGAAAACACCAAAAAGGTTCCCGATGTTTACGGTAAGAGCGAATCTGCCGCCAAGACCGAGCTTGAGGCAAACGGATTTACAACAACTATTGTTGAAATGCAGAGCGAGGATGTTGAAAAAGGTCTTGTTGTTAAGACCGAGCCTCAACGCACTCAGGTTGTTGAGAAAAACGCTAAAATCACAATTTATGTAAGCACAGGTATGCCCGAGAAAAAGGTTGCTGTTCCAGATGTTACAGGTATGAGCGAGGATGCCGCCAAGAAGAAGCTTGAAGAAGAAAAATTCACCGTTAAAGTGGAGTCTATTCAACTTGGCGTAAATGACAAATATTATCCTGTAGGAATCGTTGCAAAACAGTCTCCCGATAATTCTGTTAAGGACGCTTTGGAGGGCTCAGAGGTTACAATTTATGTTTGTCAGGGTTACAAAACCAATATTGAGGTTACCCTTCCTGAAGATTTGAATGAGACTTGGGGAACTTATAGCATCTCTCTTTGGGAGAACGGAACTATGGTCCATAAGGGCGATACTATAGAGGGTATGGCCATGACAAGTTATACCTTTAAGGATTTTGTGACAAAATCTGAAAAGGCTGAGCTTACTGTTAAGGTTTCGGTTGACGGAAGTAAATGGTTTAATTACTGTGGCATAACCGTTAATAATAAGAACGGAAAACAAACCGAACAAAAATATACTGAATACAAGGACCTTGTAAGTCAGTACAAAAATAATCAGTCGAGTTCTCAAAGCTCAGGGGTTACTGAATGACAGGAATTATTATTAAGGCTTTATCGGGTTTCTACTATGTAAAGACCGATACCGAGATATATACCTGTAAAGCAAGGGGAAGCTTCCGCAAAAGCGGAGTTTCCCCTTTGGTTGGAGATAGGGTAGAATTTACTCCTATGGATGATTTTACGGGTACGGTTGAAGAAATTTTGCCCCGAAAAACACAGCTTAAAAGACCCCCTGTTGCAAATATTGATAAACTATTTATCCTATCCTCTTTTGAAAACCCCGCGCCAAACACTTTTGTTATTGATAAACTAACTGTTTTAGCGCGCCACGCGGGGATTGAGCCTATAATTGTTTTTAATAAAAGCGATATGGGCGATTTCGGCGAGTTTGAGAAAATTTATAAAAATGCAGGATTTAAAACCTTTGTGCTTTCGGCTTTAAAGGGTGAGGGGATAGAGGCTTTAAAGGCAGAGCTTAAAGACAGTATCAGCGCTTTCACAGGCAATTCGGGCGTTGGCAAGTCGAGTGTTTTAAATGCCGTTTTGGGCGAGGATATTATCGCAACGGGTGATGTTAGCCAAAAGTTAGGCCGAGGCAGACACACCACAAGACACAGCGAAATTTATCCGCTTTCCTTTGGCGGTTTCGTTGCCGATACACCGGGTTTTTCTTCTATCGAGTCGGGAGATGATTATTCCCTTAAAGAAAACCTTGTAAACTGTTTTTGGGATTTTGATGATTTTAAAGATGATTGCCGTTTTGCTTCCTGTTCTCACACAAAGGAAAAGGACTGCGCGGTAATAAATGCGGTAGAAAACGGGAGAATAGAGAAAACCCGATGGGAATCTTATCTCGAAATCCATGAGGAATTAAAGGACCTTAAGGACTGGCAAAATAAAGAAAAACAACGGAACAAATAAAAAGGCTCTCCATATAATGTACTAGAGGAGGGTGCTTATGAGAAGACGATGCAATAACAATAAGTGCACAATAGCGTTAACCTTTGCAATAGGACTTCTTGTGAGCTGTTTTTGTCCTCCCAGATTTTTGGTGTCGGTACTGTGTATTTGGGTTATAATTTTAGCCCTTACCAAAAACCGATGTTAGGGGGAAATTTTGTGAAGGTTGTTGTAATGAAAAGTCCAAAGTTTTTAGGCTCAATATTGCGAATGATTTTCGGAATAAAAAAGCAAACAGAAAATACATAAAACCCAAATAAAAAGCCGAGACTAAATAGGGTCTCGGCTTCAAATTTTTAAAATTTTTCAAATTCTGAATATTTTTGTTGACATTTAGGGTCGAGGTTGCTATAATAATATGGCTGTGTAAATGATTCATTAGCTCAGACGGTAGAGCACTTGACTTTTAATCAAGGTGTCCGGGGTTCGAATCCCCGATGGATCACCAAAGGAAGCAAATACGAACCCTGCACATTGTGAGGAATGTATTTGCATTTGAAGTAATAATCCCACCTAAGCCTTAATTGGCTTAGGTGGGATTATTCGTTATACATAAAAAGCGAGAGGCACGGCCAACCCCTTAGCCGCACCTTTCTATAAAAAGGACTACAATCAGTATATCTGCTCTGCCGCCTCTTGTCAAATCTTAGAGGCGGTTTTTGTATATTTATTTTTGCTCGGAATAAAACAGGAAGCTCAGTTGAGATAATAGTCATTTAAGAATATATACAACTGCAATTTAGATTCGCTGATATAATACTGATAACTCTTTGCTTCGGGGAAAATTTTGAATATCTTTTTTTCGGTAAGCAAATCACGTTCTGCCGCCAACAATTCTCTATAACTATCAAATCTAAGTTGTATATATTTCTGTCCCGCTTGTGACAAAATAGCGGGCTTTACGGTTTCAAAATCATATGTATTAAAATTTAGATTATTATAATTAAAATAATTATATTTTGTTCCACTGCAGTTTGGGGTTGGTGCCTGCGGTGCTAACGTCAAATGAGCCTTAGCAAGTTCGTCCTTTGTGATTGCAAAATAGCTGTGATAATATTCAAAATGATTATACATAGACTCATTGGATGGATCTATATCATCCCATGTTAAATCGAAGTAATAATAATCTCCGTCCAACTTGCAGTAGTTCCAGACGTGGCCCTCAGCAAAGATCGAAAATCCGTCATATGTACTGAACTCTACACCAATTTCATAGCCCAGTCGTTTCATTATCGCATTAAATGCCATTGAATAACCGCTGCAAATAGCTTTACCGTTAACAAGGCAGCCGTAAGCGTTTATTGAAGGGCTTTTATAGTCGCCATTATTATATGCATCGTAATCATATACACAATTATCTACAATGTAATTATGCACATAAAGAACCTGTTCATAGGTATTTGTTTTTGTTTTGGCGATAGATACAATTTCCTCAATTTTCTCTTGAAACTCAGTATTCATTTGCTCTGCCTGTTTTTTGTCAAACAGATACGAAGGTTTTATGTTAAGAAAATATTCATTGTTTCCATTTACTGTTATTGACGGCTCGAAATTGTATGGATCATACCAAAACAATTCGGGATGTTCATATGCTATTTCACGATAAAGATAACTATTTAATGTGTTGATAAAATTTTGTATTTCACTCTTAGAGGCACCCTTATATATACCGGTTATTGTTTCCTCAAAATTTTGCGCCGCTGTGCAAAGCTTTAAATATACCTCTTTTTCTTGGCTTGAAATCCTATTGTAAAGAGGATATAAGGATGGATTTTCTTCAATTTTAGTCAAAATTGTATTTTCTTTTTTTGAGTCTTGATCTTTATTATCGAAAATACAAAAGCAACCAATTATAACTATAACAGCAATTAAAATAACGGATAAAAATTTTTTCATATATCTAAGCCTCACTTAACAAATACTGCAATAGCGGAATAATTGTCATGCTCGTTGTTTCGAGAAGAGATCTCAACGGCATCAATAATTTTTTCAAGCCATTCTTCTGCACTTGAAGATATTTTCAGAAGTTCGCTCAACTGAGCATCTGTGATCCATTCCCATATACCATCCGTGCAAAGTAAAAACGCTTGATTTTTATTGAGTGTTATTGGGTCTGCGATAGCATACATAGGTTTATCCCACTCTGTCCCAAAAGCCCGTAGAAGCTTGTTTCTGTCGGGATGATGTGCGATATCTTCTTCCTTTATTTCGCCCTGTAGGGCCAGCATTTGCGGCAGAGAGTGGTCAAGTGTTTTATATATAAGATTATCGCCTTCAAAAAAATAAAGCCTGGAATCGCCAATATGAGCTATATATGCCGTATTTTCGTTTATGGCCAATGCAACCGCCGTGGTACACATTTGATTTTTTGCATTTAGTTTCTTTTTTTCTTCCAACAAAGTACTTTGTGCACGTTCAAATGTTTTAGGCAAAAAAGATTCGTTAATTTGTGAATTTATAAAGCATTCGTTATAACAGTCGGTTACTATTTTAGATGCCTTATCTCCCATACCCTGACCGCCAAGACCGTCACAAACGATAAAACCGAAATTGCCGTCAAGCGTAATTGCTTTGACGGCATCTTCGTTAATTTCTCTGCTACCTATATTTGTGTATACTGAATATTCAACCATAGGTATAACTTCCTTTTAGTTTGACTGATAGCCACACTGACCGCAGAATTTATCATTTTCACCCAATGTGTTACCACATCTCAAACATTTCTTTTCTTTGATGATTTTGGCGCCGCATTCATTGCAGAATTTACTTGTAGAAAGCACAAAATTACCGCAATTTGGGCAAGGACGTCTCAGGTTGTTTGCCTGTGTTGTCTCTTTAACAGGTGCAGTTGTAGCTTTTGGTGCTTGTTGAGCGGTGTTTGGTGTCGGTGCAGTGTAAGAATTTGAGATTGTGGCCTGACGAGGCGGCGCTGTATATCCCGCTTTAACCTTGTCAAAGGTATCGAGTGTAACATAAGGATTGATACAATACTGCTCGCCATAAGTCATATTAGAGCCGTCTTCAACCATAGGAATAGCCGCTCTGATTTTTTCCACCATAGTCTTTAACACTTTGGCAGTACCATCTACAAATCCGGGTTTATCGAATACTAAAATAAAATCTTTTCCGTCGTTTGTGATGAGTTTGATTGCATTCTTCTTTTTAATACCATTGTTTCTATAAGGGAAAATACCCTTTTTGAAATTATTTAGCGCATAAAAACCGTGCGGTCTTACCTTTTGACTTGCAACATCGGCAACTAAAACACCGAGAAGACCAAATGCTCTTCCTGCTGTCTTACCTTTGGATTCTGCGCCACTGACCTTACGGATAATGAGATATTTTTCGGTAATAGCAACCTCGCAACCGCAAACATCATTACCAGTTGCGCCATAATAGATTTTACCGCCGGCAGTATACTGAGTGGTGCCGCAATTGGGGCAATAGTCTGTTTTGGGTGTTTGAGCTTGACAATAATCACATTGACTCATTGTTCTTTCTCCTTAAACTATGTATTATTTAATTTCGTATCCGCATTCAGTGCAGAACTTACTTCCGTTATCGACATTTGCGCCGCATCTAAGGCACTTTTTCTGCTTAGGAACCTCAGTGACTAATGTGTTGCCACATTCAGTGCAAAATTTATTTTTGGTGGAAACGAGCGCTCCACATTTGCCACACTTGATTTTTCCGTCAGAAGCAGCGGTAGGCTGTGCGGTTGCAGATGGCGCAGGATTTGTTTGCACAGGCTTGGGTGTAGGTTGTGTAACTGTTGTTTTGGTCGCATTAGGCACAGGATTCGCAGTTTTTGCAGTATTTGCTTTACCAATAACTTTAGCCGCCTTGTTTTTTGCAATGGCTTCTGCACCGAAATGAAGACCAATACCGATAGCAATACAAATTAAAGCCGCCGGAATAAGACCTGAGAACAAGCACATAACACCTGCATAGCGCATCAAAGCGCCCAAAACACTTACAAAAGTAGCAAATTTAGATAAAGCATATTTTTTCCAAGATAAAACCCACATTTTTATTAACTCCTTTAAAATTTATTTTTTAGTAACATTTTTATATGCGTAATTTCTATCACCAACACTACATTCCACACCTTGAGCGGTAATAATTATTGATGATTTATAACCGTAGATCTCACATTTAGCATTAAGAGGATTTGTTCCACTTGTAATACAGGATGCTCCTTTATTATCGAACATTTGATAAGTGCCGAGATATTCACCCTTGTAATTAGACTCTGGATAGGCATATGATGAAACTCCTGCATTTTCAGAGTTTATTGCATTAATTGTTATGTCCGCAACTGTATATGGCGGATTTTGATCTATTCCACCGTCAATATGCCATGTTCCAAGAACATCCCAAACTACTTGCACATTGTTTTCGTTTGTGAATTTCCAATAATAAACTTCTTTATCGTTGTAATCCATACCTGTATTTTGGAATACGGCACTGCAAGAAACGCCTTCGCCAGAAAACATCATATAATCATAAGTATCAAGTACGCTAAAGAAATATACTATCTCACCGTTTTCTAAATCAACATGCTCGTTAATTTTATTTAGTGAAGTAAATCCCTCGTATCTCTGTATGTTCCAAGTGAAATTTGATTCTTCGGGTTGATATTTAGGAACTAATTTAGGATCCGAAATTTCACTCCACGAAGAAACCTGCCAACTGCCGTCATCATATTTAATGCAATCAAGCGTAACATAGGCTGTCATTTTTAAATCGTTGCCTTCCATTTCGATGGTGCAGTCAGCGGTTTTTAAATTATCGTTTGTTGTTTGTCTATCAATACTAAGCTTCTTGACCTCAAGCGTGTTTAACACCTTTTCACCGTTATTATCAATACAATAACAGGTCGTTAGATCTTCAGGCAGTGTTTCCGCAAGGCTTTTTTCCAGCCCCGAAGAAAATAGGCTTCCGCCACTTGAAGAACTATTGTCATCGTTAATAACATTCCAACCTATAATACAAACAACAACTATTATTGCAATTGTTATAAAACTTTTTCCCTTCATTTAAACTCACCTCTTATCTTTATCAACTAATTTGAGGAACAGTATTCCTAAAAATCCATACGCTGAACTATATAATATCAGTACCATCCAGTTCATCATAACGTGGGATGCCGAAGCGTCATACTCCATGTCATATTTTTGAGTGATACCAAGTTGTTTCCAGCTTGTAATACTTTCATCGGATTTTCTTGCTTCATTTAGCTTTTCTAATGTGTCGACAGTAGGTATTTCGTTCAGATCTGCCGATGAACAAATTGCGGTAAGTCCCCATTTGCTGATAGTTAACTCTTTAATAGGTGCTGCCTTTTCGGGAAGAGAAAACATCATGCCAGACATAACGAGCTGAACAATTAGGACGAAAGGCATTACGGTCATTGCTGCATTTTCGGTTTTTACAATACAAGACACCAAAACGCCAAGCGCATCGGCACAAAAGATTATTAAGGTGAATGAGATATAGAACTCAAAACCGGTCCAGCCAAACATTACACCGTGCGATGGAAAATTGCGGAAGATATCAAACACAACGGTTAAAATGACTGCCTCTGCCGCACACAGCGCGAAATCAAATATTAAACGTGCAATAACATAAGAGGATATATGTAAACCTGTTCTGTGCTCACGCTTAATAATAGCTCGTTCACGGCATATTAACTGGATAGAATTAAAAAGTCCCGTCCAAATACAACCGCATATCATTGCAAAAACGCCTGTTTTTGTGCTTTCGTTGACCGAAAAAGTGTTATCACCGATAACCCATGCAAGAATCACCGAAATAATTAAGGTGCTGATTAGGTTTTTCCAACCTTTTTCGTTTATAAAAGAACGAAAACATTTGCCAACATAGATTTTAATTTGACCGATTCTGCCAACTCTTGATTCGCTCATTTATAATGCACCTCCTTGCAGAGACTCGTATTTTTCAATAAAGTAATCCGAAAGTCCTTCGCCATTCTCATCCGGGCGGTTAATTTTCTTGACGATTTCACGGAATGAGCTTACACCGAAGAAATCGAAAGCCTCTTGAACGCCGCCAAAAAAAGCAAGGTGTCCGCAATTGTCCTTGGTGCTTTTTGCAAGAACGATTACTTTATCAAATAAGTCTGCAGCTCTTTCAGGGCTATGGGTTATTACCATTATAATTTTGCCAAGGTCGGCTATTTCACGTAGGGTCTCCATAAGACCTCTGCCCATAACATCGTCAATACCGGAATCGGGTTCATCCAAGAAGAAAAGACTTGGGTCAGCAATAAATTCTACTGCGATGCTAAGACGTTTCTTTTGTCCGCCCGAAAGCTTTGAAACAAGAGAGTCTTTTTCACGGGATAAGCCGAAACGGTTAAGCACCGAAAGTATTTTCTCTTCTCGTTTTTCTTCGCTAATACTCTTGGGAAGTTTCATTTCGGCAGCGTTTGCGAGTGTATCATAAACCGTATCACTCATTCTAAGCAGATCCTGCTGAGGAACAAAACCAATTTCATACTTCATACGCTCGTATTCTTCGTAGATATCGGTATCGTTATAAACGATTTTTCCCTCGGCTTTTTCGTAGCCCATAATGGCATTTATAAAGGTTGTTTTACCGGCACCCGAACCACCTAAAATAAGCACCATTTCGCCATTGGCAATAGAAATGTTGATGTTTTGTAAAAGCATAAACTTTTTAAAGCGCTGAACAACACTACGCTCAACAATATCTATTACAAGGTCGGGTGAATTACTGATTTTGGAACTGCGAACAACTGATTGTTCTACCGGCTTAGCAACAACAGGCGTTGGAGTCTTAACAGCTTCTTTTACGGGAATATTGCTCGAAATACCTTCGCCTGCGTACACAATTCTGTCGCCACAGTAAATAAACACCGTATTTACGATGCGTACCACATCATACATTTCTAAATACTTTGGCGAAGAAATGCGCTTGCCATTAAGATACACGCCGTTGGTGCTTTTATGGTCAATAATTGCCCAGCCGTTTTGAGTATTAAAGAAAGAGGCGTGACGGGCAGATATCATCTCATTATCAAATTTTAATCCATCATCAATCAATCTGCCGATTTTAAGCTCTGCAATATTATCCGAAAGGGCAATTTCATTAGCCTCGCTATAATTAAAACCTGCAAGAGAAAAAACACACAAAACCGAATCAGGATGACATTCACCGTCTTCGCGGATATCGAAAGCGATAACATCGCCCTCGTTAAGCTCGCAAACAGTTTTTCCTGTTTCAACGCCGTAAAGTGTATTATTGATATATGTACCGTTTGTGCTATCAAGGTCACGATAATAAAATTTACCGTTTGCTATAAAAATTTCGCCGTGATTTCTTGATGTGATAGGAGAATCAATTTGCAATTCGCAGTTGCTACCCGAAACATTTCTGCCGATATAAACATGTTCTTTAACTTGAACAGAGTATGGGCTATTATTATGGTCAATAACCGTAATGGTAGCAGCTTCAACATTTTTGTTTTCGGTATATAATACAGTCTTATTCATCGGTTTCCTCCTGCTTTGAGGAATCGTAATTCGTTCTGTATCCTAACTCATCCATCGCAGCTCTTTGACGCGCAGGTATGTCATAAACACGCAAATCATCAATTCTCAAAGACTTTGCAACAGCCCAATCTATCTGTTCTGTGTAGCTAATACTTAAAATCGAACCACCCAACAAAGAATCAGATGAATATTTTTCACCGCTTAACCCCGTTCTTTCACTTGATAAATTCAATCCGTCTATTTTAACGATTGGATTACCAATTGCAAAAACGCGATTCAAATTTGACATACCGCCGAGTACCGAAAGATCGCTAATACGATTATTCTTTATGGACAAATACTCCAGCATTGTGCAGGAAGCTAACGGTGAAACATCCTCAATTAAATTGTTGTCCAACCAAATGCTATCGCTGCTTTTGAAATTTGAGAGTGGAGTTAAATCTACAATCTTATTATTTGATAGATAAATTGTAGGCTCCGAATCTACAAATTTCTGATTCTGTGCCAACGGAGATATGTCTGCAATTTGATTGTTTGCAAGGTCCAAAGCGTATAAGCGGTCAATTGTAGCAAGTGCCGAAATATCAGCAATTTGATTACCGCTAAGATCAAGTGTGGAAATATTAAAACAATCTTTTAAAGCAGAAATATCAATTATATTATTATTTTTTAATTCAAGCGTGCCAAGCCCGTCATTGGCTTCGAAAACACTGATGTCAGAAATTTTGTTATTAGAAAGGAAAATGAACTCGGCTGTTGTTCCTTTAAGGCAAGAAATATCGCTGATTTGATTATCGGTTGCCTTTAATTCAAAATTCGTGACTGCTATGGGTGAAATGTCCGTGATTTTATTGCCGTTGACATTTACCATTGAAAGCGGCTTGGTACTAAGAGGAGAAATATCGGTAATATTATTGCCGGACAATTCAACCCTGTTAAGAGCGATATTTTCTCTTAAGAATTCAATATTGGTAAGTCCGTTATTGTTGCAATAGAATTCAATTAAGCCCATCGGAAATTTAATTGTAGTTTCATCCAAATTCTCAAGGTTGTTCATATAGAATACTTCAAGCTTGGATAAATCCTTTACGACCGAAACATCCTTAACCTTAGATTCAGAGAAAGAAAGATGTGTAAGTTCAGTTAATTTGGAAAGGCAAGAAATATCCTCAACGCCTGTAAGCTCCAAATTTAAGAATGTTAAATTTGATAAATTAGAAAGCGGAGTAATATCCTTAATATCGGTATTGCCAACTAAGCTTAATTTCTCAAGGCCGGTCATAGTTCCTATAACCTTTACGTCATTATCATCCAAGAAACAAGCTTTAATTGACAGCTCTTTAAGATTTTTGAGTTGTGATAACTTTTCGATATCACCATCGGTTAACAAGTCTGCATTAATTTCTACTGTCTCAGCATTTTTCTTGATCTTTTCATCACCGATAGAAACCGTAGCCATCGTTACAAATACGGTATAAAGAACAAAACAAATAACAATAGCCGCAAATGCACTTCCGTAAGCTTTAAAGAATTTGCTTCTAACCTTTTTCTCTAAGCGCGGATAATAGAAGTAACCCAAATATAAAGCAGGACCGGCAAACAATACCGCAAAAGCCATAAACGCTTCACCGTCGCCGTTGCTTGCCAAATCAGATCCAAAAGCGACAAAACCGATAAATGCCAATATCAAAGCAACTACAGTTAATACAATACTTGTAATTAACGCTATTTTATTTGGTTTTAGATTTGTCTTGTCAACTCGGGGATAGTAAAAATATCCACAGCCGATTGCTATAGCTGCAAAAATCACAATTTCTATAATATATTGCACATAGTCGCCTGTCTGCAAGGTGGGATCCGCCATATCGCTAATCAAAAAAGAAATATTAAATAATGCAATAAGTCCGGCAACGATAGAGCCAATCAATCCCCATATTTTCGGGGATTTTTTGTTATTTGTTTGTTGCGGTGCTTGGGGAATAGGATTAGAAACAGGTGTTTCAGATTCCTTTGCAACAGGTTGTTTAACATTTTCAGAAAAACTTGATTTAATCGGAGTCGATTTTTTATTTATAGTCTTTTCTACAACAGTGTTTTGTACAGACTTTCTCGATATTGTTTTTTCGATAGGTTCAGTATGGGTGTTAACGGCGTTATTATTTTTGCTTTCTAAAGCATCATTACACGCTTTTTGAAGTTCTTCGACCGTTTGATATCTGTCTTTTTGATAAATAGACATACCCTTTAAAATAACAGCCGATTGTTCTGGTGTTATCTGTTCATTAAGTTCAGAGGGTGATACAACCTCGTCAGAAAACAACCTATTCATTGCATCGTCAGGGGTTACACCGGTAACCATTTTATAAAGAGTAGCACTTAAAGCATAAACATCCGTCCAAGAGCCTTGATTACCTTTACTGCGATACTGTTCCTCAGGGGCAAAGCCGGGTTTCAGCAAAACAGAAAGACTTTTTTCGTCAGCACCGCTAACATTTCTTGCGGCACCGAAATCCAACAATTTAACAGTTCTATTATTTAAAATCATAATATTTGCAGGGCTTATATCTCTATGTATTAAGCCCTGATTATGTATTTTAGAAAGAGAACTCATAATAGGAGAAAGCATAGAAATTGCTAAACCAAACGACATTTTACCATTTTGGGCAATAAAATCCTTAAGGTCAATGCCCTCTAAATATTCCATAACGATATAAGCCGTATTGTTTTCCTCAAAGAAATCACGAACAGATACGATGCTTTGTTCGTTTGAAAATTTAGCGAGAGTGCGAGCCTCACTTAGAAAGCCTTGTTTCCCTTTTTCAAAATTCGCCTGTGTTTCTCCCACAAGGGCACTAATTTTCATAGAGCTTGTGTTATTTCTGTTAACAACGCCCGATGGAAAATACTCCTTGATAGCTACCTTCATATCAAGATTAGTGTCTCGACCAATGTATGTAATTCCAAACCCGCCTTCACCTAAAACAGCACCAACTTCATATTTGCCAGCAAGGACAGTGCCAGGCAGCAACCAGTGAGGTGCCGTATGATAATCAGTTATGCTTTTTCCGCAGCAATCACATACTTCGCCGGATAATTTTTCAGAACAAAAAGCACAGTAGTTCTGTTTCATACTCATTTTACTCCCCAATATTTATAAAATTTGCAATAGATTTCTCAAAAAGTACACCTTTTGGAGCTACTTATACATTGTCAATTTTAGCACAAAGCAATGTATATTACAACAATTTTATTAAAAAAATCGCACCATTTTCGCCCAATATAAGTTGCATTATAAAAAAATAAAGTAGTTTTTCAAAAGGTGTACCTTTTGGAGCTACTTTTTCTTGGTTAGATTATATTCTCTTACTTTTCTATAGAAAGTAGATTTTGTTAATCCTGTCTCTCGCAGAATATCCGAAGTTGTTATTTTGCCTACTTCCCATTTTGAAACATATTTTCCAAATTCCCTTGGGACAGGAATTTCTGGTCTACCAAACTTAACCCCCTTTGCTTTTGCAGCGGCGATACCTTCCGCCTGACGCTTTTTAATATTTTCGCGTTCACTTTGAGCGACAAAGGAAAGTATTTGCAAAACAAGATCGGCAATAAAAGTACCCATTAAGTCCTTACCGTTTCGAGTATCCAGCAGCGGCATATCAATCACACAAATATCAATGCCTATATCCTTAGTTAGTACACGCCATTGCCGTTGTATTTCTTCGTAGTTGCGTCCTAAGCGGTCAATGCTAAGTATGTAGAGCAGATCGCCCTGTTTTAATCGCTTGACAAGCCGTTTGTATTGCGGTCGTTCAAAGTCTTTTCCCGATTGCTTGTCAATATAGATATTCTTTTGCGGAATGTTTTTTTCGGACATCGCTATCAACTGCCTATCCTCATTTTGATCCATACTTGAAACGCGCACATATCCGTATATGTTCGTCATACCACCTCACCTCGAATAACATTTTACATCAAAATTGTCGTATTGTAAGAATTGCAAAAGGGCAAACACGTCGCTCGCATGCATCCACACTCGCACGGTTTGCCCCTATGACTGCCGAGCCGTTTCTGCCTGTTCTGCTCGGAAATTTCGCCAATGGCGAAATCCCCTCACAGAACCCATCGGCTTTTGAGCTTTCCCTATGACAGACTGAGGTTGGTTATTGCAGCAAATCGGCACATTTTTGCATCTTTTGAGTCTGTATTT
>JAGAMO010000040.1 GCA_017624675.1 Clostridia bacterium | reverse complement strand
CTTCCCTTTATCCAAAAGTATTGGAATGGAGTTTGGGAAATCTTTAGCAACTTCACCGAGCTTTTGTATGTAAAAATTATTTTGATGGTTGTTTTTTTGTTTCTCGTTCCCTTTGTCATTAGTAGTATTGCGGCGATTATTATCTCTTGCACGACCAAAGGAAAAAAACCTGTAATTGAGGGTAATACTGCACAAAGGGCAAAACAACTTTACACCTATTTAGACGAAGCCCCCCAAACATATTTTGAGGCGTTTGATGGAAAACCTGTACTTTGGCGTAGAATTTGCGGTATCGTTTCAGGACTTTGCATTATAGTTTTTATGCTTTATTTTTATGGTTCAATTATAAATCAAAACAACGATTTTTTATCAGCCTTTTCGGTTTTGTTTCAATCGAATAAGTATGCCGATGACATTGTAATCAGCATCTTTTGCGGCGTTTTGTTTTATGTGCCGTACGCCATTTTACATTATATGTTTACCGTAATAATCCAGCCTTATTGCGACAGCTATAATAAATGGAAAAAAATTATAGATAAGGTAGAGCGTTACTGGCTTTCGGTTGACAAAGACGAATATAAAAGACGCGAAGAAGAAGCATCTCGCAAACATTACAACGGTTGGAAATATAGAAACCTTGAAAAAACCCAGTATTATAAAGATAAAAAAGAAGAGTATTATGCAAAATATATGGGATTTCCTTACGAAACTGATGAGGATAAAGCCAAAAAACTTGTAAGAGATGTTGAAGAAGATCTTTCCGGCGGCGGCTGGGGAGATTATTAAGATTGAAAAAGGCTTGACCGATGGTCAAGCCTTTTTCATAGCCTCTCTTGTGCAAAGGGAGGTGTTGAGCGTTAGCGAAACGGAGGGATTGTAAAATATAAAACAATCCTCCCGTCAGCCTATGGCTGCCACCCTCCTTTACACAAGGAGGGCTTTTATATAATTTGAATTATCCAACAGATTATCCCATAAACAACAGAAGCCACAGTGCCGTAAACAATAACAGGCCCTGCAATTTTGAACATATTGGCACCAACGCCTAAGACAAACCCTTCTGCTGCTGTCAATATAGGACACAGTCATTTTGCAAAAATATTTACAATAAAACGTCGGTGCGGTATAATGAAATAAAGTGAGGTGTGGTAAATGAAAGCAAAAGCAATTTTATCTGCCATCACGGGCTTCTTCTTTGGATTAACAACTTATTTCGTATTACGATACATTGAAGAACCTGATGCATTTTTATTTGCAGTTATTGGTGGTTTGTTTTTTTACCTTGCGCTGTTTGTGTTTCTTATAATTCACGAAAAGGTAATGAACAAGAAATATGCTGAATTTGAGAAGAAAATTCTTTCTCCCGTTTTCCATAAAACTAACGGAAACTTCAAACTACATAATGGTAAAATTAAAAATGCAAACATATATTTCTGTGAAGATGGTATAGCCTTAATTTCGTTAGACGAAAAACCTTATATTATGGAAGAAATACAGAGAAGCAACATATATAGAATCCAATGTGATGATATACATTTCAACATAAATACCAGCGATGGAAAGTTTTATATAATAACAATGCCTGATGCAAAAGAAGTCTTTAGAAAACTGAAAGAAAGAGATTGGATTGTTCAAATATGACATATGTAGAGTTTGTGGATTTGCTTAAGGAAAACAAAATCGATACAGGCATTGTTCATTTTGAAATCTCTGTTGCAGATGGATATTATGTACTTAAAAACTATCATCGATGGGAAGTCTTTTATCGCGAACGCGGAAAAGATTACGATTGTGTAGGATTTCCGTCGGAAAGTGATGCATTAGAGTATTTGCTTAATAAGTTATTAAAGGCTTGACCACGAGGTCAAGCCTTTTTAGTCAGAATAAAGTCGTTACCCAATAAATAACCCCATACACTATACTTGCAACTGTGCCGTAAACTATTACAGGTCCTGCGATTTTGAACATATTGGCGCCAACACCTAAAACAAAGCCCTCTGTTTTAAACTCAATAGCGGGGGAGACTACCGCATTTGCAAAGCCTGTTATGGGCACTAAAGTTCCCGCACCCGCGTGTTTTGCTATTTTGTCAAACAACTTTAGACCAGTAAGCAATGCGGCTATGAAAATCAGTGTTACGGGGACTGCCATTTTAACGGTGCCTTCGCTAAAGCCTAAATACTTGTAAAGTTCCATTAAAAGCTGTCCTATAACGCAAATAAAACCGCCCACTAAATAAGCCCAAATAAAATCCTTTATTTTCGGCGATTTAGGAGACAGCTTTTTAACCACTTTATCATATTTTTTATTAGTAAAACCCACTAAAATCACTCCTTAAGAGTAGTTTTAGTGGGTTTTTGTCTTTTATTCTTAAATTTTAATACTAATTTCGCCCGAGTTTAAAAATTCCTCGGTATTGTCAGGGTATTTTACTTTCAAACGGAAATTATCATCAATTAAAAGTGCTTTAGCAAATTTGGTTCCATTGTGCTTTAAAACCAAAATATCTTTTCCAATAACCGCCGACCTTTTTCGGTACTCGTTTAAAATCTCGGTGTTGTTATTATAATATTTGAAGAAATTTTTTAAAACTTCTTTTATAAATTTTTCTTTAAGTGAGGGGTCATATTCCTCAAAAATATACCCTGCAATATTTTGAATTTCGCTTTCGAATCCGTTTTCGGGCATAAAGAGGTTTATACCAATTCCCAGAACGGCATATTCTAAAGTACCGTTTTTTGGGTTAATACTGCCCTCGGTTAAAATACCGCAAACTTTTTTGCTGTCTATCAAAACATCGTTTACCCATTTGATTTGTGCTGTCTTGTCCGATAAGGTTTCTATAGTTTGAGCTACTGCAACGGCGGCAGCGGAGGTAATGCGTGTGGCATCAAATCCTATGGTTTTGGGCTTTAGCAGAATACTCATATATATTCCCGTGTTTGCGGGGGAATAGAATTTTCTATCAAATCTTCCGTGCCCCTTGGTTTGCGAAGAAGCAACAACAACCAAACTTTCTTTTTCATCTTTTGCGCGGCTTTTTAAAAAAGCGTTGGTAGAAGGGAGTGTGTCGTAATATTCAATTTTCCCGTATTTATAAATTTCATTTTTCAAAATATCACCAATTAAAGAATATCAAATATTATGGGTCTTTGCAAGATAATATTTGACAAAATAGGTATTTTATAGTAATATATCTTTGTTATCTTATATCTTATTATTTGTAAAAGGAGATGGTTTTGTGGACCCGCTTCCTCGAAGTAGGAATAGGTTTGAGGTTAGGCTGACCGAAAAATTTGAATTAAACACAGCTTTCGCGATGTCAAACATAAGGTTTTTCAGAGCATGGCGTAATTAGTTATTGATTAATATCATTAATGTGTTAAAAATTGGAGGATTAGCTTAATTATGATAAAACAACTACTTTTGCAATTTATATTGATTGCGATTAATGCCTTTTTTGCCGCCACTGAAATTGCGGTAATTTCTCTTAATGAGAAAAAGGTGAAAGCAAGGGCTGAAGACGGCGATAAAAAGGCCGTAAAAATGCTCAAAATGATTGAAGAACCCACAAGGTTCTTATCAACAATTCAAATCGGCATCACCTTGGCAGGATTTTTAGCATCAGCTTTCGCTGCCGATAGTTTTGCTGAGAGACTGTCAAGCTATTTGACTAAGGTGTTCGAAATTTCCGAAAAGAACGCAAGTGCGATTAATTCTGTTTCGGTTGTTGTAATCACTTTAATTCTTTCATTCTTTACCTTAGTTTTAGGTGAACTTGTTCCCAAGCGTGTTGCTATGCGGCACAAGGAAAAACTTGCAGAAACCTTCTGCGGTATCATAAGTTTCTTGGCGGCATTTTTAAGACCGATAATCTGGTTTCTCACAGTATCTACAAACGGTGTTTTAAGACTCTTTGGCATTGACCCCAATGAAAAAGAGGAAACTGTCAGCGAAGAGGATATTGTTTTAATGCTTGACGCCGGTGCTGACGAGGGTACTATCAACGAAGATGATATTGAATACATAAAAAATGTATTCAAGCTTGACCGTATGACTGCCGAGGATGTTATGACTCCTCGTAAAGACATTATTTCTATCGACTCTGAAACAACCGATGAGGAAATCCTCAAGATAATTGAGGAAGAGGGTTATTCCCGAATGCCCGTTATGGATGACGAGAACGATAAAATTATCGGTATTTTCTATGTTAGAGATTATCTTCTTAAGAGAACTAACAAGGATTTTAAGCGAGAGTCAGTAATAAATGCCCCTGTTTTCGTTCCCGAATCGGTGCACCTTGATATTCTTTTCAAGGATATGCAAAAGGAACGCTTCCACATGGCTGTCGTTGTTAATGAATACGGCGAGGCTTCAGGTATTGTTACAATGGAAGACATTTTGGAAGAACTTGTTGGTGAAATTTGGGACGAGCTTGATGACGAAGAAGTTCAACAGTTCACAATGATTGATGAAAACGATTATATTGTAATGACCAATGTTTTGGTTGAAGAGTTTTGGGAGTATTTCAACCTTGAGGGCGAAATTGAAACCGAGGCTACAACCATTAACGGTCTCATCACCGAACAGGCTGACTGTATTCCCGAGATAGGTTATACCTTTGAAATTGAGAATTTGACTATCAAGGTTACAAAGGCAAACGACTTTATGACCGAGGAAATTTCCGTAAGGGTTAACCCTAAGGAAACCGACGAAGAAGACGAAGATTAATTATTTCTCCTGCAGATTTGTTCTGCAGGAGATTTTTTTAATATTTTTTAAAAATCACAAACGAGCATTTGGGAGAAAAAACGAGTAAAATCAAGAAAAACGGAGATTTTGAAAAATATATTAAAATTTACTCAAAAAATGATTGACAATGCAAAAGCAGTGTGTTATTATAATCAGGCTGATTTTGAAAGGAAAGCGCTTAAATAATGCGTTTTCAAATATTTGGAGGTTAATGATATGTCTACATTCATGGCAAAACCTGCTGAAATCCAGCGCAAATGGTACATCATTGACGCAGCTAACAGACCTTTAGGCCGTACAGCCGCTAAGGTTGCAGATGTTCTTCGTGGCAAAATTAAGCCCGAATTCACTCCTCACGTTGACTGCGGCGACCATGTTATCGTTATCAACGCTGACAAGGCAGTTCTCACAGGCAAGAAGTTAGAAAACAAGTTCTATCGTCGTCATACCGGTTTCATCGGCGGTCTTAAGGAAGTTAAATATGCTACCCTTATGAACACCCGTCCTGAACTCGCTATGGAATTGGCTGTTAAGGGTATGGTTCCCGATACAACTATCGGCCGCAAGGCTCTTACCAGACTTCACGTTTACAGCGGTACTGAGTACGCTCAAGTTGCTCAGAAGCCCGAGAAACTCGAATTTTAAGAAGGGAGACAGAAATCATGTTTGAAGCTAAGCCTTATCTCTACGGAACAGGCAGAAGAAAGAGTTCTGTTGCCCGTGTTCGTCTTTACAATGGTACTGGAAAAATCACAATCAATGACAGAGACATTGATGATTACTTTGGTCTTGAGACCTTAAAGCTTATCGTTCGTCAGCCCATCACTCTTACCGAGACTGCTGACAAGTTCGATATCGTTTGCCGTGTTGCTGGCGGCGGTGTTACCGGTCAAGCTGGTGCTATCCGTCACGGTATTGCTCGTGCTTTGTTACAACACGATGAAGCTTTAAGACCTGCTCTTAAGAAAGCCGGCCTTCTCACTCGTGACCCTCGTATGAAGGAAAGAAAGAAGTACGGACTCAAGGGCGCTCGTCGTGCACCCCAGTTCTCAAAGAGATAATCACTTATCACAGAGAGTATTCAAAAACCCCGAAACCATCACGGTTTTCGGGGTTTTATTTGGAGTATATAAAAATTTTTTCAAAAAACTTTCAAAATTTGAAAATAATACTTGATTTTATAGAATGTTTGTGGTATTATATCTTGGCGGTCAAAAAAGACCACATTTTGCGCTGATAGCTCAGCTGGATAGAGCGTCTGGCTACGGACCAGAAGGTCGGGAGTTCGAATCTTCTTCAGCGCGCCAAAATAGCAGTTAACCTTTATGGTTGACTGCTATTTTTTTATATTCTGAAGAAGATTCGAAAAGGAAGGAGCACTCCTTTGGAGTGCGGAAGAAAACAGTCCTAAAAAACAAAAGCTGCCAAACCTTTTGGTCTGACAGCTTTTAAATTTAATCACTCAAATAATACTTTACTAAGGACTGAAGGAGAGTATCTCGGTCAATCCTGCGGATAAGATTACGGGCATTATTATGAGTTGTGATATATGTTGGGTCTTCTGACAAAATGTAACCCACGATTTGATTTATAGGGTTGTAGCCTTTTTCTTTCAATGCGTCATAAACCTGTGTCAAATTATTTCGGATAATCTGCTCGGTCTGGTCACCGATGGAAAAGGTCATTGTCCTATCGTTCATAAATAACACCTCTTTAATAGATACTATAATTATTTTATCTTATTTTTACCCAAAGTGCAAGTATTATTTTCTAAGCTCGGCACCAACCGATTCAAGTTTCTTGATAATCTTGGCATTAGCCTCGTCAATTTCCTTGTCGGTCAAGGTGCTGTCAGCAGAGCGGAGCCATACACTGTAAGCAACACTCTTTTTGCCTTCGGGGATTTGTGAGCCTTCGTAAACATCGAAGAGTTCAATTCTCTCACAAAGTCTGCCTGCGCCAGAGGAAATAGCCTTTTCGATAGTTCCAACAGGAACATCCTTGTCAACAAGCATTGCAAAGTCGCGCTCAACAGCAGGGAACTTAGGAAGTGGCTTGTAAACGGTCTTGCGCTTTTGAATAGCAAGTAACATATCAAGCTTGATTTCAGCAACATAAACTCTCTGCTCAATACCGTAAGCAGATGCTACAGCGGGGTGCACCTCGCCGAAAACAGCAACCTTTTGGTTATTTGCTTTAACAAGTGCCTGTCTGCCTGGGTGGAGATAAGGCTCGGTGCTTCTCTCGTATTGTGTATGAGCACCCAAAAGCTTACAAACAGCCTCTATCATACCCTTGAGGCTGAAGAAATCCTCATCCTTGCCGTAAACACCGATAGACATGGTAGCAAGTTCATCGGGTTGCTCGGTCAAGGGGAGAGACTTTGCAATAAAGCGTTTGCTAATCTCAAAGAATCTGCCGTTTTCAATTTTCTTGTTAATGTTTGTTGCAAGAACTGTCAGCATACTTGTTGTAAGCTGTGTTCTCATAGTAGAATACTCGTCGCCCAAGGGATTAATAATCTTAATTTGGTTGCGTCTCTCGTCATTTTCGTCCAAATTCAAGGTATCAATAGCCTTTGATGCAATAAAGGAATAGGTTGCAATTTCATAAGCACCTGCAGCGTTTAAGAGCTTCTTAATTTTATCGGTCTTAATTCTTTCGGGTAAAAGCTTACCACGAACAACGGTACCTCTCATAGGCGTACCGACAATGTGATCGTAGCCGTAAATTCGCATAACCTCTTCGGCTAGGTCGGCTCTGCCCTCAATATCATCACGGATAGAGGGAACACGGCAGGTAATTTCCTTGCCGTTAATGGTTGTGGGAAGACCTAAGCGGTTAAGAATTTCAACGATTTTCTCGTCGGGCACATCCACACCGATAAGCTCCATAATTTTGTCGGTTGTAACGGTGATGATTTTATCCTCGGGAAGTCCTTGGTTGCAGTCAATAACACCGTCAATAATGTCACCGGCATCAAGGTCGGAAATTAGCTGTAAAGCACGTTCCGAAGCATAAGCCACATTTACAATGTCAATGCCTTTTTCAAATCTACCGCTAGCCTCGGTTCTGATACCTAACGCTCTTGCGGTGTGGCGAACATTATCACGGCGGAATTTAGCCGACTCTAAGAATAAATCCTTGGTATCGTCCTCAATTTCACTTTCCTTACCGCCCATAATACCTGCAAGACAAGAGGGTTTTTCGCCATCGGCAATAACAAGCATATCGGGAGTGAGGTTGTAATCCTTGCCGTCAAGAGTTGTGATAGTTTCACCCTCGTTTGCATTTCTGACAATAATTTGTTTTCCTTCTAAATCATTGTAGTTAAATGCGTGTAAGGGTTGACCTGTTTCAAGCATAACAAAGTTGGTGATATCAACAATGTTGTTAATGGGTCGCATACCCGAGGCCAAAAGGGCTTTTTGCATCCAGTCGGGAGACTCTTTGATTCTAAGGTTTTTAACTATTCTGCCAACATAACGGGGGCAAAGGTCATAGTTTTTAACCTCTAAGCTAATGTAATCGTTTATGTCGCCGCCAACGGTTTTATATTCGGGAACGGGAGCTTTGAATTCGGTGCCTAAAACAACGCCGATTTCCTTGGCAACACCCAAGAAACAGTTGCAGTCGGGACGGTTAGCAGTGATTTTAAAGTCTATAATATAATCATCAAGACCTAAAACCTCACGCATATCGGTGCCAACGGGGTGGGTTTCTTTAAGAATTAAAATTCCGTTAACGCTAGCCCCCTCATAGTCAGCCTCAGTAAGACATAACTCTTCACCTGAGCAAAGCATACCGTTAGAGGGAACACCGCGGAGTTTACCACTTACAATGTGAGCGCCGCAGGGGAGATAACTGTCATTCAAAGCGGCGGGAACAAGGTCACCAACCTTAATGTTCTGAGCGCCTGTTACAATTTGAACCAACTCATCTTTACCAATATCCATTTGGCAAATTTGCAAATGGTCGCTGTCTTCGTGGGGTTTAATATCTACAATACGGGCGGTAACAACATTAACGAGCTTGTCGCCCTCACTCTCAACGCTTTCAACCTCGAAGCCTGCCATAACCATACGGTCGCAAAGCTCCTCAACAGAAACATTGATATCAACATAATATTTTAAAGTGTTAAGTGAAATTTTCATTAAAGTTGCACCTCCTTAAAATTGGTCTAAGAAACGCTTGTCATTTTCGAAAAGCAAACGAATATCACTTATTTTATAGCGGGTGGTGGTGAGTCGGTCAAGACCGATACCAAATGCAAAGCCTGAATACTCATCTGGGTCAATTCCACAACTTCTAAGAACATTGGGATGCACCATACCGGCACCCAAAATCTCTATCCAGCCGCTGCCTTTGCAAACACGGCAACCTTTACCACCACATTCACTACAGGTAACGTCAACCTCAACCGAAGGCTCGGTAAAGGGGAAGAAGGAAGGACGGAATTTAACCTTGGTGTCACTTCCGTAAATTTCGTGGGCGAACTGCTCTAAAACACCTTTAAGGTCGCACATGGTAACGCCCTTGTCTACAACAAGACCCTCAATTTGATGGAAAACAGGGGAGTGTGTAGCGTCAACCTCGTCAGCACGGAAAACACGGCCAGGGCAGATAACACGGATGGGAGGTTTGCGGGTTTCCATTGTTCTGATTTGTGCCGCCGATGTCTGAGTTCTGAGAAGCAAATTCTCAGCAAGATAGAAGGTGTCTTGCATATCACGGGCGGGATGGTCGGCAGGAACGTTCAAGCACTCAAAATTATAATGGTCGGTTTCAACCTCGGGACCGTCAACAACATCAAATCCCATAGACTGGAAAATGTTAATCATATCGTCAAGCACAGTGTTTAGAGGATGAAGCTTACCAACCTTTAACTCCTTGTGGGGGAGGGTAATGTCGATAGTTTCCTCTTGCAATTTCTTTAATTGCTCGGCAGATTTAAGCTCGGTTTTCTTCTCAGCAATTAAGGTTTCTAATTCCTGCTTTGCCTCGTTAACCAAAGCACCCATTTTAGGTCTTTCTTCGGGAGAAAAGGAACCCATCTGCTTTAAAATAGCGGTAAGTTCGCCTTTTTTACCTAAATATTTTACTCTAAGCGCCTCAATGTCGGCTTCGCTTTGAGAGTTTTCTACTTGATTTTTAGCATCAAGCAAAATGGCATTAAGCTGTTCTTTCATAATATTCTCCTTTTTTTGTTTTAGGGCAAAAAAATAAACTCCGCCCCGTATTAACAGGACGAAGTATAAAAATCTCCGCGGTACCACCCGTTTATTCTCGCTCGAAAGCAAACACTCTCTTGACCTGTAACGGGCTCACCCGTCAGCGCTTACTATTTGTTCGGCACTGCTGCTCAAAAGGGAACTTCGGTTAGAAAAGGACTTACATCTGCTCACAGCCTACGGCAGACACTCTCTTAAAGCTTTTCGAACTTACTTTACTTTATCAACGCATTTACTTGATAAGTTTAACATAGCCACACAAATTTTGCAAGTCTTTTTTAAATAAATCAAAATTTTTCTTGACTTTATATAAAAGTTCAAGTATAATAACAAAGTCGCAAAAATGCTGCTATGGCTCAGGAGGTAGAGCGCATCCTTGGTAAGGATGAGGTCACCAGTTCGACTCTGGTTAGCAGCTCCAAAAATCCCGTTCACGAAAGTGGGCGGGATTTTTACTTCTTACTTCTTACCGCTTCACTCTTACCTCATCAAAAACCTCTTCGGGATTTTTGGGAAGTAATAAGTAATAAGTAATAGGTAATAAGTTCGGTGTGCCTACGGCACAAATTATATATACAATGCTTCGCATTGATTTATAGCCAAATTTATGATATAATATCACAGTAATTTATTATTAGCGAGGTGAAATGATGTCTCAAAACCAAGCTGCTTGTTGTTTTACGGGTTACAGACCCGAAAAATTTCCTTTTAAATTGAATAGAGAGTGTTTAGATTATCAGAAATTTGAAAACGCACTTTTTGAACAGGTTTTGGCGGTTGCTGAGTGCGGTTGCAGAAAGTTTTACTGCGGAATGGCAATGGGTTTTGACATTATCTCTGCCGAAACGGTACTTGCCGTTAAAAATGCTTTTCCTGAG
Organism: Clostridia bacterium; assembly: GCA_017624675.1. Taxonomy (GTDB): domain Bacteria; phylum Bacillota; class Clostridia; order Oscillospirales; family Acutalibacteraceae; genus UBA737. The sequence continues at coordinate 9,161 of JAGAMO010000040.1, read as the reverse complement.
CCTTTAGAGCTTATCTGCGTTTTGCCCTTTAAAAACCAAAATTATAATTTTTCAAAAGAGTGGAAAGAGCGCTTTAACAGTGTTTTACAAAAAGCCGATGATATCATTGTTCTAAACGAAAAATATTTCAGCGGTTGCTATCAGCAAAGAAATATTTATATGGCGGATAATAGCGATTATGTTATAACCTGGTATGACGGGCAAAAGGGCGGCACCGAAAACACCATCAGATATGCAATTAAAAAGGGAAGACATATATTTAACATAAATGAAACTCCCGAAAATATAGGTTTTCAAATTGAATTTGAAATTAAATAGAAAAACAGACTGTCAGAAGATTTGACAGTCTGTTTTTAAATGCCCCTAAACGAAATAGGTCGAGGGCAGGTTATTCTGCTAATTCGAGCGCTCCCAGTGGGTCTACGGCAATGCCGTTTTTGTACACCTCAAGGTGAAGATGCTCTTCATCGTTGCACTCTGCGGGAACAGTTGAGGTAGAGCCTAAAATGTCTCCCGCTTTCACGGTGTCGCTAAGCTTTACTTTAAGGTCCTTGAGCGAAGCGTATCTGACTGTTAGCCCTTCTTCGAGTTCCAAGATAACTACAGTGCCATATTGACTGCTTTCATCGATTCCAATGATTTTACCGTCTCCACAAGCACTAACTGCTGTACCTTTTTTGCATTTAATATCAATGCCGCTGTGAAGTCGCATATCTCCAAAGGTTTTGGAATATACCAGTTCCTTGTCACTGAAAGGCTTTAAAATTTCGCCCTCGCAAGGCAAAGAATAGCTTTTCTCATAAGGAACAGAGGAAACATTGTCGCCTGTGGGTGCCGCCATACTCGTATCCATAAAACTTGATACATTATCATTGTATGACGAAGTGAGGTCGTTATATTCCGAGCGGATATCAGAAGTGAGAGAATTAAAATCGGATTTAATATCCGACTTTGTGTCATCATAAATACTGCTAAGCTCTGATTTAATATCTGATACCATATCTCCCATACCGCCGGAGTTGTATCTTGAAAGTGCAAACCAAGCGGCAGCCGCAATGATTATAATTGCAACCGCAATGGCAATAATTAATCCTGTACTTTTTTTATCGTTATCGTGAGAAAATTTTTCTTCCTCGTATTTCAAATTAACCAATCCTTTCTTTAATCGGGTAACATTATTATTGACGGGATTAAAATTTATATTCAATTTTAAAAATTAAAAATTCGTTCACAAAAAATATAAGAAAAAGCAAAAATAATGATGTAATATATGAATGTACCAAACAAAAAGCCGCAAATGTTTGGTATAGTTTCTCTAATTTTGAGAAATTCTCTCCTCAAACCCCTTAAAATGAAAAAGAGCAGTGAAAACTGCTCTTTTTCGTTTATATAATGATTAAATTTTTAGGGCTTTGGGTTAGATTTTCAAAGTCTGTATCGGTGACGGCTACCATATCTTCAATTCTAACGCCGAATTTGTCGGGCAGATAAATTCCCGGCTCCACCGTTATTACCATACCTTTTTGAAGCGGGGTTTCATCTCTTGTGTTAAAGGCTGGGTTTTCGTGGATTTCCAGTCCCACACTGTGACCGAGTCCATGACCGAAAAATTCGCCGTAACCTTTAGCCGTTATAATATCACGGGCGGTTTTGTCGATTTCCTTACAAATTGCATTAGGTTTTATTTTTTTGAGTGCCTCGGTTTGAGCCTTTAAAACTGTGTTGTAAACTTCTGTTTGCTCGTCGGTTACAAAACCGAGGGCAACAGTTCGTGTCATATCCGAGCGATAACCTTTATAAACTGCACCAAAATCCATAGTTAAAAAGTCGCCGTTTTCTAAAGGTTTGTCGGTTGGAACACCGTGGGGGAGAGAAGAGTTTTTACCCGAAACGGCAATAGTATCAAACGCCACACCCTCACTTTTGTTTTTACGCATAAAAAACTCCAATTCCAAAGCGATTTCTCTCTCGGTAACACCGACCTTTATGAAATTGAGAATATGTGAAAAAGCGTCGTCGGTAATTTTTTGCGCTTTTTTAATAAGTCTGATTTCGTCTTGCGATTTAATTTGTCTAAGAGCGTTTAGTTTTTGGCTTAAAGTGTTATCCTTTAAAATGTTAAAGTCTTGCAAAGCATTGCTCATTCGTTCAAAAGAGTCAAGGCAAATATGCTCGGTTTCGATTAAAATATTTTTGATATTGTGTTCTTTTAAAAGTTCTTTGATATCAGCGTAAAGGCTTTTACAAAGCCTTACATCCATATTTCTAACGCTTTTTTTAGCCTTTTCAAAATACCTGAAATCAATAAGCAGGATGGCAGTATCTTTGGTTATTAAAACGCTTCCCGCCGAAGAGGTAAAACCGCTTAAATATAAACGGTTTACATCACTTGTGATTAACGCACAGGTATCATACGGTAATATTTTTTGAATTTCCTTTATTCTCAATTTTTTGTCCTCTTTTCAAGTAGGGTTTAAATTTATCACTTAAAAGTAAAATGGCGGTAAGGTTGGCGCAAAGCATAACCGAGTTACAAACGGCGGCTAATCTCCACACCAAACCACTGTCAAAAACCGCGCCTAAAATACAGCAAAGCGGGTAGAAAATTGTAAAAATTTTAACTCCTATTTTACCGAAAATATACTCCACACTAAGTCTTCCGTAAAGCGCCCAACCAATAATGCTTGAAAAAGCAAATAAACACATCATAAGGCTAAGGGAGGCGTTACCAAAACCACCCATATTAATATTAAGCGCACTTGCTACAAGCTCAGTGGAGGCGGTGCTTCCGTAATTAATTTTAACCCCACTGCAAAGAATTGTCAATGCGGTAAGTGTGCAAAGAAGTATTGTATCAACAAAAACCTCAAAAATTCCGTACAATCCTTGAGTTTTGGGGTCGGCGTCAATTGCAACCGAATGTGCCATACCCGAAGTGCCAAGCCCCGCTTCATTTGAAAATATTCCACGGGAAGAACCAATAAAAATACTCGTAAAAACACTTCCTACAGCACCGCCTGTAACGGCTTTGGGGTTAAACGCCCCCTCGAATATCATTTTAAACGCAAAGGGCAGAAGTTCGATGTTTTTAATTATCACAAAAAGGCTGATTATAATGTAAAGAAGCGACATTGGCGGCACTAATTTTTCTGTCAAAAATGCAATTTTATTAAGACTGCCGTTTATAGCAAAATAACAGCAAACAGCAAAAATTATGCCCCAAATAAGCCTTGAAAAGTCAGTATCACAAAAGGATATAATTGCAGAATTTACTTGTGTTATGTTTCCACTGCAAAATGCGGCGGGAATCGTGGCAAAACAAAAGGCAACCCCCAAAGGCTTAAAGGCTTTTGAAAGTCCGTTTTTAATGTAGTAAACAGGACCGCCAACAAAAGAATTCTTGTCTTTTTCTCTAAAAATTACCGCCAGTGTGATTTCGGCAGATTTAATGCACATTCCCAAAATGGCGCTAATCCACATCCAAAAAACCGCACCCGCACCGCCAATGGCAATAGCACCCGCAACCCCCGCAATATTACCTGTGCCAACAGTGGCAGAAAGGGCGGTACAAGCCGATTTTACAGAGGTTATTTCCTTCGTTTTTTCTCGTTTTAAAAAGGCTTTAACGGTTAGTTTAAGGCTTTCGAAAAACCTTGTGATTTGGCAAAAGTGAGTTGAGAAACTCAGATAAATACCGCAAACGGTTAAAAATGCAAAGGGGAGAGTCCCCGAAATTAAATTTTCTAAAAATTGCATACCAAACACCCCATAAATTTTATTTCAAAAAAATGAAATTTATGAGATATTGGGTATTGTATATTGGTGCTCTTTATGATACAATATACAGTGTATAATTGTATGAAAAGAGTGAGTTTTTGGAAAGGCTAATTTATCTTGATAACAGTGCAACAACAAAGCCTTGTGAAAAATCAATAGAGTGTATGACAGCCTGTCTCAAAAACGCTTGGGGTAACCCCTCTTCTTTACATAGATTAGGTTTAGAGGCTGAGATTCTTTTAAATAATGCGAGAGAAACCATAGCAAAATATATCAAAGCCACCCCCGATGAAATTATATTCACGGGGAGCGGTACCGAGGCTAACAATACCGCTATAATGACGGTAGCTTCTAAAAAGTGGGGCAACCGAGTTATCACAACCGAAATCGAGCACCCCTCCGTCCTTGAAACTGTAAAAAGACTTGAAGAATTGGGTTTTGAGGTTATAAAACTCAAAACCGATAGCGAGGGTGTAATATCCCTTGAAGAACTTAAAAATGCCCTTAATGCTAAAACTGTATTAGTCAGTATTATGCTTGTGAATAATGAAATCGGCTCTGTTCAGCCGATTAAAGAGGCTTCAAGGCTTGTAAAGGAATTAAGCCCCAAAGCAGTTTTCCACTGTGATGCAGTTCAAGGCTTTGGAAAAATGCCAATAAATGTTAAGGATTTGGGTGTGGATTTGTTGACCGCCAGCGGTCACAAGGTTTTTGCCCCCAAGGGAATAGGCTTTTTGTATTGCAAAAAGAGTGTTGCTCTTAAACCCTTTGTAACAGGCGGAGGGCAGGAGAGAGGCCTTCGTTCAGGTACTGAATCTGTACCGCTGATTTCAGCCTTTGAGGGCGCTGTGAGCTCACTTCCCGATATAAACACTGCACTGGAAAATATGAAGGATTTAAATGAATACGCAAGAAAGTGCTTTTCTGAGAGCGGATTTATCAAAGTTAATTCCCCTGAGGATGGTTTGCCGTATATTTTGAATATCTCGGTAACAGGCTACCGTTCAGAAACACTTTTGCATTTCCTTGAGCGAAAGAATATATTTGTCTCTTCGGGCAGTGCTTGTGCCAAAGGCGAACAAAGTTATGTTTTAAAGGCTTTGGGATTAACTCAAAAAGAGAGCGATTCTGCACTTAGAATCAGCTTTTCTCACCACAACACAAAAGAAGATATAGATGCTTTAATAGATGCCTTGAAAGAGGCAACACAAAACTTGAGAAGGTCAAATTGATGAAAGAAATTATACTTATTAAAAATGGAGAACTTGCCTTAAAGGGTCTTAACAGATGCACCTTTGAGGATATAATGATAAAGAATATAAAGCGCCGATTAAAAGATTTAGGCAAGGTTGAAATAAGAAAGGCTCAGTCGGCAATTTACATTGAGCCTAAGGAAGAGAATTTTGACTTTGAAGAAGCCTTAGAGAGAGTAAGTTTGATATTTGGTATAGCTGCATTCAGCCGCGCTTGTGTTTGCGAAAAGAATATGGAGGATATTCTTTCAAAATCGGTTGAATATTTGGCTGATACTCTTAAAAATGCTAAAACCTTTAAGGTTGAAGCAAAACGCTCAGATAAAAAATTCCCCTTAAAATCTCCCGAAATTTGCAGAGAATTAGGTGGTGTTTTACTGTCACATTTCCATCATTTAAAGGTTGATGTGCACAATCCCGATGTTACTGTAAATGTAGAAATCAGAGATTTTTCGGCTTATGTCAGAGCCGAGCAAATTCAAGGTGCAGGTGGACTTCCTGTTGGCACTGCCGGAACAGCATCAATTTTAATTTCGGGCGGAATTGACAGTCCCGTTGCCGCCTGGACAATGGCTAAAAGAGGACTCAGACTCAACGCAATTCATTTCGCAAGTCCTCCGTATACAAGCGCCAGAGCAGAACTTAAGGTTAAGACCCTGCTTTCAAAGGTTGCAAGATACAGTGGAAGTATTAATTTGGCTATTGTGCCATTTACTGATATTCAGGATGAAATTGCAAATAATTGTCCCGAGGAATATTTCACCCTCATTATGAGACGAATGATGATGCGAATAGCCCAAAAGATAGCTAGGGACAGCGGCAGTCTCGCACTCATAACTGGGGAGAGCTTGGGTCAGGTTGCAAGTCAGACTTTACCTGCATTAGTTACAACCGATATTGTAACCAATATGCCCGTTTTACGTCCTTTAATTGGCATGGATAAAGAGGAAATTATAACAATTTCACGCAAAATAGATGCTTTTGAGACCTCTATTTTGCCTTATGAGGATTGTTGCACGGTATTTACACCAAAGCACCCCAAAACTCGTCCCACCGTTGAATTATGCGAAAAGGCGGAGGAAGGTTTGGATATTGACAGGCTCGTTGAAGAGGCTATTGCCAATACCGAGTATACCTTTATAGATTAATATGGCAAGATACGAGAAAAGTCAATGCCTGAAAAATATTAAAAAATTCTTCGTTGAAAGTATTCCTAATGCGTCGGACAATATATCAAGAATTATAATCAAATGTATGTTTTTCTTGTGTATTATAGGAATTTTGGGTAGTTGTATTTATTTAACAGGATATTTCGGCAAATATTATGCGGAAAAGAAAATTATAAATGAACAACGGGAATGGTTTGCTTTCGAGCGTGGAAATTTGCTTTTAAAGCAACAAAACAATGAATATGTCGCTTGGATTGGTGTTGACGGTACTGAGCTTAATAATCCGATTTATCAAACTGATGACAACGGTTTTTATCTTAACCATAATGCCTTAAAGGAGAAAAGTGGTTACGGGGCTTTGTTTTTGGATTGCCGTTCGGATTTTTCTGATAGAAATATTGTTATTTACGGCAACACAAATGAGGATGGCTCGCTATTTTCGACCTTACATAATTATCGAAGAATAAACTTTTTAAGGGAAAATTCTATTATTTCCATCAAAAGAGCTCAAAAAAACTATGATTATAGAGTGTTTGCGGTTCTTATTATAAATTCAAATACAAAGCAAGACAAAAGCTTCAATGTTTGCCAAAAAGATTTTTCAAGCAATAAAGCTTTTAGCCAATGGATAACAGAAGTGGAAATGAGAAGTTTTGTTAAAGCTAAGATAGATTTAACTATCGAAGATGAGTATTTAACACTTATAACCTCTTGTGATGATTTTGAGGGTGCTAGGTTAGTTGTTATGGCGAGACGTTTAAGGCAAGAGGAAGAAAGAACAGATTTATATAAGTATTCTCTTAATCAAAATCCAAAATTTCCTAAAAAATGGTATGAAGACAGGAATATTGAGTATATTTACTGAGAATTTTAAAATTATAGAATAATTATACGGAGGACGAATAAAATGTTTCAAAATATCAAGGTTGATATTATATATTATAATACAGCTACAGATTTCGAAATGGAGTTTAATCTTTCGGGATGCTGCAGGATGAGGCTTTTAACCGATAAAGCGCCAGATAGAAAAACACTTGTAAACCACCTTGTGAGAGCTGTATCGAGAAGCCGTATTATTATGATTACAGGGGCCCTTTTCGGTGAAGAGGGACTTATAAAAACCTGTAGTCAGGCTATTAACCGTCCGCTAGAGAAAGTAGATAGCAAACAGTATTCAATTAACAGTGAAGATGATATTGAAATTTTAAAAGACTCAATTCCTCTTATAAGCGCTGACGGAATTTTTGGAGGATGCATTATTGAACAAGGTCCTCAAACCTTAATTTTGCTTTCTGAAAATAAAGATATTAGAAAAAATATAATGCAAACTTTAATTCATCCTTATGTTAAAGAGGTTTGTGCAGATGAACTTACAGAGAGTAAGCAGGATATTGCCGAACCTGTTGTTGAGGCAGAAATAAATGAACTTATAGAAGTTTCTGAAGATGTCCTTGAGGATGAAATAATAGAGGAAGAACTGGTTTTAGAAGAGGAAGAAACTGCAGACGAGGAACAACCCATTGCAGAAGTGGTTGAAGAGCAAGAACCTGTTGTAGAAGAACCGAAAGAATTTGATTATAGTTTTATAAATCAAATCATAAAAGAAGAACCTGTAATTGTTGAAGACGAGGAAGAAGAGGAGGATAAACCTCTTGAACTCGAAGAAATTATTGAGCCGGTAAAAGAAAAGAAGAAAAATAAATCTCAGAAAAAAGTGAAGTCGGAATCAAAAATTAATATTCCAATTATAATTTTGTCTTGCCTTTTACTTTTAACTGTGGGTGTTTTGTGTTATGCGCTCTTTATTTCTTCTGAGAGTAAGGGTGTGCCAACGGGTGAGTATATTAAGGAAACCTTTGAGATTTTGTTAGGATAAAGAAAAGCCTTGGTTAAATCCAAGGCTTTTCTTTTAGATAAAAACAACGGTTGTAATCCTTTTTTACGAATTACAACCGTTTTATATTATTTCATCCATATTAAGTTTTCCTTTTCTTTTTTACTCGGTTTTTTTAAGCATTTAATCCGTCAAAGCGGTAGATTGATTTTCAAAACTTTTTCTTTACAAAGTTTATTTTAAACATATAATTTACTTTTTACCGAGTATTAACTTGATAAGTACATTGGTATCACCTTTAGAAAATTATTTAGATTGATAAATTCTTACTTTCACAGTAATCACCACTCAAGGTCTTATATATGATTCCCTTTCGGTACCAAGAATATCATAGTATCTTACTTGTTCATTGGACTCACTTTCCTGTTATTTCTTGGTGCGGTTTAATTACTTCATTGGACTCAACTCTTTCTTTTTTAGTAGTTTAAATGAACGGGTGGAGTTTCATTCTTCATAATTTCTTATTACTCCTCCTCTCTTGTTCTGGCTTTATTATAATGCAAAATACACAGTTTGTCAATAGAAAGTTCATAACTTTTAGTGAAAATGTATAATTTTGTGAGATGTTACAAATATTTCTAACACACCTTGACTTTAGAGGAAAAATCGAATATAATAAAATAGTTGACTGTCGTGAGCGGCAGTCTTTATCTTTGAAGAGTTACGATATCCTTTTAAATATATGCACACGTATCGAAGTGGGGGACGTTGCCGAGCGCTGCCAGTGGCAGATATAGCGAGGCATAAGGAGTGGCCGCGGTCGAAATTTTTACACGGTAGTGTTAAAAAAATTCGGGTACTGCAACAGGACATAACGGACAGTCCGTTATGATGCTCCTCACAATTTGAATTGGTTTTAAAAGGCTATGCCCTTTAAATATATGCAGACGTATCGAAGTGGTCATAACGGACATGACTCGAAATTCTCGTACTCAAGTGGTATCTACCATTTTGCAAAGCCTTTAACGATGCGGGTTTGCGGAGTCACACGGCTTTGATTCCACTTTCTTATCTAATGCACTATCTAATATAAATTTAATATCGGTTAAAACTCTATTTTAGAGTTTG
>JAGAMO010000039.1 GCA_017624675.1 Clostridia bacterium | reverse complement strand
GCCTTCTCCAGCGGAGAAGGTGGCGCCGATAGGTGACGGATGAGGAGAGCATTAAAGCACTTTCTTAACAATATCCTCCTCATCCACCAAACTTTCGTTTGGTCCCCCTTCTCCGCTGGAGAAGGCTAAAATTATACAATCCAACCGCCCGATAAACTATAATTTGAAAACCAATCCAAAACAACCCCCAACGGATTTTCCGTTGGGGGTTGGCTTATCAGTTTTTCGTAATTTTTACGGTTACCTCGGTGTCATTCTGAGTATATTCAAAATCCCACGCGCCGCAGGTTATGGTTGAATCGGTATCAATATTCGGTTTTATGTCATCGATTTCACCTAAACCTAGGCTATAATAAACACATTTAATCGCATACTTTATATCGTTTTGGTTGTCATAAAAACCTATCATACGGTTACCACTAATTTCAACTTCATCAATATTGCCCAACTCAGTTACAACATAAATTTCAACGCTGGAATTAAGATGATAATTATTCTTTAATTCTAAAACCTTTTCGCCAACGCCGGTTGCTATCTCAGTTACATTATAACCCTGAGCCTCAGCTTTTTCTGAAAGTTTACTTTCAAAGGTCATACTTGAAACATCAACATAATCGACCACACCGTTAGACATAGCGGGACCTTCAAAACCGGTTCTCTTCATAAGCAATGCGCCAACACATATTGCACCGAACACAATGCCGATAAGCATTACAAATGCCGCAATTATTGCAACAACAATTATACCCACTTTGGATTTTGTAGCAATAGGCTTTTCTGCCTTAAGCTTACGGGCCAAAAGCTCACAATTATAGATTAACTTGATTTCTTTTTCACCGAATTTATTTCCACATTCCTTAAGAATGTCTGCAAAGCGAAGTGCATTATTAAGCTTTTCTAAATTGTTTTCTTCAATACCTTCATTTGCTTCCTTGAGCATTTGTGCTTTAATATTTTCAAGCTGTGCACCGTCGCCGCTTTGAAGCATTACCGCATCGGTATGAACCTGTGTTTTATAATTTGCCTTTGCATTTAAGGCTTCGGGTGTGCAATTTTCATCCAAGGTGTGCTCGGTTTCCCACTTAATATATTTAACAGGTACAAACCAAGCAAATATGCCGCAGGTAACAGTTGTTAAAAGACCCCACAGCAAATATTTAAGGAACAAATCACCAACTGTGCCGCGGAAGGTTAGACGGCGAGAATCAATAACGGTGTGATTTATAAACCAACGTGTCATTATAATTTTTGACCAAGCAGGGCCTGCAAAGGGTACAAAAAGTGCCAAGGCCGATAAAATACTTGTTACAAAATAATCGCCGACTTTGCCGTCAAAGAAGCTGTTGTTATCGGGTTCGCCTTCAAAGAAGGTGTGTTCAGTTATCCACTTTTTAAGTGCAACAGCCATCCACAAGCCATAAATTCCGCAAGTAAGATAGCTTAAAAGCAACCAGATTATGTACTTTACAAAAAGGTCGCCGCCTTTGCCGTCAAAGGTCATACGCTTGCCGTTAATTACGGTATGCTCGCAAAGCCATTTTTGGTACCAACAGCGCATCCAAGGGTGTGCAATACCAAAGGTTATAAAGGTTACAAAATTAACAACAAGTGTGTAGCCGATATTTGCCCAATAACCACCATCAAAATAGGAGCCGTCTTCCCCAACAACTATATTTTTGTTTTCGTTTTCCATAATAAATCCCCCTTAATAATTTATTGTATACCATAATATAAATATACACTATATGTAGTTATAATGCAAGTATAAAAATGAACCCTGCTTTTCAGCAGGGCTTATAGCTAATTTTATGCTTTTTCATAAATTCAAGCCTAGCTGCAATTTCGTGCCGCCAATTACGGTCACGCATCCTCAAAAACAAATTTAAAAAAGAAAGCCCGAAGGCTTTCTTCTTTTGATTATAAGAAAATATATTTAAGAACAAATAATACCGCGAGTATGTACATTATTGGTGAAATTTCCTTATACTTTTTGCAAACAAGGTTAATTACCACGTAGGAAATTACGCCAAGTGAAATACCCTCAGCAATGCTGTAAAACAGCGGCATTGCAATAATTGTAATGTAAGCTGGAATTGCGCTTGTGTAATTTTCTTCGGTAATTTTAAGCTCGGTAATATTGCTGAACATTAAAAATCCAACAATTATTAAAGCGGGGGCCGTTGCAAAGGACGGTATTGCAGTGAATATTGGCGCAAAAAACATTGAAACCAAGAATAAAACTGCTGTTGTAAACGAGGTGAGACCTGTTTTGCCGCCTTCAGCCACGCCCGCTGAGGATTCAACAAAGGTTGTAGTGGTTGAGGTGCCCAAAACTGCGCCTGCAGTGGTTGCAACCGCATCAGCCATAAGGGCCGATTTTATTTTAGGAAGACGGCCGTTTTCATCAAGCATATTGGCCTTTGTACTAACACCGATAAGGGTTCCGAGTGTGTCAAATAAGTCAACAAACAGAAACGAGAATATAACAACTATAAAGTTGAATATTCCAACACCCTTAAAATCCAAATTAAAGCACTGACCGAAGGTTTCAGAAAGCTTTGTAAAGTCGGTCATTGCAAAGGTGGGATAAAGCGAATAACAGCCAAGCTCGGCATTAGGTACATAAAGACCTGCCAGCTGGCAAAGCATACCCAAAACCCAAGTGGCAAGTATACCTATTAAAATTGAACCCTTAACCCTTTTTATGTATAAAATAGCAGTAAGGCCTGTGCCAACAACCGCAAGCAAGGCTGAAATGCCAACGCTTTTAAAGTTTTCGGTAAAGCTTATGAAAGAAACCAATGTAGAACTGTTGGCAACACAAAGACCCGAATTTTGAAGACCTATGAATGCAATAAATAGGCCAATGCCAACCGAAACAGCATTTTTAAGCTGCATTGGTATTGCATTAAAAATTGCTTCACGTACATTTGTTAAAGAGAGTAAAATAAAAATTACACCCTCAACAAAAACTGCAAATAATGCCACCTGCCACGAATAACCGAAGCCCTGTACAACGGTGTATGCCATAAAAGCATTAAGCCCCATACCTGCTGAAAGCGCAAACGGTAAATTGGCCATAAACGCCATACAAGCCGTTCCCAAAAAGGATGCTAAGCAGGTTGCCAAAAGCACTGCCGTAGAATCCATCCCTGCATCAGCTAAAATGCTTGGGTTTACCGCTAAAATATAGGCCATTGTCATAAAGGTGGTAATACCTGCTACCACCTCGGTTTTAACGGTTGTGTTGTTTTCCCTGAGTTTAAAAATCCTGTTTAACATTTTTTCCTCCTTTTTTTTAATGTTAAATAATTATATCCCCAACTAAATCAATACCGCAAAACAGTAAAACATTGCGTAAAACAAAATAAACGCCCCAAATAATTAAAGCGGCATAAATAACCCACGGATGCGCAATAAGCTCCCTTTCGGTCTTTAAAACAAGGTGCTTTATCATATCCACCTCGTAAGCAATAAACATACCTGCCCCTATGGGAACAATTGGGTTATATTTAAAGGCCGATAAAATATCAAGTTTCAGCAAAGAGCCGAACGCACGCGTGCCGCCGCAGGCGGGACAATATAAGTGCAGGTATTCAACCAAGCCGCATTTATTAAAGGGTAAATTCATTATGTATTTCCAATAAAAAGGAAAAATCAGCAAAACCAATAACAGTGAACCGTTTATAACAGCAAAAACTATCCACTGCTGTTTTCGGTTTAAAAGCACATAAATTCCCCCTTAAATATAATATACTTAAATATATCACAAAACCATAGAAAAATGCAATAACAAATCAAATTATATTGCATTTTGTAAAAAAATGTGTTAAAATTAGCAAAAATAAATGAAAGGGGTATTTCAAAATGGATAATATGGAAAATAAGGACATTGAAACAGTTGAAGCAGAAGTTGTTGAAAATACTGAAGTTGTTGAAAATACTGAAGTTATTGAAAATACTGAAGTTGAAGCTAACGTTGTTGAGGAAGCTGCACCTGCTAAAAAGAAGGCTAATGTTTTAGCAATTTTATCTTTAGTTGCCGGTATTTTAGGTATTGTTTTCTGCTGTCCTATCGGTTGCTGCTATTATGTTGCACCTGTTTTTGCAATTGCTGCAATTATTTTGGGCGCTATTTCGCCTAAGAATGAAGACGGTAAGCGCACAGGTCTTGCTAAAGCAGGTCTTATTTGCGGTATTGTTACTTTAGTTCTTGCAGTTGCCGTTATTGCCATTGCCGCACCTACATTACTTAGCGTACTTGGTATGGCAAGCGAAGCAGAATATTACATTTAAAAAACATAATCGCATTTTAAAAGCCTGACCCAAATGAGCAGGTTTTCTAAGGACAGTTACCTTTAATGGAAACGAGATTTGGCACACAAATTCCCTGCTTGTAACAGTATAAGACAAAAAAACTACCCGAAGAAGAGAAAACAAAACTCTTTTTCGGGTAGTAATTTTTTTGGTGCTATTCTGTGCTTTTCGCACAGAGTGATATTTCCCTTTCGGGAAGTGATATTGAAATCTTACGATTTCAGTGTTATTTTATTCGCCTAAAACTGCCGAAGTCAATATCACTTGGACTTTAGTCCAAATATCACTGCGTAGCAATATCACTCGCCGCACGGCGAATAAAACTGCCCAAGTGTCCTTAAGAACACTTGGGCTAAGGGTCAGGCTTTTATTTTTTAGTAATGATATTTTTTACGTTTAATTATAAAGAAGATTGTCGAAAGTACAACCGCCATAAATTCAGCCACGATAAGAGAAAACCAAATACCGTTAATACCAAACCAAAGCGGTAAAAGCAGCACTGCCGCAACCTGAAAAACAAGAGCACGCAAAAATGAAATTATGGCCGAGATTACCCCATCATTCAAGGCGGTAAAAAAGCCTGAAGAAAAAATTGCATAGCCCATAAACACAAAGGAAAGAGCAAAGATTCTAAAGCCGGATACCGTAAGATGTAAAAGCGCAGCATCATAGCCTACAAATATTTTTGCAAGTGGCAGTGCCGTTAATTCGGCAATAGCGACCATTAAAACACCCAAAACGGCAAGGCTTAATAGGGATAAGTAACTATTTAAGTTGCAGAAGAACGGTGTGACCCGAAGGTCACGCCGTTTTTCTGTTTTTCGTAGGTCTTTCATAGATAATGGGTTCAAACACAGCGGGAATTTCCACTTCATCAAGGAAGTTGAAGAAGATGCGAACACGTTGCTGACGCTTTCCACTGGACTTGTCCGGTGCGTAAACAAGAATCTTCTTGATGAACTCGTTTGCAATCGTCGGTGTCAGTTCTCGGACATCCACATACTTTTCTGTCAGAGCAAGAAAAGCATCCAGATTGTCCTCCAGTTCCATCTGCTGGTCAACCCATTCTTCTGTTACTTCAATCTCAAGCTTCAGACGCTCCTGTTCTTCCTCATAGCTCTGCGACATCTTCTGATACCGCTCCTGACTGAGATTTCCCAGAACAGCGTCCTCATAAATACGTGTAATCAGAACATCCAAGTCCGCAAGACGCTTCTTTGCTTTGGCAATTCTCCGCTGATCCTCCAGAATGCTTTTCTCCTGATCTGTACGACGACATTGCAGCCATTCTTCCTGAAAACCATCCACATCACTGCGGATATAATCGCAGACAGCCCGGATGCGTTCCAGAACAAGATCACGGAGCGTTTCTTCACGGATATAGTGTGCAGTACAGGTTCCACGATTGCTCTTGTAGCTGGAGCAGACATAGTGATCCTGCTTGCCGTCAAAACTCTTACAGGTTGCGAAATGCAGCTTATTTCCACAATCTGGACAGAACAGTAGTCCGGAGAATAACCCCTGCCGATCTGCTTTTGTAGGTCGGCGTTTGTTTTTCCGCAACTCCTGTACTCGATCAAACTGAGCCTGAGTAATGATGGCGTCCTGCGTATTCGGAAAAATCGCCATATTTTCCGGTTCATTCGCTATCCGCTTTTTCAGCTTGTAGGATTTCGAATAGGTCTTGAAGTTACAGGTGCATCCTGTGTACTCGATTCTTTCCAGAATACCGACCACAGAATTTTCGTTCCAGCGATACGGTTTTTCCGGAAGCGGTTTGCCTTTCTGCTTGGCATACAGAGCCTTGGTTGTAAGCACCTGATCCTGTTCCAGAATCCTTGCGATCTTGGTAGGCCCCTTGCCATCAATGGTCAAATCGAAAATTCTTCTGATAACAGGGGCGGCTTCCTCGTCAATGATCCAGTGATGCTTGTCCTCCGGGTCGGTGCGGTATCCATAGGGCGGGCTGCCCAGATGCTTTCCGCTGTTACCTTTCGCCCGCATGACAGAGCGCACTTTTTTACTGGTATCTTTGGCATAGAAGTCATTGAACAGATTGCGGAAAGGTGTGAAATCATTGTCACCCTTGGCACTGTCCACACCGTCATGAATGGCGATGAAACGAACATCATAGCTTGGGAAAACCAGTTCCGTGTACTGTCCGACTTGTAAATAGTCTCGACCGAAGCGGCTCATATCCTTGACGATGAAGTTTTCGACCAATCCCTGCTCCACAAGGGAAAGTGCTTCCTGGATGCCGGGACGATTGAAGTTCGTCCCAGTGTAACCATCATCCACAAAAATCCGGATGTTGATAAACCCATGTTCCTTTGCGTATTTCGTTAAGATTGTTTTCTGATTTGCGATACTGTTGCTTTCTCCATCCAGCGCATCTTCATTGGAAAGACGGCAGTAGAGAACAGTTATTTTCTGCTGATCCAACATTGTTTCCTCCTTCGGTGGTTGGTCAGCTGACAGTACCGTAGTGCATGGCTCCATATTAACATAACTTTCTCGGTTTGTCAGCATATCAAGCCACCCCCTGATCAGAAAAAATGAGCCGTTTTACCTTGTCGGCAAGCAGCTCACTTCCAATACATTCTGTTTCAACGATATACCATGTGTTTCCGATCTTCCGTTCAATGGTTGTGTGAAACGGAGACTGCGCTGCTTCCTGACGTTTACGGCATTCTTCCAGAAAATCCAGCGGCGGCTCAAATATCGGATCAAAGCAGGCTTCGATATCAATCATGGAACAGGCGTCGATGACATCCCACAGTGGCGCACCTTCGAGCATCATGTTATTAACTTTAGTTACAATATCAATCATAGGCAGTAATTCCTTTCTTAAATTTCCATGTCCTGTCCACGCTTGCGGGCAGGCAGTTTATGTTCCTGTGCTTCCTTTCCTCTGGCGAGGATGCCATCAAGAAAAGCCCGAACCCTTTCGGATGCGATTTCCAATGCATCCAGGAAAGGCTGGGCTTTCTTTTTGAGTTCCTGATATTTTTCGTTTACTTCATCAAAGCGCTGTTTCCAGATCGATGCGGACTTCTCAGCGGAAGCCAGTTTTTCTTTCAACCGCTTGTTGTCAGCATTGGCAATAATGCCGTTGACTGCATAGCGTTTTAGAGTTTCGCATTGATCTGGGGTAAAAGAGATATTTCCGGTAATGGAGCTTTTCTTGCCCATCGCTTCAATGTCCTGCACCGTGAGAGAAACGGTCTTTGCAGTTTTGGTTTCCTTTTGCAGAGCTTCCAATTTCTTTTTCTGCTTTTCCGTAGCAGTCCTGGCATCGACCAATGTCTGCTCGGCCTGTGCCACCTGTGCCGTCACAGCTTCCAGACGCTCCTGCTCCGCATGAACCTTGAACTGTGTCACGGTCAGATGTTCTTCGGTGCTGCCACGCTCTCCACGCTCCACATCGGTATATCCAGCAGCCCGCATGAAATTAAAAAAGTCATCCTGCAACACACTGTAGGACGACTTCAAAATCTTTTTTCCCTTTGCGTTCAACATGGGATTGCCGTTTTCATCGAGAATGGATTTGGACTCCCATTTCTTACTGCGGCTAACCTGTGTGATCGTTTCTTTTACAGTACCGACCAGTGATTTGTCTTTACACCGCTTCGACCAAAGGATCTGCTTTTCCACCACCGGGATATAAACCACATGGAGGTGGTAGTGGTACACATCCTCGCCCAGAGCTTCGGACATTGCCCGGTTGCGCTCGTCGGCGTGCATCACAGCGGAGAGGATATACTGCTCACCGCCCACGATCTCCACGGCGGCTCTGTAAGCATCGGCATAAAACTGTTTCGCAAATTCATAGCCGCCGTGGTTGTAGAAATAAGCAGAGTTCACATCGAATACCAGCTCGCCATATTTTATGGCATCCTCTTTAAGACCTCTGGTGGAGATCACCTTGTCATGTTCCAACTGTTCGAACATTTTCGTATAGCTGGCGGTTGGTGCTTTGAAATGGACGTTCAGCGGAGTACGTTCCGGCACGATGTCCACATTGGAATAACGGTCTTTTT
This sequence comes from Clostridia bacterium, assembly GCA_017624675.1. GTDB lineage: Bacteria > Bacillota > Clostridia > Oscillospirales > Acutalibacteraceae > UBA737. The sequence continues at coordinate 9,206 of JAGAMO010000039.1, read as the reverse complement.
CACGCTCATTGTGTTCCTGTACTTTTGCCACATCATCCGGGGTTTCCAAGTCCTGATTTCTGGCTAAGGTACGGTCAATTCCATCATTTCTTGCCATTGATTTTTAATCCTTTCCTTGAGATTTGCAGACAGCGGAGGGCTGGGGAACGGCACTTTTTCAAAGTGTAATAACCCACTATTACACTTTCATCCATACTGGCTGCAAAGTGCCGTGGGCTCTCCGAGGGCTCTCCCGAGGGGGAGTGCGGTCGCTGCGGCGACCTCTGCTGACCAAGGCGAAAATGTCTGCACCTTTTCTTATGGTCAGCCCGTCTGCATGAAGCTGTTCTGCGGAACATTTCTTACAGACGGCGGCAGCGAAAACCGTATTTCCACTGCCTGTCCATAAGCAACACTACGTTATGCCTATGGGGACGGGAGATGCGAGCTGGGACATCACTTCTCCCGTCTTTGCTGCCATGCCAAAAACTGCAAGAACAATACCCAAAAAGGCCGAAACATAAACAAAAAGCGAAAAATAGCTGTTTGCCTTTTCTTTTTCACCCTCGCCAAAGGTTTTGGCAACAATTGCGGTGCCGCCCGTGCCGAAAATAAAGCCAACGGTTGCCAAAATCATTAAAAAAGGATAAATCAAATTCACCGCGGAAAAGGCTGTTTTGCCCGTAAAATTAGACACAAAAAAACCATCCACTACACCGTAGACGGATGTGAAAATCATCATAATTATAGATGGCAAGGTAAACCTTAAAAGCCTTTTGTATGTAAAATGGTCCGAAAGCTGAATTTTCATCTTTTACTCCTTAAATATTCTACGGCACATTGTAACATAATTATTAAATATATGCAACAAATAACCCGACCGTTTTTAGCGGTCGGGTTATAAATTTTCATTCGGTTTTTTCTGTGAAAAAGCCTTCATCGGTTTCGGTATTGCAAAGCCCGTAGATTAAAAGGCTACCACCTGCCTCGGCGCCAAAGCGTTCGGGCCACCAGAAAATAAATTCCTCCCTTAAATCTTCGGTAGGGGCATCGGGTGTATAAAGCAAAAAGCTTTTTGCAGGGGCGGTGTTATCAACATTCATAAGCCCATAAGGGTAAGTAAAGTTATAAAGTATACCGTTTTCAATACGGGAAGCATCAATTTCGCCCTCATATTCAATTGCTTCAAGGGTTAAAGAAAAGGTATAATCGTTAACTTGCCTTAAATTGCTGAACTGACCCGAAAATTTACATTCGTAAACCGTTCCGTTTGGATAATCGGGTCCTGTATCACCCATATTGCTGTCATGATAATCACCAAAAAAGCTGCCGTCAGCATTTATGGTAATATTAGTAGCCCACGCACCCGCGCCACTTGAAAAATACATTTCAAGCGGGTATGGAATGTTAAATTCCTCTTCAATCTCACTATTGTCACTTTCGGGCTTTTGGTCTGCTTCGGGCAGGCTTGTCTGAATTTCCTGACTAACGCCCGAGGGCCGCCCTGTTTCAACAATGTCAGTCCCTGCATCACAGCCGACAGCTAACAGTATTAGCGCAAAACACAAAATTGTTAAAATAAATTTATTTTTCAACATTTTCACTTCTTCAAATTTTAGAAATCATTACTGTACTGACTGTTCATTTATTTCGGTCACATTTTCACCGTTAGAAATCGAGTGTTTATCCTTCTTAATAAGCCAATGCCTTAATACAAAGTAAAGCGCAATGCCCCAAGGGATTACAAGCCTGACAGTAACCTGACCGCCACCATAACGCACAAAAGCATTATATGCGGCAAACCACACTAAGTTAAAGTTAAAGTGGAAGCTTGTGGCGGTTATTGTGGCGCCTAAGGATAACGCACCCAAAAGAATTATAATAATCCACAATGGCTTAAGCTTTATTTTATGACGGCAACAGTCAACAAGCGCAAATACCATAAGGGCAATTATAACCAAATTGGAAAGCAAAAAGCCCCACTGTAAAAATGACGCACCCTTCATATTTTGAATAACACCTGTATAATAAAGGTTAGTCTTTTCATAAGGGGTTATATAAAACGATGATAATTTTTCAACGTCGGACCTTTTTTGAACGGATACAACATATTTTTTGCCCTGTGTCTGCATTTCATAAACCGAATCGGTAACGGTAACGCTTTTTCCGTTATCAAAGTTGCTTTTTTTGTATATGGAAATAAGCTTAAGCTCATAGCCTTCAACACCTTTAAGCAGGTTATACATTTCATCAAAAACAGGTTCAAATTCTGTCTTAGAACAAATATCACTTACGAGCGTATAAGCCGCATCAGAATCATTCATAAGCACAGCATTAAGCATTACATCGGTATGGTCGCGCAGCTCTTCATTTTCAAAGCCCTGTACCAAAGCGGTACAGCCACTCAAAAGCAAAACCAATACCGCCAACAGCACGATTACGGCTGTTCTTTTAATTTTTTTCATAACTTAACCCCCTTTTTTAAATTATAACACAAACGCTATCAGGAGCGCAAGAAATATGAATTAAAGATGTCTTTTACATACAGGTTATATATCAATTTTACATTTTTCTTTCAAGCCATTCGTTTTCATCAAAATTAAGCTCCCTGCCATCCGCTAATTTTACACAAAGCTTGGTATCCTCAATTTGATTGCTTCCTTCTAAGCCGACAATCAAACCTTTACTGTCATCCATCGGCAAAAGCAAGGTGGCAAAACGAATATTTTGTCCTTTTAAAATATACTTTGCAATATAAATGGGGCGAAAATCACCCTGAACGGCCGAATCAGCCGTCCATCCATTCCATTCAGGCTCCATAACGCCATATTCCACCGAAAGCGACACATCGCATTCATTATCTGTGGGAGCAATTATACTAAGCGGAGCCGCCGTTATATTGAGTCGGTTTGTTGTGACCTTATCGACATCTAAATGGTATTGTATTTCATAGGAATGTATGCCCGCACTTGCTATCAGCCTGTCCACGATTATAGCAAAGGGCGGCAGACCGCTAAGCTTTTTGACAAAATATACCGAACGCTCGTGGCAGACCGTTTTATCCGCCTCATCACCGTAGCCGTTATCATAGCTTGCACGGCAGGCATCCACGTGCAAAGAAAGGGATGCCTGCAAGCCGCTGTGTCGGGTCAGCATATCATCATGCCAGCAGTGTGTCTTTTTGCGGTTTTGCTCCATACCGTCAACCAAAACGGTATTGTGTGCCCTCGTTGACAAGACATATTTTCGCATTTCTGAAGAGTCATACGCATAATTATTGCCTTCGGTCAACACATATTTTCCGCAATAAAAAATGCAGAAAGTTCTCTTGAAATTTATAACGGCAATGCAAAACAAACGCTCGCAAAACTGCAACCGCTATAAAACGATATATTCAATTAATATTACGATACTCTCCCCTATTAAAGCATGGTTCACCCTAAAACTGCGTTGCAAAAGAAAAGCACTATTACAACATCAAAAGTTGGAATCCAACAGACTTTTTCCTGCGCACGGAAACAAGACTTCCCTATTTGCTACTGCTTCGCACTCTTCTCCACTTTCGTGGCCCCTATAGAAGAACCCAAACAGATTGCCTAAGAAAGTTGCTTATTTTCATCCTTTGGCTTGCCTTGTGCTTCAAGCTGTTCTAATGTTTTGTTGTACTCATTATACCATTGTCGAAATACTAGATCAATGGGTTTGGCGCAAACATGACCTGACAGGTCATGCGAATTTTTATTCGAACAATTCCGTCGTCTATGGCACTATTGTGGCCGCACTATTAAATAAACATTCACATGTAAAAAAGCTAAGAGCCGTATAAGTAGCTCTTAGCTTTCAAATATAAGAATTATATTATATAACTTTTAAAAAACAGCAATATTAATCAACTTGCTTTAAACTCACCAGACTGGGAGCCAACTGTAATGGAATAAGTTTCTCCCTTTGTTATATCGGGGCTGGAGAGAATAACAACGGCAAAGTTCAGCTCAGGAGTGTGCTCAATAATTGTTTTGCCGCTCTTGTCCTTCAATACAATCTTTGTGCCGGCGCTTTGATTACCAACACTTATTGCAATCACACCCTGCTCAGAATCACTAAAAGATTGTGCCATACCCTGTGCACCAGTACCTATAAAAGTGCCACCTGTAATAATACCACTCTTGTCATAGTCAAGTGTTGCGGTATCGCCTTGCGTGGGACCAACAACTGTTGTGTGCCCACCCGAAATTTCCAAGGTGCCGTTAGCATCCAAGCCATCACCGGAAGAATTGATATAGAGCGTGCCACCCGATATTTTAATGCTACCGTTAGAGTTAGAGGACATACCGCCGTGGCCACCCATACCTCCGGGTCTGCCACCGCCCATTCCTCCGCCGAACATTCCATCACGGCCACCTTCGGTATCGCTTTGGTCGGTTCCGCCTGCGGCATTCAAGCCGTCATCACTTGCCTTAAGTTTAATATCTCCGCCTTGCACGTCAATGTGCAGAGCTTCAAGACCTTCGTAGCTTTCAGAAATATCAATTTTACCCGCAGTAATGGTCAAAGTATCCTCTGCGTGAATAGCATCATCACCTGATGCTATGGTAAACGTTCCGCCGTTAATAATAACCGAAACATCGGAGTGTACCGAATCATCAGCCGAGTTGATGGTAAAATTACCACCCGAAATCAGCAGACTATTTGCGGCTTTCAGGCCTTTCATACTGACCGTATCTTCAGTTGTCGTGGTAGAATTTTGGTTTCCTCCGGGGCGCATACCGCCGTGTCCGCCACCCATAAATCCGCCGTAATTTCCCGATGATGCTTTAGTTCCGTTCTCTGCACCACCACCAACAAGAAGATCAAAGCTTCCGCCTTCGATCTGCAGATACGCACTTGCAGCAATACCGTCGCCTTCCGCTTCGCCGTTTATGGTTCCGCTTGAAATATAAATGAAGCCCTTAGAGGTGTCATCGGTGTTTTCACAATGAATAACATCCTTGCCGACATCAATGTTAAGTGTGGCATTTACAATTCTTACGCTGTCGTTTGCATCTAAACCGTGCAATGATGAATTAACCGTGTAAGTTCCGCCCGTAATCACTAAATCATCCTTGCAAACAACACCGTGCCCTGCAGGAGAAGTAACCTTCAAAGAACCTGTTCCGTTGAGTGTCAAATCTTGCTTTGAGAACAGAGCACCGTCAATATTATTATCGTCTATAGCAGTAAAGCTACCGCCGTTAGCAAGTGTGTTGGTAGTTCCATCAGCAAGAGTCAAGAACACTTTATCGGCTTCTAAAATGTAGAGTGCTGCCGAGGTTTTGCTCGTAATATTTGCACCACTGAGAACAATTTGCAACTTTGCCGTATCGGGTGCATCAACAATTAGCATACCATCGGTCAGTTCACCCGAAACAACATAGGTTGCTTCCTCTGTAATGGTTACGGTGGAACCACTGATTTTTACACTTTTAGAGCTTGCCGTGGCGGTCGTTCCGTTTAATTTAATGGTAACAGCCTTGCTTGCGTCGTACTCAACCCTCGAATCACGGTCAGTAAACATATCCGCATCCGTTTTTGAAAAATCAACCTCTACGGGAGTAACGGGGGAGGATGTGCCATCCTGACTTTCGGTCGGTGTGTTACTATCCACATCTTTTCCGCAACCCGCAAGAAGCGAAAGCATTAAAGTTAAAATCAATAAAACAGATAATATCTTTTTCATAAAACCACCCATTATAATGAATATAGGTAGGTGGGAAAGTTCAATTGAGCTTTCCCACGGACAAATTCTTATTTGTCCGTGAAATCATTTAAATAATTTCACCTATTTAATTGCAATGATGTCGAGAAAAATAATCGGTGATTATTTTCCTAAAACCGCCTATATTAGCGGTTTTTCGAAAAGGCTTTAGAAAGCTTTTTCGACTATCGACTATCATTATAATTCTGTTCCAGCTGTCTCCTGTTTAGACACTGCAATTTCAAGATTACCGTTTCTGCAACGGATTTTATCGATCATCTCTTTTTCACGGGTAACGTCACGGAGCATTACATTGTATGTAAGTTTGAACATGCTTCCCATGTTGGTGCTTTTAACACGGATAAGATCGTGAGAGGTCGTAAACTCGGAGAAAATATCATCAAAAATGCCTGAATAATCCAAGTCTTCGGGAATGGTGATGGTGAAAGTCTTGAAGATTGCCGCATTCTTCTTAGTGCCAAAATCCAAGCAGTTATAAAGCACGAACATAATGCACATAACTGCCGTGAACAAGAGCGCAAATCCAAGGTATCCCATACCTGCGATAAGACCTGCGCCCATGGCTAAAAACAAGGTGCAGATTTCCTTTGCCGTGCCGGGAACGGAGCGAAAACGCACAAGGCTAAATGCACCCGCTACCGCAACACCGGTACCTACGTTACCGTTTACCATCATAATAACAACGCAAACTACCGCAGGAAGCAGAGCCAATGTTACAACAAAGCTCTTGGTATAGCGCGTGCGGTACATATAGGCAAACGCCATCAAAATCCCAATAACGAGAGATGCGCCAAGGCAGAGTAGAAAATCGGTCACGCTGATGACCGCCGTTAAATCCGTATCAAATAATCCTTTAAATAAACTTTCAAGCATTCCGAGTTACCTCCAACATATTATATGAGTTCATTTTATGGTTTTGCGGAAAAATCAGCGTTCTGTACGCTGTTCCGTATTTTGAAAAGGATGTTTTATATATCTTTTCTTTTGATAACACCTCGGTCATCCAAAGCGGAATACCGCCACTACATTTAATTTCCATCAGCACCTTACCTTCGGGCAGAATGGGTGTACCGTAAGAATCGGACTGCAAAGATAGATCCTCTTGTCTGCAAAGTATATTATCATCAAAGGTTATACGAAAGTCGCTACCGTCATTTGAATAATATGCCTCACGCTCATAGGAAAGGAATACTGCAGGATGAAGCGTGCCATACAGTTCCATAAAATAATCAATTTCGTTTGATATTTGTGTGTGCTTGTCGGTATGCTTTTCTCCTGACAGCCATTTCATAGCTTCGGCTTCCGGCAAGGATATACGCCTTTTATATACGACGCTCTTATATTTCTTTTTCAGTTCAACAAACACCGGGCTATCGGCATCGGCTTTGCTATAACTTCGGATCCGCAGCTTTTCCTTATACGCCGGTTTTTCAATCGAACGTCGTATTAACAAATAAGTATCCGTATCATAATAGATATTTCGTATGGTGGTTCTGCCGTACCTATCCAGCTTCATATACGGTTCCATATCCGCAAGCACTTTTGCCTTCTGTTCGAGTGTCAGCATATATTTCAGTTCGTATCTCTTAAATACGGTTTGAAATGCCATAAAAAACCTCCTGTACCATAATACAACCATTGTACAGGAGGAAGATTGAAGTTTTATTGAATTTCTTTAATTATTTAGATTGTTGGAATTTGCACTCTGAATTCTACAAATCCGTCAAAGCAGTGCACCGCAATATTACCTTTGTGTGTGGTGGTAATTGCTTTGGCGATGGCAAGTCCAAGTCCGTAGTGCTTGTCGTCGTTACGTGCAGTATCCACACGATAAAAACGCTCGAAAATATTTGCTCGTTGCTCTTCGGGGATTTCATCACCTTTATTGATTACCGAGAGTTTTGCAAATCCGTGTTCCTTGGTCAAGGTTAGCCTTACTTCGTCTCCACCTTTACTATGGCGAATAGCATTATCAAGCAGTATGGACACAATTTGTTTAAGCTGCGTGCTGTTGCCAATCACACCGATATTGCTTGTAATGTTTGTGTTCAAATTAAGTCCTTTTTCAAAGGCAACACTTTCAAACGGGAGCGCTTCACCGGCAACAAGATGGCTGAAATCAATGTGTTCCATCTGTGGAGCTACATTCTCTGTTCGTGCAAGGTCTAAAAGCTGACCGACCAACATTCCCATCCGCTCATTTTCATATTGAATATTTTGCAACCATTGGTTATCGCCGATTTCACGGGACAAAAGCTCTGCATTGGCGCTTACCACAGATACAGGGGTTTTCAGTTCGTGACCTGCATCCGATATAAACTGCTTTTGTTTTTGATAGCTTTCTTCCAAAGGGTTTACAATCCTTTTTGCAAGGTACATCGAAAGGAAAAAGAATAAAACAAGGGCAACGCCGCCGAAAATCAGCGTATAGCGAAATAAGGTCATCGCACTCTCGTTAATAACGGTATTATCCATAAAGCTGACAAGAGTGTATCCGTCTTTATCAGTTTTGAAAAAGGCAAGATTGTTCTCGGTTCCGTTATTTCTGCCACTTTTTATAATACTTTCTGTCAAACTCACTAATTCTTCATCGGTATGTACCCCAGACATTTCGTTTTTTATTTCAAGAATTTCACCCTCGTAGGATACGGCTACCGAATAAAAGGTAGACAACTGAAAACGCGGTGATTCAGGATTGAATTTATGATTAAAATCACGATTGCCATCCGGTCTTGGTCTGTTCGGGGGCATCATTTCTCCAAACGAATATGGCAGCGAATACATTTGGGCGTGTGCCTCTAACATCTGCTCGTTTTGTTTTGTCATTTCAAAATAACTTGATGCATAAATAACGCCAAGTGTTCCCACCCACAAGAGAACAAGTATGGACATAATGGCGGCAACGATTTTACGTCTCGACTTTTTAAACATCGTCACACCTCAATTCATATCCAATTCCACGCACCGCTTTAATTTCGGTCTTTGCCTGAACAAATGCTAATTTCTTGCGGGTGAAGGACATATATACTTCCACGTTGTTATATTCTGCTTCACTGTCAAAACCCCAGATTTTGACAGCCAACTGCTCACGGGTAAGAATCTGACCGCTGTTTGTAATTAAATATTTAAGGATTCGGTATTCCTTTTCGCTGAGCCGAACACTTTGGCCGTTCGTGGTGCAGGAAAGCGTCGTGGTGTTCGTATCCAGGGAAATATCCCCGAAGGACAGCGTTCCATCGGGCGTATTGATATTCCGTCTGCCGAGTGCCCGGAGTCTTGCAAGCAGTTCCTTAGTCATAAAAGGCTTGGTTAAGTAATCGTCGGCACCGCTGTCAAGGCCTTCTACCTTATCATCAAGCTCTGCTTTCGCCGTCAGCATCAGAATCGGGGTCTTTACGCCTGCCTGCCTTGCCTTCTTTGCAATTTCAAAGCCGTTCATTCCCGGAAGCATAACGTCCAGAACGATGATATC
>JAGAMO010000038.1 GCA_017624675.1 Clostridia bacterium | reverse complement strand
GGCCCCGTTTTACAGATTGCCGAGGGTTGGACAATTTCTCTGCCCGATGAGGTTTCGGATAAGCTTTGGGCACGTACCGACTACACCTGGCCTTGCACTTGGTTTGCTCCAAGAGTTACAGGAAAGGGTGCGTTTAAAACCGCTTATGATGTAATGAATAATTGGGGAGCTAATCACGGTGAAATATCCTACGGTCATATTGGTGCCGACCTTATTACCCTTTGCTCAATGCTTCGTATACCCGTATGTATGCACAACGTAGCTGAAAAGGATATTTTCCGTCCCGCCGCTTGGAATGCATTCGGTATGGACAAGGAGGGTCAGGACTACCGTGCCTGTGCCGCCTACGGCCCTCTTTATAAATAGAACGTTTGTAAATATAGCTTAATTTTGTTTATCTAAAAAACAGACCTCTTAGTCGCGTAGCACGACTAAGAGGTCTACTTTTCGTTTTTATTTAAGACGGGTTTTTCGTGTGCCAAAAACAATTCCGTAATAATCGTTATCGAGTATGCCTGCCGATGCCAAAAACATATTATTAACCTCGGTTTTGTAGGCCGAAAGATATTCCTCATCCTCTATTATTTTGCCGTTAAAATCGGTAAATATACGCTTGGTAGCACTATACATACCTCGTTCGGTTATAAAGCTTCTATCTGAAAAAACTACAAGCGGTGCACTGTTACTCAGAATGTCTTTGCCCATTATCAGCCTTGAATCATATTCCATATTAAGCAGATTGGAAATTGTGGGCAGAACATCTAAGCTACTGCAAAGCTTATTTACCTCAACCGATTTTTTCATAGAGGGAGAATACATAAGCAGTACGCTTTTATAAATTTCAAAATTCGGATCTACTGTATGTCCTGCAAGCTCGGAAAAATAATGGTATTCATCATCTGCAGTTTTATCCTCTAACCCGTAGGGATAATGGTCGGGAGAAATAACAATAAGGGTTTTATCGGCAACGCCCGCCGCCTCTAGCTTGGAAAGAAGAAGCTCCATCGCTCTGTCAAGCTCAATATTGCAGGCGATATATGCCTTGGCGGTGTCGGAATAGGGGAGCTTTTCTACCAATTTTTTGTTTTTTGCAGACATCGAATTGTTTTTAAAATCATAATCCAAATGACCGCTTACGCTCATATAATATGCGTGAAATCTTTTGTCAGATGATATATATTCATCGGCGGTAGCGGCTATCATTTCATAGTCCGATTCAGGCCAACAATTTTTTATTTTACCCTCCAAGCCATTGCCAATGCCCTTATAAGCATAGCCCATATTAGGGTGAGAAATATCTCTGCGATAGTATTTATATGTATGGGGATGATAGGCATAAACCTTTTCTACACCGCTATTTAAAAACTGTCTGCCCATTGTAAAGCACATATTGTTTTTTTGCTCGCCTGAACGGTAAAGACTCCACACTCCCGATTTCGGTATAAGTCCTGTGCAGTTAACATATTCGCCGTCAGAGGTGCTTACTCCCCAGATTGGTGTGTAAAAATTATTAAACCTAAAGCCGTTTTGATACATTTTATAAAGGGTTGGTGTAAGCTCACTATGTATTGCATACTGCGAAAAGCCTTCGGCTGTTATGTAAATCAGATTATACCCCTCAAACATACCGGTGTACTGATTTTTCTTACTTGGTGTACGCTCCGAAAAATATTTATGAAGGGTTAAAACCTCTTCATCTTTTTCATTTTTTATAAGCGAGTTAAAATCTATATTCATTTGCCAAGTGCCGTATTTTTGCGAAACAGAGGGATTGGTAGAAACGGGTATTTCCGAAGATACCTCTACATCAATATCCGACGGATGCTCGCTGCCTAAAATATTGTAGTGAATGTCTTCAAGCTCGGTATTTAAAAGGCCGAAATAGGCAGCCGAAAGATTAGGGTCAAAGGCTTGATAGTAAATTTCATTTGTAGTTGGAATAAGTATCACTAAAAGGGTTATAAAAAAATGCGTTGCAACCGACCCCGCAAAACCCAAAAGTCGTGGTTTAAGGTGTATTTTAGGAAAGCTAGCACCCCGTTTTCCAGTAAAAAATAAGCTTAGAATTGCAGGGGCAAATAGCATTATAACGGGAAATAAGCAGGCCTTTATGGTGGAAAGAGTCTTTTCTAAAATTCCCTGCTCAATTATTTGGTCGGCACCGCCAACACCCACCGAATACAGTATAAGATATTTATTAAAGCACCAATAATAAACAACCTGAACAGAAAAAATAAGTGACAAGGCAAAGGTGCGACTCGTTCCTTAGTGAAAAGCTAAGGCACTTAAGAAGTCGAAGTAGTAAAGTAAAATTGGTACAAAAGTGGTTAGAACCCGCCTGTTTGAAACGCTACGATAGATAATTAAGGAGAACTCTTAATCTGAATGGTCAAATGATAGAGCCAACAATAGTTGGGCAACCCTCTTGAAGGACCATCCCTAAGCTCCGACTGGCTATATATAACGAAAGTTAAATAGTCAGAAGCTCGGTAAAGTCGGCAGAAAGAGTACCTAAGTCAATGAAATAGGTTAGTAAAGATTGGTACACAAGTGGCTAGAGCCCACCTGTCAAGAAAGCCTAAAGTAAACGATATGGGAAATGATATGCCGGGGGTCTATAAATCTCTCATGGTTAGAATGTACTAACGTACTGACGAATCTGCGAATGTACGGGTCTAAACTGACAAAACGTGGAAACACGGAGATTCCCCACAGAGGGACGTCGGTGAGGTAAAGTAAGAATCTTGCTACTATGAAATACCTTATATGTGGTAGGCACATATGAATCCGACAGGACTATAGCAGAGACCTAAAAGAGACATGTACAGATAAGATTAAGGGAACGAGGAAAGGTATCAGGTTCTCGTAAATGAGAATAGACAGACGAAGAAAAATAAGCTGTCGAACTGGTGCTGAAAAGTAGTGGTCGAACTGTTGATAGCCCTTGTAATGAGGGCAGGAGGAATGGCCACAAGTCGTTACACTAATATTCACTAAACATCACTTAACATTGGATGTGAGTAAGCCTAAAAGAGGCACCTCAACAATGGAGGTGATGAGCCAGTGGATGAACATCTTTCAATAAAAACTCCCTCTGAGATACAGAGAGTTAAAAAGATTAAGCAGAAAAAAATAAATAAACTTAGATATGCTGAATACTATGACCAACAGGACTTGTTAGATAATCTGTATAGTGAAAGTAAAAAGGGAACAGTGTTTTGCAAACTAATGAAACATATCGTTTCGGATGCAAACATTATGATGGCTTACCGTTCCATAAAAAGGAATGCGGGAAGTAAAACCCCAGGAACTGATGGACTAAATATTACAGATATTGAGAAACTAGAGCCTGAAGTAGTATGCAATCGAGTGCGAAATATCTTGAACAATTACCAACCACGCAACGTTAGACGAAAAGATATACCCAAACCAAACGGAAAAACTCGACCTTTGGGAATACCTTGTATTTGGGATAGATTGATACAACAATGTATTTTACAAATACTTGAACCCATATGCGAAGCTAAGTTTTCCAATAACAGTTTTGGCTTTCGTCCCTTGCGTTCTGCTGAAAATGCTATGAATGAAGTCTACAGATATATAAATCGTTCAAATCTATATTATATGATAGAATTAGATATTGAGGGATTCTTTGATAATGTAGACCATTCAAAGTTAATAAGACAGATGTGGACAATGGGAATTCAAGATAAGCAATTGCTCTGTATAATCAAGAAGATACTGAAGGCAAAAATATTAATGCCTGATAGAACTTTAATTACGCCTACAAAAGGTACACCGCAAGGTGGAATTATATCACCACTATTAGCTAATATAGTGCTAAATGAATTGGATTGGCATATTGAAAGCCAATGGGGTGAAAATCCACTTGCATACAAATGGAAAGGTGGCATAGCTCAAAATGGAACTTTCAGTAAAGGAAGTTCCTTTAGGGAAATGCGAAAAACCAATCTTAAAGAATTACACATCATACGATACGCTGATGATGTAAGGATAATGTGTGCTACCAGAAAGGAAGCGGAAAGAGTATTATATGGAGTGGTTGAATGGTTACAAAAGCGTTTGAAATTAAATGTTTCAATGGAAAAAACACGTATTGTGAATTTGAGAAAACAATATGGTGAATTCCTAGGTATTGAAATTCGAACGAAGCGAAAAGGCGAAAAAGACGTCATAGCGTCCCATATGTGCCGAAAAGCCATTGAACGGTCCAAAAAAGCACTCAAAGAGCAAATCAAAGTCATTCAACACAGCGGAAACAAAAACCAAATAATTGAAAATATACAGTTGTACAATTCGGAAGTAAGAGGAATCCATAATTACTTTAGAATGGCAACAGATATAATTGTAGATTGTCAAGAAATTCATAATTCATTGTACATGATGATGTATAATCGTTTAAAGCCATTAAAGAAATGTACACTATCCCCGAGATTAGGGGACTACAAAAATTATGGTAAATGTAAACGGATTATGGAGTGTAAGGGACATTATATTTTGCCTATAGCATATGCTAGTCACCGCAAAACGGTAGGTAAAAAGAAAAGTGTCAATCTATACACACCTGATGGTCGAAAATGGAAACACGACAATCTAATGTTTGGTAATGCACACTTATTGGGAGAATTATACAGATACCCAGTAAGAGACCGCTCAATTGAGTATAACGATAACCGAGTATCACTCTTTGCGGCCCAAAGAGGAAGATGTGCCATAACGGGCAAAGAATTCTTGAGCCAAGAAGAAATACATTGCCACCATAAGAAACCAATTTCCAAAGGTGGTAAAGATGGTTATAACAATCTGGTGCTTATTCTTGAAGATGTACATCGATTGGTACATGCTAAAAAAGAAGGCACAATAGCACGATATTTAAGTTTACTCAAATTGAATGACAAGCAACTTTCAAAGCTTAATCATTTCAGAGAAATAGCAGAACTTCCGTTAATAACCTGAAAATTTTCTGAGTTGAAACGAAACATTGTGTGATGTTAAAGTGATATTAAGTGAAACGATGGAACGCCGTGTGCGGTGAAAGTCGCACGCACGGTGTGGAGGAGGGGAAAAGCTGGAGATAACATCAAAGGTTTACCTATTCCTATAG
>JAGAMO010000037.1 GCA_017624675.1 Clostridia bacterium | reverse complement strand
TTCTGCCTGTTCTGCTCGGAAATTTCGCCAATGGCGAAATCCCCTCACAGAACCCATCGGCTTTTGAGCTTTCCCTATGACAGACTGAGGTTGGTTATTGCAGCAAATCGGCACATTTTTGCATCTTTTGAGTCTGTATTTTAAATACAGTTTCAATTTCTCCATGACGTTTTTAAAAACATCATAGTTTTTCTGCTTTTGCACCAAAAACTACACAACCCAGAAGGTCATCCAACTCACAAACTCGGATGATTGTTTCGCCGATTCCACCCCAGTCTGCTACAATACCGCACGCCATATGTTCAAAATTATCATCTTCAAAAAAGATACCTTTCAGATTGTTAATAATGACATTTATGGCTCGATTTGAGGTATCCCACACCTGTGTGTTTTTAGTACCTTTCGGTGTTGTAATCTCAATCAACACGAACGCCTTGTTGAACTTAGGGATACCGGTTTTACTTTCTTCGGCAATTGCTGCGTGAATAAGTTTTACCCAGTGCAGTTCAACTGCTTCGGTTAGCTCTTTGAGTGCCGGTAGCGGCTCGTTGATTTTTATTGTTACAACACGCTTATCGGTGATATTTGAGCAGGTGACGGTAGAAACTTCGGGTTGTTCGTTTCTGCATCCGCCAAAATCTTCCAAATCGCTTATGGCGCCGCGCACCTGTGCTCTAAGCCGCAGGATCTCTCTGTAAGCGTGTTCTAATTTCTCTGCATCAACGCCTTTTGCTTCGGTTATGAGTTTATCGATATTTTTAAGTGTCTTCTTCAAATTTAAAAACATAAACGTTCACCCTTTCTGAATCTTTAACATCGGGATACATGGCTATAATTGGCAAGTCTGCCTCTTGCATAATGATAGAATATCTAACGTCGGAAATGGACTGAGGATCCTTTTTCTCTAATGCGTGATACATCTTAACAGTTGAAAAGAAATACACCAGTTTGAGCAAATTGAAAGCAGGGTTGATAAAATATCTGTCTGGCCACACTTCAACATCACCTTCATTGGCATTACGGATCGGTATACCATCTTCAACGGTATTGTTGATAATATGTTCATCCTTATAAACCCACTTTAACCCGTCCTTTAAGTTGCTGCGCTCAATCAGATAAACACGCTCATACTGAGCACGTAAGCGTATCGGGGAGCGCGAATAACTAACAGGCTTGTTGCGCTCGGTATACTGTTCTTCCAACAGCGTGCGGCGGTGCCACATAGTTTGGCGTATAATATTCTTCGCAATCTTTTCGCGTTCTTCATCATCACAAATAAAAATGATGCCATCGGCTTTTGTTTCATAAGAACCGTATTTCGTATAAAACAAGGAACTTTCTGCACGTAGCTGCCACTCCATATTTCCATTTCCGATATCATAAACGGCATACTTTTTATCATAAGCGCACAATATCCCCGCAAAACGGGTAGTAGATAAAATACCTTTAGCGATATTGCGCCAACAAGCAGAGGGTATAAAGTGTAGCTTTCGGTTGACGGGTAACTGATCCGTTATGATAATACCGTTTTTCTCCATCAATGCTGCAACTCTTGATACATACAACACACGCTCTTTTCCGGTAGTATTACTACCATCGGATATTAAGCGCCTTTCATCGGGAAATAGCACTTTACCTTTTTGGAGAATTTTCACAATCCCTTTTTTGTTTTTGGATATGTAATCATTCTTGGTAAGTGGACGAAAGGCGTAGGACAAAGCAACTCGATCGCCTGTGTTTTCTGTATCTAATACTTTAAGGCAACTTGGATAATCCAATACATTAAAGCGGATAAGATGCCGTATCAGCCGTAGCTGATTATCGTGTAGTTTCATTAAAAAACCTCCTAACAAAAATCAGGTGATATGAATGAGCATTAAGCCTGTCCATATCACCTGACATTAAATATTGATTGCTCTATCAGAAGACAACCACCTCCCTTACGAAAGGTTATTGTTAATTGTTAATCCAGCGGTTCGCCGCGCAGATAAGCAATCAACCGACCGGTATAAACACGAGAATATTTCTGTCGCGTACCGATATTTCCGCCAAGCAACGCATAAGGCTCACGCCCTTCAGCAATCAGCCTGGACAACTGTCTGGGTGATACACCCAAATACTTTGACGCTTCTTCCAACGGGATATGATTGGGATATTTTTCTCGAAGCATATCAGCCGTCTTTTGATCCATAGGCATCTCCTTTCTCTGTACAAGTATTCTTAGAATGGTTCACATTCTTTTGCTCTTCGCAAAAGCGTATGGTTGCCTCTAAGAATGTTGCACATAATAATTTCATTTCCATTTCTGGAATACTTTTCGGGTCAACCCGAATGCCGGGGATAGCGGTTATCACCTCCTGATGCAATTTGATTTCCAAACGGATGTTTAGTTTTGCTTTGATATTATAGGTCGCCGTTTGGTTGATTTGCAAATTTATTATACGATATACATCAGCGCAAAGTCAAGCGTTTGGAGATTTTTCTACGAATATTACAATTTATACTTGAAACAGTTGATTTAATGTGCTATAATATGTTTGCAGATGTCAAAAAAGGAGATGACTGTATGGCTGAAAATAAAAAAATACAGGCATATATTGAAAGTATGCCCGTAGAGGAAATTCATTTTGTAACTTTTGGCGAACGCCTTAGAGAGATTCGCAAAGAAATGAATATGACACAGGATGAATTTGCAAAGAAGGTAGGTACTTCCAAGCAAATGTTAAGCCGATACGAGCTCGATCAACGTACCCCGAAAATAGATCAAGTCCTCAAATATGCTCAAAAGTTAAATGTTTCTGTGGATTATATGATTCACGACACCGAATTTGAAGCGTCTTTTAGAGAACTGTGCGAATCGTTGCGAGGAAAACCTTTCTATGAAATCTTTATTGAAATCACTTATGATATTTTAGGGCTTAACATTCCACAGGTGTGTGGTGTTACGGGACTTACCGATCATCAAGTAAGAACGATTATTACCCGTCGTATGAAAGATGCACCACTTACTATCGCAATGCGGCTTTCAGAAACTCTGCAAATTCCGCTTACAGTATGGATGGGTAAGGAAGCGTATGTGCCGACTGAATTATCCCCCTACGCACTTCAGGTTGCACGTGCATACGATAAAGCCAGTCTAAAAGATCGTAATATGGCGAGAATGGCTTTAAACTTAGATACAATAAAGGAGTAAGATAATGAACGCTGTTGTTTATGCCCGTTTTTCGAGTCATAGACAAGGTGAACAGTCGATTGAAGGTCAGGTTGCCGAGGCGGAGCGCTTTGCAGCATTACACGACCTAAAAATCGTTCATGTATATGCCGATAGAGCACAGACCGGAAGAAACGACAACCGAGAGCAATTTCAGCAAATGCTTTCCGATGCTGCCAAACACGCCTTTGATGCTCTTATTGTTTGGAAGACTGACCGTATCGGCAGAAACAAAGAAGAAATTGCTTTAAACAAGTATCACCTAAAGAAAAACGGTGTTAAAATCTATTATGTTGCAGAAGCAATACCTGACACACCCGAAGGAATTATCCTTGAATCCGTAATCGAGGGTATGGCGGCATATTATTCTGAGCAGTTATCTCAAAATGTTCGCAGAGGTATGCGAGCCAGTGCGATGAAAGCACAATGCACGGGCGGCACACGTCCGTTAGGATATACCACCGATGAAAACAAGAAGTTTATAATCGATCCTAAACACGCACCGACTGTTAAACTTGTTTTCGATTTATATGCGCAAGGTAAAACAGTTACGGAAATTGTAAACGAGCTTAACGCAAGAGGACTTCGCACGTTAAAAGGCAAACCTTTCACACATAACAGTTTACATAGGATGCTTAAAAACAAAAAGTATATCGGTGTTTATTCGTATAATAACGAAGTGTGCATCGAAAATGCGATACCGCCTATTGTAGATACCGAAACCTTTAATAAGGTGCAGGAACTTTTGAAATACAACCAGAAAGCTGCCGCGCATAAAAAGGCAAAGGTAGATTATCTGCTGACCGAAAAACTTTTTTGCGGTAAGTGCGGGACAATGATGGTTGGTGTTTGCGGAACAAGTAAAACCGGTACAAGACATCATTATTATATCTGCACCGCGCAAAAGAAAAAACTGTGCACCAAAAAGGCGGTGCGACAGTTATGGATAGAAAACGTGGTTATTGATTATGCGATTGAATTGGTTAATGACGAGGCGCTTTTAAAAGAGATTGCCGAGAATACGTATCAGTATTATTTAGCTCAAAATACGGATACCTCATATACCAAGTCCTTGCAGAAGGCATATCAAGATACAGAAAAATCCATCAGCAATTTGCTGAAAGCGATTGAGGCTGGTATTTTTAACGAAAGCACAAAGGCGCGAATGGATGAATTGGAAGAACAGAAGGCAGAACTAAAATCCGCCTTGACTGCGGCAAAGCTGAAAGAGGATCTGAGTCTGAAGAAAGAGGATATTTTAGAGTTTCTGCATCAGTTCACCAAAATGGACTATACCGACCTCGAAAGCCAAAAGCGACTTATAAAGACATTCATCAATTCGGTTTTTGTATATGATGATAAACTTGTTTTAACCTTTAATTATTCGGGAGATAAACGGACCATCACCATTAAGGAAATTGACGCCGGATTACAACAGGGCGTTCGTATTCCAAAGGTAAAGGCTCACCAAAAAATAGAGCACTTCGTTTTGAAGTGCTCTATTTTTATACAATCCAAAGGATTGGCATGTAATCCGCTTTAGCGGAATGTAATCAGTTTGCAAAGCAAACTGTATGTCATCAAGGCGTAAGCCTTGTATAAAACTTTCTTTGGATTGATTACATACAACACTTTGTGTTGATTGCATACCGCAACTTTGTTGCGAATTACATACACGCTATGCGTGATTTAATTGCGAAATTTAGTTTGTTGTGCTATAATTGACTCGGTGATAAATATGAGTGATAATCTATTGTTAAAATATTCAGAACAATTAGCAACTGAAATTGAATTGCTTTGCAAGAACACAAATTTCAATTCTAATGCAACTTTTCAAATTCGCAAGTCTTCATCAAGCGTATTTGCAAATGTTATGGAAGCACAATATCCTCAAAGTTTGCCTGATATGCTTTCGAAATTTAAAATTGCCCGTAAAGAATGCAACGAAACTGAAGGTTGGTTAAAGCTTTTGTTTTCTACAAATGAAATTGATGAAAATACTTTTAAAAAGCATAGAAATCTTTGCGGTAGAATCAAACGAATACTGACCGCTTCTTGTATAACAATTGAAAATAAGATAAAATAAAAACAGCACCTGACTTATGGATTCACAAGTCGGGTGCTATTCTTTTATAAATTTTATAATGTCGCTGACCTAAATTTTTATTATTCTAATTGGTTTTTTATATTTTTTCGCAAAATCTATCATTGATTTTGTGCCTTTGCTTTTTGAGTCCCAGAAGCATATAACACAGTCGCAGTTTTCTGCCATTTCTTCGTTGCGTTTAGGACCTGCACTTTTTCCGTATTTTTCCCAGTTTGCAGGGTATTTTTCAACCTTTAAACCATTTTCTTTTGCATATCTTTCTCCTATAGCGTCAACACCACTTGCACAACCTGAAAGAATGATAATATCATTCGCTTTTCGCATATTACTTAAATAATAATCAATATACATTTTTGCCTTATCATAATTATTATAATCTCGGCATCCTGCTATAACTACCTTTTTAATCATAATATCACCTATTGTATATTTTACTATCGAACAATAGTAAAACCAATACTATCTTTTGATAGTACATATACTTATATGTGGGTGATATTATGTATTATCATAGACTTAGAGATTTAAGAGAAGATAAAGATTTAGCTCAAAAAGAAATAGCGGCATATTTAAATATCGACCAAAGAGTTTACAGTAATTATGAAACGGGGAAGAGGGAAATTCCAACTCGCTTTATAGTTGCTCTTGCAAAATTTTACGGAACATCGGCAGATTATATCCTTGGTTTGACGGATAATCCAAAACCGTAAAACAAACAGTAAATAATAAAAAACCGACCCAAAAGGTCGGTTTTGCTTTTTGTGTATTAATCCTTGTCTTTCTCAGCGTTTATGATTTCGCCTGTGTAAGCGTCAATATCATAAGAGTATTCATAATCCAAGATGTCAAATGTTATTTCCCACTGGGGTAATTTTTCGTCTAAATCAAGGTCGGTTTCTAGGTTTTTAATATCTTTTTCATCCAACTTTGCGCTCTCTAAAGCGATTGAAATTGCTTGTTCACGGGTGATATTTTTCTTTGGTGTGGTGACAACGCCGCAACCGCAAAGAGATATAACGAAGATTAGAGAAAGAACAGTAGCGATTAGTTTTTTCATTTCTTTTCCTCCCTTATGGTATGTATTTAAATTATATATTAACCTTAAATAAAAGTCAACAGCCCCACCTTTAAAGGCAGGGCTGTAATTAATTATTCTTCGTCAAAAGCGTCTTTGCCTAAACCGCAAACGGGGCATACCCAAGTTTCGGGCACATTCTCCCAAGCGGTGCCGGGAGCAACACCGTTATCGGGGTCACCGATTTCGGGGTCATAAACATATCCGCAAGGACAAGCATATTTTGCCATCTTTTTCACCTCGGTTAGTCAGCGTCTTTGCTGTTTTTAATAATTTCGCCTGTTGAGGCGTTAATGTCATAAGAATACTCAAAGCCGTCTTTGTCAAACTCAACTTCCCACTCACTTATACCGTATTCTCGGTCAAGCTCGGCTGTAAGGTTAATTACATCCTTTTGCTCGAACTTTGCGTTTTCAAGCGCTATTTCAATAGCCCTTTCACGGCTTATAAGCTCAGCGCTGACAGAAGCGTTACCCGATACGGCACTCTGCTCGGAGTCGGTCATAAACGGGTCGCTTAAAGCACCACTTTGATTCTGACTCATGTTATCTGTAACACTCCCGCCACAAGCAGAAAGTGTCAGCACAAAAACCAGTGTTAAAATTAAAGCTGATAATTTTTTCATGATAATCCCTCCGCTGTTAGTGTATTTAAAACCCGAGGGATTATTCATTTTAAATTATTTAAAGTATCTGTTTAAAAGTCCCTCAAGGGATTTATTTCAAAATTTTATATTGCAGCGCCGTTTATTATATTAGATATAATATCAAGCACTTTTTGGTGGCACCCGCCACAACCGGTTGAACAATGGGTTATTTTTTGAACACTTTCAAATGTTTTCAAAACATCATCAAACTTGGTATTGTTCTGAATAGCATTGGCTATATCAGCATAACTCACTTGTTTGCAATTACAAACCATATAATTTTCTGTCATAGCAGCCACCTCTTATTAAAATTATTTAAAGTATCTGTTTAAAAGTCCCTCAAATGCCTTGCCGTGTCGAGCCTCATCGCGTGCCATTTCGTGAACGGTGTCATGAATAGCGTCAAGATTCAACTCTTTTGCAAGTTTAGCAAGTTCAAATTTACCCATTGTAGCGCCGTTTTCAGCGTCAACTCGCATCTCAAGGTTTTTCTTTGTGGAATCGGTTACAACCTCGCCCAAAAGCTCGGCAAATTTTGCTGCGTGTTCTGCCTCTTCATAAGCTGCCTTTTCCCAGTACATACCGATTTCGGGATAACCCTCTCTATGTGCTACACGAGCCATTGCAAGATACATACCAACTTCACAGCATTCGCCGTTAAAGTTCTCGCGAAGACCTGAAATGATTCTCTCGTCAACGCCCTTGGCAACGCCTACAACGTGCTCAGCAGCCCAACTTTTTTCGCCTGCCTGCTCTTGGAATTTAGATGCAGGTGCATTACAGATGGGGCACTTGTCGGGTGCAGACTCGCCTTCGTGAACATAACCGCAAATTAAACATACATACTTTTTCATTTTTATTTCCTCCAAAATTAAATATAAATTTATGCTAACCCAAAAGGGATTAGTGACTAAAGTTTACAAGCTTCACATATACCGCTTATAACATAACGGCAGTTTTCGGGGATAAAACCCGCTTTGCCGTAATAGTTTTTAAAGGGGTCATCTAGCAAAGCTACATCGGTAATTTTACCGCAGTTTTTACAGCTTAGGTGAAGGTGGGGTGAAATATCTCGGTCAAAATGCTCCTTACCGTCGCCAACATCTATACTTATAATATCGCCCGAATTTTTAAGTTCAGTCAAATTTCTGTAAACTGTCCCCAAACTTATGTTGGGGATAATTTTTCGGGCCTCCTCATAAATCCAGTCGGCAGTGGGGTGTGTGTCGGTTGAGCGTATTACCGATAAAACCGCCTCACGCTGTCGTGAAAAGTTTTTCATCGTTTTTTTACTCCGTTTTTGAAATCAGTAATGATTACTGTTTTATTATAACGCAAATTATTGTTTTGTCAATACTTTTTTATAAATTTTTTCAAAAAAATATTCCTGACCCTTTTAGGAGTCAGGAATTTTCTATTTTGCAAACTGTTTATATAAATCTATTTGTCCGTAAAAGGCGGGCCATTTTGATGAGTTGCCCATAGTTACAACAATATATTCTTCATCGGTTTCGTTGGATTTTCCAAAAGAAGCAATACAATATCCCGCCTCGTTAACAAAGCCCGTTTTACCACCAAAAATCTCGGCTGTTTCGGGCTCATCGCCATACATATAACTAAAAAGTGTGCTAGAAAGTAAAATACCCTCGGGATTTTGGGGTGTCTTTTCGGTTGTGTATTGATAAGTTGAAAGCACCTTTTTGCACAAATCGTTTTGCATAGCGTGGTAGGTTATAACCGCCATATCATATGCTGTGGAATAGTTATCCTCATTGTGAAGACCTGAAACATTTGTAAAGTGGGTACCTTTTAGTCCCATTTCCTTTATTCTTTCGTTCATAAGCTTTACAAAGGCTTCTTCGCTTCCCGCAATTTTAACCGCCAAGGCCATAGCACTGTCAGCGCCCGATGGCAGAATCATACCGTATAAAAGGTCCCTCATCGTAACATTTTCACCGTTTAAAAATCCCGCAACCGAAGCATCGGCAAGATATAACGGGTCGGTTATTTCATAGGTCATTGTAAAGGTTTCATCCAAATCCTTAATGTGTTCCACCGCAGTAAGCAGTGTCATAATTTTAAGGGTGGATGCGGGGAAAATTCGCTCGTTTCGTCCACGCTCGGCTATAATTGCTTTATCAGACAGCCTTAAAATGACCGCTGTTTTAGCGTCGTTTGTTTCGGGGATAACCTGAGTTTCGCCACCGAGTGGTTTGAAAACCACCTTTTTAGGTTGTTTTTCGGCTTTATTCTCAGCGGGTTTGCTTTCGGCTATAAGGTTGGGTTTTTCTGCAGAATTGTCTTTTTTGCAACCCTTAACCGAGAAAATAACCACCAACAGAACCAAAAGAACTAAGGCTATCGCCAAAGCTCGGCGTCTTAAACGCACCACCTTGTAATAGCCTTTCTTTTTGCTTTGTTTTTTCTCGGTCGGTTTTTCTACCTGAAAATTTACACGACTATTCAATTTTTCGAAATATTCGTTATAATCCTTGTTGCCGAAAAAGTCTGACATTTATAAACTCCAATTAAAATATTTTAAAAACCTCTGCCTGCGCCGCCGCCACCGAAGCCGCCTCCGCCGCCTCTGAAACCGCCGCCGCCTCTGAAACCGCCGCCGCCAAATCCGCCACCCGAACGGAAACCGCCGTGGGAGCCTGTGTGAATATGTGGCATACCAAAGAAGAAAAATCCTCCCGAGCGTCCACGGGTTATAAAGGACAGGATTACTATAATAATAATCATAATAATCCAAGAAACAAGAACATTGCCTGTTTCGGCAGTGTTTTGCTGAGGTATCATATCAATATTGACATAACCCGCTTCAGGTTCAAGTCCGTATTCGATATAAACCTCGTTGATAAGCGCTTCGCTTATGGCTTTAATACCTTTTCCAAACTCATCGTTTTTAAGGTACTCTAAACCGTAAACATCAATAATTCTGCCGGTCTTACTGTCGGGCAATGCGCCCTCTAAACCGTAACCTACAGCAATGAAAATTTCGCGGTCGCCGGTTGAAAGCAAAACTAAAATTCCGTTGTCTGCCTCAGCGTTGCCAACGCCCCACTGTCTTGCAAGTTCGGTGGCGTAATAATAAGGCTCTTCGCCGTGCAGACTAGTCACAGTGGCAACAACAACCTGAGCGGTGGTAGCGTTTTGGAGTGCCACCGCTTTTTGCAAAAGTTCTTGTTCGTCGGCGTCGGATAAAACCTCGGCAAAGTCATTTACATAAAAGCTTTCTGTGTGATTTGGGTATTTTTCTTCAGTCTCGCATCCGCAAAGGGATAAGACCACCAAAAGCACAGCCGCAATACTTAAAAGTCTTTTCATATTAGTCAAAACTTACTTGGGGAACATTTTCAGCGCCCTCGTTTGCCTCAAAATAATCATAAGCCTCGAATCCAAAGAGGGAAGCAAAGATGTTGCGAGGGAATTTCTTAATTGAGGTGTTGTAATCCTTTGCCTTGTCGTTATAATCCTTACGAGCGGTTGCAATGCGGTTTTCACTGCCTGCAAGTTCATCGGTAAGAGCGCGGTATTGCTCGTTGGCTTTGAGTTCGGGGTAAGCCTCGGTTACGGCGTTAACCCAAATGTCAATTGCGCTGTCAAGCTGATTTGCAGCGGCGCTTTGCTCGGCAGCACCGTTTGCGTTTTGAAGTGCAGAACGGGCCTGTGTAACAGCAGTGTAGGTTTCCTGCTCATAATCAGAATAGCCCTTAACGGTTGCCACAAAGTTGGGGATTAAATCGGCGCGTCTTTGAAGGTAGGTGGAAATTGTAGAGGATGCACTTTCAACATCTTCTCTTTTTGAAACCATACCGTTATAAGAACCAATAAAAAGTCCCGCAATTATAACTATGACTGCAATTACAGAAATTAAAATAATTAAACCTTTTTTCATAAAAAAGACCTCTCTTTCAAATGTATTATACTATAAACTGCGCAAAATTTCTACTACAATTTAGTTTTCTTGAAAATTGCCTATAAATAATGTGTAAAATTTGTAAAAAGTTTTGATTTTTCTTTTGTTTTATAGTATAATGATTGTAGTTTGTCGAAACGCTGAAAAGCGCTTCGACAAGCCACTTTTCAAGTGGCTTTGGCAAAATTGAATTTGCAAATTCAATTTTGCACAACACTCATTGCAATGGATATGGACACAAATTTCAAAAGAAATTTGTTACAAAATCGAAGATTTTGTGTCGAAACAAGAATGTTTCGACTAATCATAACCATTATAATGAAATTTAAAAGGAGGAGTGTACCTTGAATACAACTCATACTGTACCACTAAGTAAAATTATAAAGGAATTTTCACTGGAAACTCTTAATATGCCTTTGACCGATGAGGAGATTTTAATATCGTCTACCGATATTAACCGCCCAGGTCTTCAAATGGCAGGTTATTTTAAATTTTTTGACAAAAACCGAATTCAAATTATCGGCAGAACCGAAAACGGATTTTTAGAGCATTTCACCGAGGAAAAGGCAAGAGACAGGCTTAAAGAGCTCTTTGCTCAAAAGCCTCCCGCAGTGGTTATCTGCCACGATTTACAGGTTAGCGATATTTACCGTCAAATGGCGGCAAAATATGATGTGCCGCTGCTTAGAACAAAGGTTACAACCTCGGAGTTTGAGGCGGCTCTAATTGCATTTTTAAATCTTAACTTGGCACCCCGTATAACACAGCACGGTGTTTTGGTTGAGGTTTACGGCGAGGGTATTTTACTTCTTGGCGAAAGCGGAGTTGGTAAGAGTGAAACGGCAATAGAGCTTGTTAAAAGAGGTCACCGTTTAATTGCCGACGATGCTGTTGAAATTAAAAGAGTTTCAAGCAAATCTTTGGTTGGCTCGGCGCCTGACAATATAAGGCATTTTATTGAGCTTCGAGGAATAGGTATTATAAATGCAAGCCGTATATTCGGTGCGGGTGCTGTAAAGCTTACAGAAAAAATTGACCTTGTAATTAAGATGGAGCCTTGGGATGTTAACAAGGCTTACGACCGAATGGGTCTTGAAAATAAAACTACCGAGATTTTGGGACTTGAGATTCCAAGTCTTACAATTCCCGTAAAGCCCGGTCGAAATCTTGCAATTATAATTGAGGTAGCTGCTATGAACAACCGCCAAAAGAAGCTAGGTTACAATGCGGCTGAAGATTTACTTAAAAAATTAGGTATGGCAGAAAATTAAAACAAATTTTAGGAGAATTAGTATGTATAGATTAGGAATTGACCTTGGAGGAACAAATATTGTAGCGGGTGTTGTGGACGAGAATTTTAAAATTATCGCCACCGCAAAAAGAAAAACAAATTGCCCCCGTCCTGCAGAAGAAATTGTAAAGGATATGGCAGAGGTTTCTTTAGAAGCAATCGCCAAAGCAGGACTCGAGGCAAAAGATATAGTTTCGGCAGGTGTTGGCTCACCCGGTTCTATTAATCCCACTGAGGGAATTGTGGTTTATTCTAACAATTTAGGATTTTTTAACCTTGAATTATCCAAACTTTTAAAGGAAAAAACAGGGATTGATTTTTATCTTGATAACGATGCTAACGCTGCGGCTTATGGCGAACTTATTGCGGGTGCAGGTAAGGGCGTTAACAATTTTGTTATGCTGACATTAGGCACCGGTGTTGGCGGTGGAGTTATTATTGACGGCAGAATGCTTACCGGCTCTAACTATGCAGGTGCAGAGCTTGGCCACACAGTTATTGATATTAACGGTCAAATGTGCAGTTGTGGCCGCCAAGGCTGTTTCGAGGCCTACGCTTCGGCAACCGCACTTATCCGTCAGACAAAACAGGCTATGGTAAAATATCCAAATAGCATTATGTGGGATATTGTAAAGGGTGATATTAACGCTGTTAACGGTCTTACCGCTTTCGATGCAATGCGCAAGGGCGACGAGGCAGGAAAAGCGGTTGTTGACAAGTATATTTACTATCTATCAGTTGGTGTTGCTAATATGATTAACATATTCCAACCCGAGATTTTGTGTATTGGCGGCGGTGTTTCCAAAGAGGGCGATAATATTATTGTGCCTCTTCAAAAGATAGTAGACGGTGAAAACTACGCCCGTCTTATGGAGAAAAAAGCGGTTATTAAGGCCGCAGAGCTTGGAAACGATGCAGGTATTATCGGCGCCGCATATCTTGGCGATTTATACAAGTAAAATTGGAGAGAATTTATGGATTACAGCCTTTTTACAGAGTTTTGTAAGGAAGTAGGACTTGAAGTAAAACTTAATGAGCCAATGAAAAATCATAATGGCTTTAAAACCGGCGGAAACGCAGATATTTTCGTGACTGTAAATGATACGGATACCTTATGTTTGCTTGTTGAAACGGCAAATTCATTAGGCGTACCACTCTTTATATTGGGAAAAGGCTCTAATCTTTTAGTGTCGGACAAAGGTATTGAGGGAGCGGTTGTTTCTTTGCGGTTAATGGACGAAATTTCCATTGACGGAGAGACTGTTACCGCCGAGGCGGGAACTTCCTTAACTGCACTTTGTGTTGCTGTTGCCAATGAGGGACTCTCGGGTCTTGAGTTTGCATACGGAATACCCGGAACTGTGGGCGGCGCACTTTATATGAATGCAGGCGCTTACGGCGGTGAAATTAAGGATGTTGTTATTAGCGCCGACTTTGTGTCATCTTGCGGAGAAACAGGCACAACGACAAAAGAAAATATGAATTTAGGGTATCGAACAAGTTGTTTTAAAACCGATTCAAATATTATCACAAAGGTAACCTTTAAGCTTACTAAAGGCGACAAGGCTGAAATTTGGGATAAAATGAATACCCTTATGGGAAAAAGACGGGATAAACAGCCTTTGGAATACCCAAGTGCGGGCAGCACCTTTAAAAGACCCGAAGGCTATTTTGCGGGTGCACTAATTGAGGAAAACGGACTTAAAGGGGTAAGTGTTGGCGGAGCCCAGGTCAGTGAAAAACACGCAGGATTTGTTATAAACAAATCAAACGCCACCACTAAAGATATATTGGATTTAATGAAAAAGGTTCAGGATACAGTATTCGAAAACAACGGAGTTAAGCTTGAGCCCGAAGTAATTTTCGTAGGAAGGGAACAGTAAATGGAACTTATTATTGTAACAGGAATGTCGGGCGCAGGTAAATCTCAGGCTTCAAACACACTTGAGGATATGGGATTTTACTGCGTTGATAATGTTCCTCCCGCAATAATTCCCGCTTTTGTTGATATGAGCGGAGATAAGGGTCAATTTTCCAAAATGGCGCTTATTACCGATATGCGAGGCGGCGAACTTTTTAAAAGTATAGATGAGGTTTTGGCAGGTCTTGATGAGCGAGGACTTAAATATAAAATCCTTTTCCTTGATGCTTCAACCGAAACATTAATCAGAAGATACAAGGAAAACCGCCGTAAGCATCCCCTTAATAAAAACGGAAAGCTTTCTTTAGCAGATGCTATTGAAAAAGAACGAAAGGCATTAAAGAAAATCCGTAACAGAGCCGACTATATTGTTGACACAAGCCTTATTTCTATGGCTCAGTTAAAGGAAAAGGTGACCGCTCTTTTCGTTGGGGACAAGGGCACCTCTATGAAAATTCTTTGCAAGTCCTTTGGCTTTAAATACGGTGTAGATAATGAGGACGATTTGGTTTTCGATGTAAGATGTCTTCCAAATCCCTTTTATGATGAAAATTTAAAGGAGAAAACAGGTACCGAAAAGGCAGTGCAGGATTATGTATTAAGCACCGCTGAAAGTGTAAAATTTTTTGAAAAGTTATATGACTTTTTGCAGTATTCAATCCCGCTTTATGAAAAAGAGGGCAAAAGTCAGTTGACAATAGCTTTCGGTTGCACGGGCGGAAAACACCGCTCGGTTACCTTTGCCGAAAAAATCGGCGAGGCTTTAAAACAAAAAAATTACGACTGTGCCATTGTGCATAGAGATATTTTAAAGAGGTAAAAAATGTCCTTTTGTTCTTCTGTTAAGAGCGAACTTTTAAATTTAAGGGTGTCTGGCTGTTGCAGACAAGCCTTTTGTTACGGTTTTATGCTTTTTGGACGAGCCTTTTCGATTAAAAGAATAGCTCTGCAAACTGCAAACGAAGAGGTGGCACGCGGATACGCTAACGCGATTTTCCAGAATTATAAAATAAAACCCGAAATAAAGACGGGCGGAAGTAAAAAGCCCACCTTTGTTGCAGAGGTTATAAGTGAGGCAGACAGACTTAAAATTTTAGCTCAGTATGATTTCGGTATGAGTGAAGAATTGATAGATGATTCAATTTTTCTAAGAGACTGTTGCTTTGCTTCCTTTGTTAGAGGTGCGTTTTTGTCTTGCGGAAATATAAACGACCCCGAAAAGGAATACAGACTTGAGTTTAATGTTAAAACCGAGACTATAGCATTGGAACTTCAAGCACTTCTTTTGCGAGAGGGAATTTCCCTTAAAAGCGCAAAAAACGGAAAAGGCTTAAAGCTTTACACAAAGGACAGTGCCGTAATTGAGGATTTGCTGACCTTTATGGGTGCGTCAAAGCACAGCCTTGAAATTATGGATACCAAGGT
Organism: Clostridia bacterium; assembly: GCA_017624675.1. Taxonomy (GTDB): domain Bacteria; phylum Bacillota; class Clostridia; order Oscillospirales; family Acutalibacteraceae; genus UBA737. Next base: position 7,183 of record JAGAMO010000037.1, on the reverse strand, counting down.
TATTAAAAGTGTTAAAAACAGTATTAACCGTGCAAGAAATTGCGACAGCGCAAACATTTCAAAAACGGTTGAGGCGTCTATAAGACAACGCCGCGCCATTGAATTTTTAAAGAGTGTGGACAGGCTTGAGAGTCTTCCCGAGGAGCTTTTACAAGCGGCGAAACTCAGACTTGAAAACCCAGAAGCTACCTTAAAAGAGCTAGTACGACTTTCAAGTGAGCCATTAACAATTTCGGGGCTTAACCACCGCTTTCAAAAGATTATAGAAATTTACGAAGAAATGAAAAACTAACCGAAGGGAGCCGTCAAATGGATTTTGCGCATTTGCATGTTCACACCGAATACAGTCTACTTGACGGCTGCTGCCGTATAAAGAAGCTTATAGATAAAGCTGCCGAACTCGGTCAAAAGAGTATTGCCATTACCGACCACGGTGTTATGTACGGTTGTATAGATTTTTATAAATATGCCAAGGAAAAGGGCGTAAAACCCATTATCGGTTGCGAGGTTTATGTTGCGCCCCGAAGCCGTTTTGACAAGGTAAAGGGACCCGATTACTCTTATTCCCATCTGGTTTTGCTTTGCAAAAATAATGAGGGTTATCAAAATTTAATAAAACTCGTGTCATCGGGTTTTACCGAGGGGTTTTATTCAAAACCCCGTATTGACCGTGAACTTTTGCAAAAACACAGCAAAGGGCTAGTTTGCCTTTCGGCTTGTCTTGCGGGTGAAATTCCCAAAGCTCTTTTGAATAACGATTATGAAACAGCAAGAGATATTGCCCTTTGGTATAAAGGCGTTTTCGGGGATGATTATTACCTTGAAATGCAAAACCACCTAATTCCCGAACAGCAACAGGTGAATTTGGGAATTAGGAAATTAAGTGGAGAACTCGGCATAGAATGTGTTGCCACAAATGATGTTCATTATATTGAAAAAGCAGATAACGAGATGCAAAGGGTACTTATTTGCATCCAAACAGGCAACACCGTTTCGGGAGAAAATCCCCTTGAGTTTAAAACAAACGAATTTTATCTGAAAACCCGTGAAGAAATGGAAAAGGTCTTCCCAAAGGATATTAATGCTTTGGATAACACCCTCAAAATTGCAGATAAATGCAATGTCGAGTTCGAATTTGGCAAAATAAAACTGCCCGTTTTCGATATTGGCGACCGTGACCATTTTGAATATTTCAAGGAAAAATGCCTTGAGGGTATGCATAGAATTTACGGTGAAAATCCCTCAAAAGAGGTCAGAGACCGTTTGGATTACGAGCTTGAGATAATAGGCAAAATGGGTTATGTTGATTATTATTTAATAGTTGCCGATTTTGTAAACTTTGCAAAACGAAACGATATACCCGTAGGTCCCGGCAGAGGTTCGGGTGCCGCTTCCTTGGCGGCTTATTGCATAGGTATTACGGGAATTGACCCTATAAAATATAACCTGTTTTTCGAGCGTTTCTTAAATCCCGAGCGTGTTTCAATGCCCGATTTCGATATTGATTTTTGCTACCGTCAGCGTCAAAGGGTTATTGATTATGTAATTGAAAAATACGGCAAAGAACGCGTTTCCCAAATCGTAACCTTTGGAACTTTGGCGGCAAGGGCGGCTGTGAGAGACACGGGCAGAGCCATGGATGTGCCCTACGCTCTTTGCGATAAAATTGCAAAGCTGATACCTTTTTCACAGGGTATGACGATTAAAAGAGCCTTGGAGTCTTCCAAGGAACTGAGCGATATTTATGAAAATGACGAACAGGCGAAAGCACTTCTTGATATGGCAAGACGCCTTGAGGGTATGCCACGCCACGCTTCCACCCATGCGGCAGGAATTGTAATTGCCGACCGACCTGTTGCCGAGTATGTGCCACTCAGTGTTAACGACGAAGCCGTTGTGACCCAGTATACAATGACCTCCCTTGAGGAATTGGGTCTTCTTAAAATGGACTTTTTGGGTCTGAGGAACTTGACCGTTATTGATGATACGGTCAAACTCATACAAAGGCAAAACCCCGATTTTGATATTGAAAAAATCCCCCTTGACGATAGGGCCACATACGAGCTTATGTCAAAGGGAAATACCGACGGTGTTTTTCAGTTTGAGTCGGAGGGTATGAAAAGCGTTCTCAGACAGCTTACCCCCACAAGCATTGAGGATTTAACGGCGGTTTTGTCCCTTTATAGACCCGGTCCCATGGACTCTATTCCAAAATACATTCACAACCGTCACAACCCTAAGGATATTAAATATGTAACACCTCTTTTGAAGCCTATACTTGATGTAACCTACGGTTGCATTGTTTATCAAGAACAGGTTATGCAGGTGTTCAGAGCCTTGGCGGGTTATTCTTTTGGCAGAGCTGACATTGTCCGCCGTGCTATGGCTAAGAAAAAACACGCTGTTATGGAAAGGGAGAGAGAGTTTTTCCTTTACGGCGAAAAGGACGAGCAGGGTAATATTATATGTGAGGGCGCAGTAAACCGAGGCGTTGACGAAACACAGGCTAAAGAAATTTTTGAAAGTATGTCAAGCTTTAGTTCTTATGCTTTCAATAAAGCCCACGCTTGCGCTTATGCCTTTGTGGCATACAGAACGGCGTACCTTAAATGCCATTATTCGTCAGAATATTTTGCGTCTCTTATGACGGGTGTGCTTGATAACACCACAAAAATCACCCATTATACCGCTCAGTGCAAAAAAATGGGAATAACCCTTTTGCCACCCTCTGTAAATGAGAGTTTTAGCGGATTTACCCCTGAAAAGGGTGCTATCCGTTTTGGTTTGATGGCGATTAAATTTTTGGGTGCTAGTGTTATTGACCGCTTGGTTAAAGAGAGGGAGCAAAACGGAAAATATGCTTCTCTTTACGATTTCTGCCTTAGAAACTATTCAAGAGAATTAAACCGCAAAGCACTTGAAGGATTGGTTAAAAGCGGTGCCCTTGACTGTGTAGAGCCTAACCGCCGCCAGATGCTTTATAATATTGACGGTGTTTTGACCGCCGCCGAGGCTGAAAAGCGTTTTTCCGCTCAGGGTCAGCTTAATTTGTTTGGCGAAATGGAAAGTGTTGACACATTTAAGATGGAGCCAATGCCCGAAATGGAAAATGATATTAAACTAAGCCTCGAAAAAGAAGCAACGGGACTGTATCTTAGCGGTCATCCGCTTGATAAGTATGCAAGTCTTTTGAACCGAATGGGTCTTTCTAAAACCGATGAAATACTTTCGGGCAAGATAGGGGACACGGCAAGGGTTACTCTTGCGGGAATTGTCGATAATATTAAGGTCCGCCAACTTAAAAACGGCAATCTTTTGGCAACCGCATTTTTAGAGGATATGTATTCCTCGGTGGGAATAACAATTTTCTCAAAGACGTGGGAGCAATACCGCGAACTTTTGCAGTCGGCCAAGCCCTTGATTATAAGCGGTAAGGTAAGTGAGCGAGAGGATAGGGAACCTGAGGTGATTTTAGAAAAAGCAGAGCCTATTCCCGAGACAAACTCGCCCGTTTCAAAAGTAAAATCGGGACTGTATATTAAAGTTGAGTCGATTGACTCTCAAGAATTTGCAAAGGTAAAACAAATTTTGAGCGAATTTAAAGGCGAAAACCCTGTGACTATTGTGGCGCTTAAGGAAAATCGCCGCTTGGCCGCACCAAAAGAGTTGTTTGTGAGTGAAAACGGCAATTTAATAAGCAGACTGTCAGCACTTTTGGGTAATGAGAATGTAAAATTCGTAAAATAATAGTTGAAATTTAGAAAAATTTGTTTTATACTATAATTTGAATTTTGAAATTAGCTTTCAGGAGTGATTATATATGAAAACTATAGGTGTTTTAACCAGTGGAGGCGACGCTCCGGGTATGAACGCCGCTGTGAGAGCGGTTGTGAGAACTGCTATCGCAAACGGTATGACCGTTAAGGGTGTTATGCGCGGCTATAACGGTCTTATTGAAGGAGATATAATTGATTTAAATGCCCGTAGCGTATCAGATATTATAAATCGCGGCGGCACAATGCTTTACACCGCAAGAAGTCCCAGATTTAGAGAAGAAGCAGGTATCATTGAGGGTGCAGAGGCGTGTAAAGCTGCAGGTATTGAGGGTCTTGTTGTAATCGGCGGTGACGGTTCTTTCAGAGGTGCGCGTGATTTATCTTTACACGGTATTCCTTGTGTTGGTATCCCCGGCACCATTGATAACGATATTGCTTGTACTGACTATACCTTAGGTTTTGATACAGCTATGAATACCGCAATGGAAATGGTTGATAAAATCCGTGATACCTCTCAGTCTCACGACCGTTGCAGTGTTGTAGAGGTTATGGGAAGACACGCAGGTCACTTGGCACTTCAGTGTGGCATTGCTGTTGGCGCTACTGCTATTATGGTGCCTGAGGTTGAACTTAGCGTTGAAGAGGTAATAGCTAGAATTAAAGCAATACAGAAAACCGGCAAACGCCACTTTATAGTAGTTGTTGCCGAGGGCGTTGGCGGTGTTGAAGAAATAGCAAAACAAATAGAAGCGGGTACAGGCGTTGTTACCCGTGCTACCACTTTAGGTCACGTTCAGCGTGGCGGTAATCCCACAGTAAGAGACCGCGTTCGCGCAACCCAGTTGGGCTATGCCGCAGTTAAGCTTTTGCAAGAGGGCAAGGGAAACCGTGTTGTTGCTATCAAGAATAACACCGTTGTGGATTATGATATCTACGAAGCGCTTAATATGAAAAAAGATTTGGATATGGAAATGTACGAAATCGCAAATACCACATCAATCTAAACTTAAAAGACCGCTTTTGCGGTCTTTTTTATTTTAAAAAAACACTTGACAAATTTGAAAAATGTGGTAATATAATATTTGGTTAGCGACGGCTAACTATATTTAATAGCTAACGGTTAGCAAAAACTAACCGCTATATAATACGGTGGTAACGAATATGAATTTGAGAGAAGCAGAAGCAGGAAAAGAATATATCATTAAGCAGATTAATACAAATGACGAGGAGCTAAACGCTTTCTTGTTCTCTCTCGGTTGTTACAGCGGGGAGGCTATAACTGTAATTGTGCACCGCAGGGGCGGTTGCACCGTTTCTATTAAAGACGCTCGCTACAACATTGATACCCAATTAGCAGAAGCTATTATTGTTTAATAAAAATAAGCATAGCTTATTTTTTTAGCCCGTTAGTTAGCGGTGGCTAACTAACGATAATAACTTTATTTGATATAACTATACATAGTTAAGAATCAGGAGGATATGCAAATGAGAATTGCTTTAACAGGCAACCCGAACTCAGGTAAGACCACAATGTATAATGCTCTGACCGGCCGTAATGAAAAGGTTGGTAACTGGGCAGGTGTTACCGTTGACAAAAAAGAACATCCAATTAAGAAGGCATATACAGTAAGTGAACAGATTACTGCTGTTGACCTTCCCGGTGCATACTCAATGTCGCCATTTACAAGCGAGGAAAGCATCACCAGCTCTTATGTAAAGAATGAGAACCCCGATGTTATTATTAATATTGTGGATGCGGATAACTTGAGTCGCAGTCTTTTCTTTACCACACAGCTTTTAGAACTTGGCATTCCCGTTGTTGTTGCTCTGAATAAGAGCGATATTGGCAAGAAGAAAGGCAACAAGATTGATGCTGATGCTCTTTCCGCAAAACTTGGATGTCCCGTTGTTAAAACAGTTTCCACTTCTGCAGATGGCTTGAAGACTCTTATTGAAGCTGCTGTTGCACAAGCAGGAAAAGAGCAAACCGCACCTTACATACAAGGCGATATCGACCTCACAGACAAGGCGGTGGTTGAAGCCGCTGACCGCAAACGTTTTGAGTTTGTAAACAAAATCGTAAAAGAGGTTGAGACCCGCAAGGTTCTCACCAAGGATAAAAACTTCGGCGATAAAATTGATGATGTTTTGACAAACAAATGGCTTGGCATTCCGATTTTTGCTGCTGTAATGTTCCTTGTGTTCTATATTTCTCAGACAACACTCGGCACTTGGATCGCCGAAGGCGTAGAAGTTGGAGATACCTTTATCCCCGGTCTTGTACCTCTGCTTGAGATGTTCCAAGGATGGGTTGGCGGTCTGCTTGAAAATGCCAATCCTCTGATTTCTGCTATTCTTGTTGATGGCGTTATCGGCGGTGTGGTTGCCGTTGTTGGATTCTTACCTCTCGTTATGGTAATGTATTTCCTCATTGCTCTTTTAGAGGATTGCGGATATATGTCCCGTGCGGCAGTTGTTCTTGATCCTATCTTCAAGAAGGTTGGTCTTTCCGGCAAGTCGGTAATTCCTTTTGTTATTACCGTTGGATGTGCCGTTCCCGGCATTATGGCAAGCCGTACTATCCGTAATGAACGTGAGCGCAGAGCGACTGCTATGCTTGCACCGTTTATGCCTTGTGGTGCAAAGATTCCCGTTATCGCCCTTTTTGCAGGCGCATTCTTTGAGGATGCTTGGTGGGTTAGTGCTTTGATGTATTTTGCAGGTATTGCACTTATTTTCCTTGGTGCGCTTCTTGTCAACGCTATCACTGGTTACAAGGCAAGAAAATCCTTCTTCATTATTGAACTTCCCGAATATAAGGCTCCTTCTTTTTGGGGTGCTTTTAAGTCTATGTGTAGCCGTGGTTGGGCTTACATTGTAAAAGCAGCTACTATTATCCTCCTTTGTAATATGGCAGTACAGCTTATGCAGACCTTCACTTGGAGCTTTGCTGTTGCTGAAAGTGCAGATTCCTCTATTCTTGCATCTATTGCTTCCCCTTTTGCTTATTTGCTTGTTCCGATTGTTGGCGTTCTATCTTGGCAGTTGGCAGCGGCGGCAATTACAGGCTTTATCGCAAAAGAAAATGTTGTTGGTACTCTGGCAGTTTGCTTTGTTGGTCTTGAAAATCTGATTGACACAGAAGAACTTGCTATGATGGAAGGCGCAGGCGCGGAGGTTGCAGGTATTATGGCAATCACTAAGGTTGCAGCTCTTGCATACTTAATGTTTAACCTTTACACACCTCCTTGCTTTGCCGCTATTGGTGCTATGAACGCTGAAATGAAGAGCGCTAAATGGCTTTGGGGCGGCATTGGTCTCCAACTTGCAGTTGGTTACGCCGTAGCATATCTCGTTTATACCATCGGTACACTTGTTGTTGGTGGTACTCTTAATATCGGTGCAGC
>JAGAMO010000036.1 GCA_017624675.1 Clostridia bacterium | reverse complement strand
CCCACTGTTTTGCACGAAGATATTGGTCTGTTGATTTTCTGTATGCTTCTGCTTGGTCGAAATTAACCTTAAAACTGAAGTACAGATTAGTCCTCCCCATATTTGATAGCAGCCTGAGCAGCAGCGAGGCGAGCTACAGGTACACGGAAGGGTGAACAAGATACATAGTCAAGACCAATCTTATGGCAGAACTCAACAGATACGGGGTCGCCGCCGTGCTCACCGCAGATACCGCAGTGAATTTCAGGACGGGTCTTTTTACCCATAGCAACAGCCATATCCATTAATTTACCAACGCCGGTCTGGTCTAACTTAGCAAATGGGTCGTTCTCGTAAATCTTACGGTCATAGTAAGCATCCAAGAACTTACCAGCATCATCACGGCTGAAGCCGAAGGTCATCTGAGTAAGGTCGTTAGTACCGAAGCAGAAGAATTCAGCCTCTTTTGCAACATCATCAGCAGTCAAGCAAGCTCTGGGGATTTCCATCATTGTACCAACTTCGTACTTAAGCTCAACGCCAGCAGCAGCGATTTCAGCATCAGCGGTAGCAACAACGATATCCTTAACAAACTTCAACTCTTTAACTTCACCGGTCAAAGGAATCATAATTTCAGGAACAATGTTCCAGTCAGCGTGAGCCTTCTTAACATTGATAGCTGCACGAATAACAGCAGTTGTCTGCATCTTTGCAATTTCAGGATAGGTAACTGCAAGACGGCAACCACGGTGACCCATCATGGGGTTGAACTCGTGTAAGCTAGAGATAATGTTCTTAATGTCAGCAACAGTTTTGCCCTGTGCATCAGCAAGAGCCTTAATGTCAGCCTCTTCAGTGGGAACGAACTCGTGGAGAGGGGGGTCAAGGAAACGGATGCAAACGGGGTTGCCTTCAAGAGCTTCGTAAAGCTTCTCAAAGTCGCCTTGCTGATAAGGAAGAATCTTAGCAAGTGCTGCTTCTCTGCCTTCTACAGTGTCAGAACAAATCATTTCACGGAAAGCAGCAATTCTGTCAGCCTCGAAGAACATATGCTCAGTACGGCAAAGACCGATACCCTCAGCGCCTAACTCAACAGCCTTCTTAGCGTCAGCAGGAGTATCAGCATTGGTACGAACCTTTAATGTTCTGAACTTATCAGCCCAGTCCATAATAGTCTTAAACTCGCCAACGATTTCAGCGTCAACAGTGGGGATAATACCGTCATAAATGTTACCGGTAGAACCGTCGATAGAAATATAGTCGCCCTCTTTGTAGGTCTTGCCTGCAAGAGTGAATTGTTTGTTTTCTTCATCCATAATGATGTCGCCGCAACCGGAAACGCAGCAAGTACCCATACCACGAGCAACAACGGCTGCGTGAGAGGTCATACCACCACGAACGGTGAGGATACCCTGAGAAGCCTTCATACCTGTAATATCTTCAGGAGAGGTCTCAAGACGAACAAGAACAACCTTCTCGCCACGGTTGTTCCACTCAACTGCATCTTCAGCAGTGAATACAACCTTACCGCAAGCAGCGCCGGGAGAAGCGCCTAAGCCCTTACCAACAGGAGCAGAAGCCTTAAGGGTCTTAGCATCGAATTGGGGGTGTAATAAAGTATCAAGGTTACGGGGGTCAATCATAGCAACAGCAGTTTGCTCGTTAATCATACCCTCAGCAACTAAATCACAAGCGATTTTGAGAGCAGCCTTAGCAGTTCTCTTACCGTTACGGGTCTGAAGCATATATAGTTTGCCGTGCTCAACGGTGAACTCCATATCCTGCATATCACGGTAGTGGTCTTCGAGAGTTGCGCAAACCTTGTTGAACTCTTCGAAAGCCTCGGGGAATTTGTTAGCCATCTCAGCGATGGGCATAGGTGTACGAACACCGGCAACAACGTCCTCACCCTGAGCGTTGGTTAAGAACTCGCCCATGAGTCCCTTTTCACCAGTAGCGGGGTCGCGGGTAAATGCAACACCAGTACCACAGTCATCACCCATGTTACCGAAAGCCATCATCTGTACGTTAACAGCGGTACCCCAAGAATAAGGAATATCGTTGTCACGACGGTAAACGTTTGCACGGGGGTTATCCCATGAACGGAAAACAGCCTCAACAGCGCCCATCAATTGCTCTTTGGGGTCTGAGGGGAAATCTTTACCGATTTTGCTCTTGTATTCAGCCTTGAACTGCTCTGCTAATTCCTTAAGGTCATCAGCAGTAAGCTCAACGTCGAGGGAAACACCTCTGTCAGCCTTCATTTCGTCGATTAACTCTTCGAAATATTTCTTACCAACTTCCATAACAACGTCAGAATACATCTGAATGAAACGACGGTAGCAGTCATAAGCCCAACGAGCATTACCTGACTGAGCAGCCATTGTCTCAACAACGTCTTCATTAAGACCGAGGTTAAGGATTGTATCCATCATACCGGGCATAGATGCACGAGCACCGGAACGAACAGAAACGAGAAGAGGATTTGTTTTATCGCCGAACTTCTTGCCGGTGATTTCCTCCATCTTGTCAATTCCTACCATGATTTGTGCCTGGATGTCATCATTAATCTTTCTGCCATCCTCGTAGTACTGTGTGCAAGCTTCAGTAGAAACAGTGAAACCCTGAGGAACAGGAAGACCGATTTTGGTCATTTCTGCAAGGTTAGCACCCTTACCACCTAAAAGCTCACGCATGCTTGCATCGCCTTCTGAGAAAAGGTAAACATACTTGTGACTCATTTAAGTCAACCTCCTGAATTTTATTATGGAAAACTCCATTATTAACGTAATAGTACCCACTTTCATAGGTATCCGTAACATTATAACAGTTTTATTAAAAAAAATAAAGTGTTTTTTTAGAAAAATTACATTTTTTTCAAAAAACTCTACTTTTAATATTTAATAAAGACATAAATTATGCAAATTCACAAATAAAAGCTGACATTTTAAAAAAATCTTGATTTATTTTAAGATATTTGTTAATATGATAACGTATATCCGATTTGGAGGAATTTTAAAATGGCTATAGGATTCAGAAAAAGTCTTTTTGGTTACAACCAAGACGATGTGATTGAATATATCAAAAAGCTTCACAACAACTTTAAAGATAAAGAGCAAACCTTTAAAGATGATATTTCCGCTTTAGAGGAAAAGGTTAACGCTTTAGTTGGAAACGAAGAAAAACTAAATCACGAAAACCGCGAATTAAATGCGAAACTTGACGAGTTTAACGCTAAGAAAGCCGAAATGGAAAGACTAAGCGAAAATATTGGTAAGCTTTATCTCGTTGCTAACACCAACGCAAATACCATTATGTCTAACGCTGAGGAAAGTTCAAAGTTGGCTGAAAGTGAAATTAATAAAAACGTTTCTGCTATTGAGGAAACTCATATCGCACTTAACAGTTTACGTGATTCCGTTAATGAAACCGCTCAAAACTTTACAAATGAGATTTCCGCTCTTATTGAGTCTCTTGAAGATACAAAGAGCAAAATTTCAAACAGCGCTTTGGAAAGTAAAAACGCAAGTAACGAATTTTCTTCTCTTTTAGAAATGGTTTCAAAATAATGAGAAAAGTTTAACAGGCAAGGTTTTTACGCCTTGCCTGTTTTTTATTTCAAAATATTATTAACAATAAAATCCCTTAATTCGTCTGAAAGAATTACCCTTGTATAGTCTTCTTTGGAAAGCGAAGAGTAATGCACTACCTCGCCTTTACCTCTGAAAATCGAGGCGTAGGCAGTATCTTCTTTATTAGAAAAATATAAATTAATGTGCATATATGAATCATTTGCAAAATGCACTGTAAGATAGTATTGACTAGGTCTTGATGGATTAAATTTAACCCATTCACCCTCATTTTTTTCTGTCCAATGGTCACCTTTTAAATATTTTGAAATCTGAGAAACACCGTCAATAATTTGAGTTTTCTCCTCCCCCGACTTTGAGGGTATAGTCGTAAGGGAAACTTTTTGAACTGCCAACGGCTCACTCGTTACCACTGACATTTTAAGCACACGATAAATCCCGTTGTTTCCGGTCCAACCCTCAATCAAATAATAAGAGCCATCTTTTTGTTGTAACAACTTATAATAAAAAGCTTCTTCGTTATTAACATATCTGAACGCCGCTTTATTGTTGGCAATAATACTTTCCACCGACTCACTATCACTATGCCATTTAACAAGTGAGGTGTCACGAAAATCTTTTTTACTGACTTTGAATTTTTCAAGTTTTCCAACAGGATACCAATATTTAATTATATGTTCTTTGCCGTTATATTCATTAGAATACAGAACATTATCATCACCGAAAAGATACAAAGGAACACTGCCAAAAGCGCTGTCAACATAAATATCGTCATCGGTAGTGCCAACACAACTTAAAAGGATGCCTTTAACCTCTCGAGTGTCAATTTTAAAATCTATAAATCCGCCGTAAGTTTTATCGCTTCCTTCAATTTTATAATTTTTAACAAGGCGGTATACTTTGTTTTCTTTTAGGGTATAATCCTGCAAATCAAGACTCATAACATCGCTTTCACCAGATTTAAGTATAAATTGTAACAAATCATAAAAGACTGTGCCATTTGGTTCGACTACACTATTGCCGTCCAAAATATAAAAATCTTGACCGTAAAGAACAACATTTTGGTCGCTGTTATTTTTAAGCGTTATTGAAATATAGGGTTTTCCATCGCTAAAACCGAAACTATTAGCTGATATAACAACATTGTTGTTTGTGTTAAATGAAAAACTTTCATTTTGCTTATTTTCAGAAACATTGGAATTAGCGCTTGGTTTTTCCTGAATTTCAGGGTTGGTTAAGAAGCCTATTGCAACAATAATTGCAAGACTAAGAGATAAAGCCGTTATGACTATCCCCGCTTTTTTAAATGCCAAAACAGATTTAATTCGCGCTTTAACTCCGTTTTCACCAAACGCTAAAGGACAGGCTGATATTGGCTTTCTGGTTATACTGCAATTAACAAGCGCCTCGCAATAAGGTTTTTTAATTTGGGTGCCTAATTCTTTTAAAACCTTTTCATCACAAGCGAGTTCTATATCTTTGCAGAGTAAAGCATACGCTACCCATAAAAGCGGATTAAACCAATATACACAAAGAAGCAAAAATGCTAACGGTTTCCACAAATGGTCAAGTCGCTTAATGTGTGCTTTTTCGTGCGCAATCACATACTCTGTATCGGCGCTATTCATTAAGGTAGGTAAATAAATTTTGGGTTTTATAACACCTAAGATAAAGGGTGTCGCAATTCTATCACAAACCCAAATATTATCCTCTAACAAAACCGCTTCCTTAACCTTTCTCTTGATTAAAAGATAAGTTACAGCCATATAACAAAGCATTAAAATTATCCCTATACCCCAAACAATAGACAATACAAAAATTAAAATTTGCATTGGGTCAACACTGTCGCCCGGATTAGTTACTAACGATTCCACCGCTTGATTAAATGCGGGAACATCTAAAACGACTGCTTCGGTTTTTGTTTCATACAATGTGACCGATGACGAATTAAACCTCGGCATCATACTGAAAATGCTCTCAATAGAGATAGGAATCATAAGTCTTAACGCCACAAAACTCCACAAAATTCCTCTAATCCATTTGGGCGCCTTTGTAAGCAACGGTCTAAGTATTATTACTGCCAACACAAGCCAACTGGCAGTAATACTCATATCAAGTATTTTCAAAAACAAAGCACTCATAATCACACCTCCTCATATTCGGAAATGATTTTTCTAATTTCATTAATCTCCTCTTGTGATAAAGACTTCCCTCTTGTAAAGGCTGTTAAAAATGCAGGTAAGGAACCGCCAAAAGACTCTTCAACAAATTTCTCGCTTTTCAATGCGAAATACTCCTCTTTTTTTATAAGTGAAGTCACTTCGCCGTTAGAATTTTGAAAAATCCCCTTCGCACAAAGTCTTTTTAAAACTGTATAACTGGTAGTCTTTTTCCAACCCAATTCCTTTTCACCAAAAACCGCAAGCTCAGCCGAACTTAAAGGCTCGTTTTTCCAAATTATTTCAGCAAATCTCGCTTCAATTTCGCCGAGTCTTAAATCTTTCATTCCTACTCCTCCATTCTACAAGTTGTAGTACAATTTTATTCTACACAATGTAGAATAATTTGTCAAGCAAAAAGAGCAGATTTCTCTGCTCTTTTTTATAAAACATACAATCCTGATTCTAATGACACAAACCTATAACCATTTACGCTGACATATTGATATAGCGGCTCTTCAAATGTTTGTATCTCGGTGATATCATAAGTATTTAAATCAATTTTTTGGATTTTTGAGGAAGTTTTATTGCAAATTATAAGTGTGCCGTTCTCATCGAATAAATCGCAAGGTCCTTCAAAAGGAGACTCCTTACCCCCAATTCTTAGTTCTTGCTTCATATTGGTTAAACTGAATTTAAGAATAATATTTGCTTCTTCATAACAAGCCCAAAGACCGTCACCGAAAAGAATAATATCAGTCGGGACAAAACCTCTGTATGTTAAAATACCCGTCCAAATCGGCTCACCGTCAGAGCCAACTAATTGAGCGCTACCATCATTATGAAGTATAAAGAAATTACCGCCGGGTAGGAGCAGAGATTTAACTGTAATATAATTCTCGCAAAGTTTTTCAACAGCCTTATATCCGTTTCCAAACTTGGTTACCATATAAATATTTTTAGCAATATCGGTAATACGGCGGTTTTCAAAGGAAATCATTTTGTAAGACACCTGAACTGTGCCGTCTTCCTGTTCGCCGCTATAATAGGAAAATATTATACCGTTTGTAATGGGTAAAATTTCAAAAACTTTACCTTCAAATAACTGTTCCATTATAATTCTCCCAAAGCATTTTTCTCTAACATCTTTTGTGCCGCTAAAAGCACACCCGCTTTTGCACTGTGGAAATTAAGTCCGCCTTGCATCCAAGCAGCATAGGGCGGTCTTATAGGTCCATCCGCCGAAAGCTCGATAGAAGCACCTAAGGTAAAAGCACCCGCCGCCATAATAACGGGGTCTGTGTAGCCCGGCATATCCCAAGGTTCGGGTGTAACATAAGCATCAACAGGCGCGCCCGACTGCATACCTTGACAGAATGCCACAAGGCCCTCTGCAGTTCCTAATGTTACGCACTGAATAATATCCCCTCTGGTTTCTTGAGGTTTCGGAGATACGCTAAAGCCTAAAAGTTCAAACAAAGCCGAGGCGTAAACCGCAGTCTTCAAAGCCTCGCCAACAACATGAGGCGCCGCAAAAAGACCCATATAAAGTTCTCTTGAATGACCTAAAGTGGCACCCACCTCTCTGCCAACACCAGCACAGGTTAAACGGTAAGCGCATTTCTCAATTAAATCCTTGCGACCTGCAATGTAACCGCCTGTGGGGGCAATACCACCGCCTGGGTTTTTAATAAGTGAACCCGCAATTATATCTGCGCCAATTTCACAAGGCTCTTGTTTTTCAACAAATTCGCCGTAGCAGTTATCAACCATGATTATACTTTCGGGCGATACCTCTTTTACAGCGTCAATTATTTCTTTAATATCAAAAATGGTAAGACTCGGTCTTGTTGAATATCCTCGTGAACGCTGAATATAAGCCATTTTTGGTTTTTCATGTGATAGTACTGACTTTATGCTCTCAATGTCAGGTCTTCCCTCTTCGTTTAAGTCAACCTGACCGTATTCTACGCCAAAATCAGCCAAAGAACCGTCGGTCTTTTCGTCAATACCGAAAACACCGGTAATTGTATCATAAGGTCTGCCCGTTAAACAAATAACCTTATCATTCGGTCTTAAAACGCCGAACAGAGCAACAGTTAAAGTATGTGTTCCAGATACAAAGTTATGGCGGATTAAAGAATCCTCCGCACCCATACAGTCAGCCATAACTCGCTCTAAAACCTCACGGCCTCTATCGTCATAACCATATCCCGTAGAACCTGCAAAGGAAGACTCACTAACTCCGTTATCAATAAAAGCCTTTAAAACCTTCAACTGATTATATTCTGTTATGTTATCTATTTTTTCAAACTCTTGTTTTGAAAGTTCCAAAGCCTTTTTATCTAACTTTAAAAGTCGCTCATCAATATTGAAAAACTTATTCTCATACATTTTCTTTCACCCAATAACCGCCAAATCCAAGATGGCAAAATCCGTTTTTTTGATAAAATCCAAGCACTGAATCCCTACAACAAACGAGAAAATCACTGCCGTAATTTTTTTGTAAAATCCCTTTAAGCGCTACGTTTCCCATACCCTTTTGGTGACTTGCAATTCCATTCATAATTGCATAATCTGAGGTATTAAAACTTACCGCACAGCATTTATCTTTAATTGCAAAATACTTAGCAAATCCGTTATTTAAGCGGTGACAATAATCAACCGCAAAATAAGGATATTCGGGCAAGGACAAACCGTCAACATCAAGCAAATGATAAATTTCTTTACTATCAAGGTTGTCCGACTCTGTTTCGCCCTTTATATCGGCTTTTCTGTGAAGAATATTAATTCTCTCTTTAGGTTTTCTACCGATAGCACAAAGCGTTTCATATTCGCTAAAAACACAGGCGGGGTTAATAAAATCCACAAACTCTCTAAGTTCCTCAAAATCGGCAGAGATGTTGTAAATAATCATATTACCGTCGGTCAGCGATATAACACACTTATCACCGTCACAGGTAAAAAACATAACCTTATCGTCGTTTTTATAGGAATCGTATAAACATTTGATTTTAATAAAGGAAGCCGACAAAACATTAAAATCGGGTATTTGTTTTACTTTGGAAATCATTATACTTCCCCACCGCAAATACTCAAAATCATATATTCTGCAAGGTTATACATACTTTCAATATCTTCCTTGTTTGCCACAGAAGAAGACGAGTGAATATAACGGCAAGGAAGAGAAAGAGCAATAGTTCTTACTCCCTCACGACTCAAATGTATAGCTCCCGAATTATTACCACCTGCAACTGCAGTTTTGGGTTGACAAGTAAGACCGCTATTTAAAGCAAAATTGTAATAGTCTCTATCGTAAACGGTGGCGCCATCCATAAAAGAAACCGCTACACCCTCGCCCAATTTGCAAACCTTGTCCGCATCAGCCACACCCGCAATATCCGAGGCGGTAGTAGACTCTAAAACAATTGCACTGTCGGGATTTATAGCGTAAGCCGAAACCTTAGCACCTCTAAGTCCTACCTCCTCTTGCACCGAGAAAGAGGCATAAAAATCGTATTCATCAAACTCTTTAATAAGTTTAATTAAAACGGCGCAACCAACACGGTCATCAAGTGCTTTTGAGATAACATTATTATCATTTTCTTCAAAATCACCGCACAAAACTGCTCTGTCACCGAGAGAAATATGCTTCAAAGCGTCCTCTTTTGAGGTGGCGCCGATATCAATATAAAGACTGTCTGACTTAGGCAGTTTTTTTCTTTCCTCACCCTCGGTCAAGTGAATAGGCTTTCCGCAAATAACGCCGTTTATTGTGCCGTTAATTTTCACACTTCTGAACATTAAAGCCGAAACATCAATACCACCGACAGTTTTAAACTTTAAAAATCCGTCACTTGTAATCGAAGTAATAATAAGTCCGACCTCATCCATATGAGCGTCAAGCATAAGCTTTTTAGACGACCTTGATTTACCCTTTTTAAAAGCAATTATATTGCCGAGATTATCAACCTTAAATTCGCAAAAATCTTTAATCTCATTGATAATAAATTCTCTGACTGCGGTTTCATCACCCGAGGCAGCATCAAGGTTGCATAGATTTTTTAAAATATCAAACATCCTTAACACCTCCCGAAAGCACATACTCGCAAATCAAATCGCAAACAGATTGTAAATCCTTCAAATCAGCAATTTCAACATCTGTGTGCATATTTCTCAAAGGAATAGAAACTAACCCTGTTTTAACACCCTCACGGTTTACGGAAATCATATCAGCATTAGTGCCGGTTTTCGAGCCCATAATCTCACTTGTATAAGGTATGTTTTTCTTCTCACACAAGGAAACCAACTTTTTAGAAATTTTACTATCAAGCGTGGGGGCAAAACCTATCATAGCACCGCTACCCAAGGGACTGCACTCTTCAGAACTAATACCAATGCCGTCTCCAAAGGAAACATCAACAGCAACCGCTTCATCAGGGTTAACCTTAAAAGATGCTGTACGAATACCGCGAAGACCCAGCTCTTCCCCATCACTCAAAACAAAAGCAACATTTATGGGAAGTGTTTTCGAAGACAATTGCTCGGCCACAGTAATTAAACAAGCAACTGCGGCGCGGTCATCAAAGGACCTTCCGCAAACTCGGTAATTAATTAGCTCTCTAGGAGTATTTGCAAAGGTAACATAGTCACCCACCGATACAATATCTTTTGCCTTTTTACCCAAAGCGGTATCAAGTTTAATATCTGTTATATTGTCATAGGTTTTCTCGCCCGAAGCCAAGTGCGGTGGCGTACTGCAAAATACCGCAGTGATTTTCTCCTTACCGTGAACAGTAACTCTGCGGGACGGTAATGAGCGAATATCAATTCCACCTGCA
The DNA here is from genome assembly GCA_017624675.1 of Clostridia bacterium. Taxonomy (GTDB): domain Bacteria; phylum Bacillota; class Clostridia; order Oscillospirales; family Acutalibacteraceae; genus UBA737. Next base: position 8,163 of record JAGAMO010000036.1, on the reverse strand, counting down.
TTTTTTACAGTTAAAAATCCGTTATCATCAACATCGGTCACAACCATACCTATTTGGTCGATGTGAGCATCAAGCATAAGGGTATAATCACTCTCGCCCTTTAAAAAACCCATAACAGTTAAACTGTCGGCTTTCTCGCAAGGGCAATATTTCGATAACATATCGAAAGCCAAATTTGAAGCATCAGCTATATTACCAATGCCGTCGGCAGTTGAGAGTGCAAAAAGTTTGTTTTTTAAATCTATCACAGTTTATTTACTAACTCCTTAAAATAGTTGCCACGGGCAACAAAATTCGGGAATGAATCGAAACTAGCACAAGCGGGGCTGAGTGCTACTATATCGCCTGACTTCACATAACCCTGTGCCTTTTCAAGAGCCTCGGCAATATCCTTAACCATTATAATTTCGGGGCTGCCCTTATAGCTTTCATCATTTTTAACAGCCGCTTCAATCTTTTCGGCTGTATTTCCGCAAAGATAAAGCTTCTCAACCTTTTCAATAACATAAGGCGCCAATGGTTCAAATGGAATATGCTTATCATAACCACCTGCAATAAGGTGAATTTTTTGGTCAAACGCCTTAAGACAAGCAATAGTTCTTGTGGGGCTCGAAGCGATAGAATCGTTATAGTATTTAACGCCGTTTACATTACGCACAAATTCAATTCTATGCTCAACACCGCCAAATTCACGAGCTACCTTTTTAATTGCGTCAACACCAACATAACCCCAAACAGCAGCGATAGCCGAAAGGTAATTTTCAACATTGTGTTCGCCCAAGATAGCAATTTCTTTTTTGTTAATAATGGGTAAATCCATACCTCTGTAAGACATACAAAGTACGCCTTCATCATTTACCCATGCGCCGTTATTTAACTGACGTTCCATACTAAATCCTAAGGACTGACCTCTAACATCCTTGCGGAAGCTTTCGGTAATTTCGTTATCACGGTTTAAAACAGTTCTTGAAAATGCGTTTTGGTGAAGAATAACATTTTTCTTTGCTTCAACATATTCGTCCATATCACGGTGAACATCCAGGTGGTTTGGTGCCACATTGGTAACAACCGCAACATCGGGGCTTTTACGCATTGATATAAGTTGGAAAGAAGAAAGCTCAACAACCACAAAATCGTCTTTTGTGATATTTTCAATTTCGGGAAGCAAGGGTTTGCCGATATTACCGCCAACAAACACATTTTTGCCCTCTGCCTCAAGCATTTTAGCAATAAGGGTTGTGGTGGTGGTCTTACCGTCAGAGCCTGTTACAGCAAAAATTGTTGCCGGGCATAAGTCGAAGAAAACTTCCATTTCGCTTGTAACTGCAATTCCCTTTTTTCTTGCCTTGTCAAGTTCGGGCAAATTCCAGTTCATACCGGGGGTACGGAAGATTATATCAACCTCTAAATTATCAAGGTATCCCTCGCCCAAGCGAAGCTCGGCACCTGCTTTTTCTATTTCATTTGCGGTTTCGCCAATTAATTCTCTTGTTCTGCGGTCACAAGCATAAACCTTTGCACCCATTTTAAGAAAGTTCATAATAAGCGGAGTGTTGCTGACACCAATGCCGCACATTGCAACTTTTTTGCCTCTTATTTGTTCAAAAAACTGTTTGTAATCCAAGATAATTCCTCCTAAAAGAAATATATATTCTATTATACTGAAAAAGGTGTTAAATATCAACAGAAATCATATAGTTCCCTTTAAATATAATCCCCTTGTATACTTAACATCAGCCACTTTTTCCTCTTTATATGCAGTGATGATTTCTTCTACTCTTTGTGAAGCTTCATCGGTGAAATAAAGCACCTGATAATCGAAATTCCCAAGGTTTTTCTGTTTATCTGCCAACCAAATTGGAACAGAGTTTAGCATCTCGCTGTAACCCATACGGCATCTGACGGGGAATTTAATTCCTAATCTATCCGTCAAATAGCCTTTTTTTTCACACTTTTCGCAAGAGTGCCCGTTTTTCAAAGGACAGTTTTTAAAAAGCATTAAAGGCAATTTGCCGTATGAAACAATACCCTTTGGCATATCACAATTAAATTTAGCCTCGTTAAGACTTAGTTCATAAGAAAGCGTTGCGGCAACACAGCCTAATTCTTTAGCTTTTTTAAGACTAAAGCTGTTAAAAATATTAAGTCCCGAATCAGCCATAATTTTAAAACCTTGGCGCTTAGCGATTTCAACTGCGCTTAAATTTCCGCAAAGGGCAATTTCAAATCCTTTATCTTTGAAGGTTTTAAGCCTTTTTGCGATTGCTTCCTCGCTTAAAATTCCTCGTGGAATATCAACTATTTTTGTAATCCCATCTAGGTTAAGATTAAAATCATTTTCCAAGGGGAAAATCAAAGCCGAAACTCCGCTTAAATCACTTGGAATTTGTTCCTCGTTTTCAAAACGGCAGATAATCTTAGGTTCTTTAGATTCATAAATATAATCTGCAACCTCGATTTTTTCATCATTAAAAGTTACATTAACCTTGCTTCTAAAAAGGTCTAGTTTGTATGTCGCTTGTCGCCTTAAATCGTTAACCGTTTTAGCCGAAACAAAAAGTCCGCTTTCAAGCAAAACTTCCGTATTTTCAGCAAAATAAGGTGTGTTACCAAGCTTTGTTAGGTTTTTAATTATATCTTCCCTACTTGTTGGCTTGTTAATTGATTTTTGCGGAACATCACCTAAAACGCTAACCTCATTTTTTTCATCAGAAAAAACAACACAAATCGGCTGATTTTCTTTAATTTCAGCTTTAATATTTAATGCAACACTCTTTCGCTCGTTTCGGTATAATTCGTGAAGCAACGGAAAAGCCGAGTTTGCAGAAACAACATCGTCCTTTGTTCTTATGCCAAACATATCGCGCCCGAGGTTATTGTCAAAATAGCCGCTTGTAAAACCTTGGCGTGAAAATACATTTTTAAGTGTTTCGGCAAGGTTTAAATCAATATATCCTTTATCAATTCCCTGTCTCGCACAAGTAACTGCGGCGGCAACATATTCGGGGCGTTTCATTCTGCCCTCAATTTTAAAGGATTTAACACCAATTTCTTTTAGTTCATAAAGTCTATCTAAAAGGGATAAATCTTTAAGACTTAAATCATAGCCCGTACCCATTTCAGCTTTAAAGGGCAATCGGCAGGGTCCTGCACAAAGTCCACGGTTGCCGCTTCTGGCACCCAAGAAGGCAGAAAGTTGGCATTGACCCGAAACCGACATACAAAGCGCACCATGAACAAAGGCTTCAATTTCGATATCTAATTCCTTTGCTTTTTCACAAATTGCAGTAAGTTCAGTCTTCGACAATTCTCTTGCCACAACAACACGCTTAAAGCCCATTTCTTTTAAAATAGTCAACGCCTCAGGAGTGTGTACCGACATTTGGGTTGATGCGTGAAGTGGGAGTTCAGGGATTTTTTCTCTTAAAATATGAGCTAAGCCCAAATCCTCAATAATCACAGCATCAATGCCAAGGTTAAAGGCGGATTGTGCCAATTTGAAAGCACTCTCAAGCTCGTTTTCTTTAATAAGGATATTAAGTGTCAAATAAACCTTAACATTACGGATATGGCAATAGTCAATCGCATTTTTAAGTTCTTCTAAAGAAAAGTTTTCAGCATTTTGTCTTGCAGAAAATTCTTTTGCACCCAGATATACGGCGTCGGCACCGCAACGAACAGCACTTTCAAGCATTTCTAGGGAACCAACGGGGGCTAAAATTTCACATTTGTTTGACACTTAATTCACCTTACTTTCAAAAAAGAAAATTAAAGCAAAGGGCAACCACACCCTTTGCTTTTGAAATTATTATAACTCTTTTAAGAATTCTTCAATTCTCTTTAAAGCCTCTTTCAGATGCTCTACCGAATAACAGTAAGACACACGAACAAAACCTTCACCGCTATCGCCAAAAGCATTGCCTGGAACAACGGCCACCTTTTTGCTGTCTAAAAGTTTTTCGCAAAACTCTTCACTGGAAAGTCCTGTGCTTTTAATTGACGGAAAAACATAAAAAGCGCCCTTTGGCTCACGGCAAGTAAGACCGATTTTATTAAACCCGTTAACAATCAGTCTGCGGCGGCGGTTATATTCATCAACCATATACTTTACATCATCATCACAAGAACGCAAAGCCTCAATAGCGGCATACTGCGAGGTTGTGGGAGCACACATAATAGCATACTGATGGATTTTAAGCATAGGTGCAATAAGCTCTTTGGGTCCGCAAGCAAAACCTAAACGCCAACCTGTCATTGAAAAAGCCTTGGAAAAGCCGTTAACAACAACAGTTCTTTCTTTCATACCATCAATAGACGCAGGAGAACAGTGTGCTTTGCCATTAAAGGTAAGCTCAGAATATATTTCATCGGATAAAACTAAAATGTTGGTATCCTTTAAAACCTCATAAAGCTTTTCAATGTCTTCCTTTTCCATAATAGCACCCGTAGGGTTGCAAGGATAAGGCAAAATCAAAAGCTTTGTTTTATCAGAAATTGCATTTTTAAGTTCTTCGGGTGTTACCTTAAAATCGTTTTCGGCTTGTGTGTTGATTATAACGGGAACACCGCCTGCAAGACGGGTTATAGGCTCATAGCAAACATAACTGGGTTGAGGAATAATAACCTCATCCCCTAATTCTACAACCGCGCGAATACAAGCGTCAATAGCCTCACTGCCACCAACGGTTACAAAAATCTCATCGCTGTTATACTCAACACTATATTTGCGAGACATATATTTTGAAATTTCGGCAATTAATTTATCATTACCCTTGTTAGAGGTATACTTGGTCTTACCTTTTTCAAGAGAGTTTATACCGGCTTTTCTAACCTGCCACGGGGTGTTAAAATCAGGTTCGCCAACACCCAAGGAGATAACATCCTCCATTGAAGCGGCAATATCAAAAAAGCGGCGAATACCCGAAGGCTTTATCTCTTCAACCGTTTTGTTGATAATCTTTGAATAATCTATTAAACCCATAACTGTCCCCTGTCGTCATCTTTGTCGCTTACAAGCTCAACATCCATTTCCTTGTAACGACGCATTACAAAATGTGTGGTGGTGGAAGTTACGGAATCAATAGTTGAAAGTTCACGAGCCACGAACCAAGCAATATCCTGCAAGGTTTTGCCCTTAACAACAACATTAAGGTCATAAACACCTGACATCAAATAAACCGACTCAACCTGAGGATATTTCATAATTTTTTCTGCAACCTCTTCAAAGCCAAGCCCTGCCTTGGGAATGACATTAAGTTCAATAATAGCCGAAACATAAGCTTCGTCGGTCTTTTCCCAGTCAACAATAGCCTTGTAGCCCTTTAAGAGACCGTCCTTTTCAAGTTCTGCCACAATATTTGCAACATTTTCTTCGGTTGTATCTAGCATAACTGCAATTTCTTCAAATGTATAACGGGCATTTCTTGCCAACAATTTTAAAACTTCATATTTCATATTAATTCTCCATTCGCAAAATTAAATATAATATACCAATATATAGTAAATTTTACTATTTATAGTCTCTTTTGTCAAGTAAATTAAGAATAACAACATATATCTCACTAATAATATTTTAAAGAGGTGTTTTATTTGAAAGCGAAAAGGAATATCTGGGCTTTTTTTATCATTAGTATTTTAGGAACAATAGGTCATTTTCTATATGAATTAAGCGGTAAAATTGCCGTTATCGGTTTGTTTTTTCCTGTAAACGAAAGCACTTGGGAGCATTTAAAGCTTCTCTTCTACCCTGCCTTAATATTTTTCACAGCCGAATATTTTTTATTGCAAAACAAACCTAAAAATTATGTTTGTTCATCAGTTTCATCAATTTTTGTCGGAATGATTTCAATTATAATTTTGTTTTACACTTATCAGGGCTTCGTTGGCAAAAATATTGATTTTTTAAATATTACTATTTATTACTTCTCTGTCATAATCACACTTTTTACACAAAGAATTCTAATCAAAAACTCAAAAGCAAATCCCAATAAAATTTTCTGTTTAATTCCAATAATTATAATGGCAGTTTTGTTTGCCGTTTTTACCTTCAATCCCCCATCTTTGGGGATATTTGCCATACCATAAGTATTGACAAAACAAACTAAAGTTTTATAATTAAATAAAAAAACTCAAGGACTTGTAATGAAAAAGACTTTTTTGCTTATTTTACTCCCCACTCTTGCGCTTATGTTACTTGCAGCGATTATATTTTTCTTTCCCGAAGATAATACCGAAAGAAAACCGATTACCATCTGGGCCGCAAAGGGCGAAACTGCAAGTACATATCAAAACTTAGACGAAATTATTGATAATCAAGACTCGAAAGACGGAATGCCACAAACTATTTTAGGCGGTAACACCTCGGTAGCACACGGCGAGGAAAACAATGTTTACGCCTTTTGTGGCAACAAAAACAGCAAAATTTATCATAAAATCAATTGTTCCTCAGTCAAAAAGACAAAAGAGGAAAACAAGGTATATTTCAAAAGCCTTGAAGAATGTCAAAACTCAGGATATAAACCCTGCAAAATGTGTTTAGAATAGAAAACAGCACCCTAAATAAGGGTGCTGTTTAATTTAGCATAGTTTATCGCCGTTTGTTTTACAAGGCTTTGTATCAAAACCGGGATTAAAGGCATAGAAATTCTTTTCGTTTAGCTTATCGGTTGTAAGCCTCAACGCTTCACCAGAACAACAATGGTGAAATGCTTTTGCGACTTGATTTTTTTATATCTTCCACTTGATTTCAATGCTTTCTTTTGAGGCGGTTATGCGCTCTATCAGGCAGTCAACCACCGTAATTTTGTCGCTCACCGACAGTTCATCCCAATGCTCAAAATATCCGCTGATTTCTCCCACATCGTTTGTGCGGTTGCTCTCTAATGAAACAATCTCAGCGCCAAGTTCTTTCTTCTCAGCATCAAGCTCGGCAATACGGTTGTTTATGTACTGCATCACCGTATCATTTGCCGCGGAGATTTTTTCGAGCAAAGAGGATATTTCTTTGTCAATCTCTTCTATGCGTGTTTTAAGTTTTACTACTTGCAGGTTACAGCCGTCTTGCTTTTTCTTTGACAGTGTTTGAAACTCCGCTAATTTCTTCTGCATTTCTTTAAATACAATATCATCTACAACATCAGCATCCAGTGAGCCAAAATGACAACCACCGGCGTGGTATTTGTTAGTGCAGAGATAATAGCGGTTATCGGACTTAGTTTTACATTTATAAATCTTAGCGGTTAAAGCATATCCGCATTTAGCACATTTGATTTTACCCGCAAGCCAGGTTGCTTTTGCCTTGATAGGTCGTGCAACACTTTGATTGTTTAAGCACTTGGAACGGCACTTAATCCACGTTGCCGAATCAACAAGTCCCTCGTGGGGAGCCAAAACCAATGTGTGACCTACTAAGGATATGGTTTTTCGCTTAAGATTATCGCCCGAATAAAGATACGCTCCGTTTATACCGATAAAGTCTTGCGGTGGGTTAACAATGTTTGTGCCTTGCGCTTTAAAAAACTCATAAAGCTGATAATCGGCTTTTACATATGCGGGGTTGATTACCACATCACGCAATCGGCTTCGATTAAAGAGTTTACCGTCACGCTTTCGTATGCCGTGCTCTTCCAAATAACGCATAACATCGCCGAATGAGGTTTGGGGTTTTGAATACATTGAAAAAATCAATCTAATAACCTCTGCTTCTTCCTCAATAGGCTTATACATTTTTGTTCGTATTCCGTCTATGGTTGTTTCAACAAGTTCAAATCCAAACGGTACTCTGCCACCCATATAAAAGCCGCGTTTACTTCGTGATGAATACGCATCAATAACACGCTGCTGAATGGTCTCACGCTCAAGCTGTGCGAAAATCATTACAATCATCAGCATAGCCTTGCCAATGGGTGTTGAAGTATCAAATTTCTCCATTGTGCTGACAAAATCAACATGGTTCTTTTGAAACACTTCAATTAAATTGGCAAAGTCAAGTACCGAACGGCTGATACGATCAAGACGGTAAACAATCACACGGTTTACCTTGCCTGCCTCTATATCACGCAACAACTCTTGAAACGCAGGGCGGTCTATGTTTTTGCCACTATAACCCTTGTCGGTATAAACTTTATAACTTTCTCCTGTCACTTCCTTTTTACAAAACTCGAT
>JAGAMO010000035.1 GCA_017624675.1 Clostridia bacterium | reverse complement strand
TGCTATGAACGCTGAAATGAAGAGCGCTAAATGGCTTTGGGGCGGCATTGGTCTCCAACTTGCAGTTGGTTACGCCGTAGCATATCTCGTTTATACCATCGGTACACTTGTTGTTGGTGGTACTCTTAATATCGGTGCAGCAATCGGCGGCCTTGTGGCAGTAGCCATTATGGTTGCTGTTGTAAGTGGTCTAATTATTAACACCAACAAGAAAATGAAAACCGAATACGCTTTGAGCGGTACAAAATAATATAATATTTTAGTTAGGATTTTAATTATGGAAAATGTAATTGTTGTTTTAATACTGGTAGCTATTGCAACAGGTATCATATGGTATCTTGTTCGTGCTAAAAAGCATGGTGAAAAATGTGTAGGTTGTCCTTATGCCAAGCAGTGTGCTAATAAATGCAGTGGCGGTTGTTCCAATTATATCCATAATGAGAAATATCCAAATAAGTAACTGATAAATTCCCCTTTACAAAAAGGGGAATTTGTATTATATTTAATATATATTTTTTAAAAAGGTAGGTAGCGAAATGCCTATTAAAATTCCAAACGATTTACCCGCAGTAAAAACTTTAAATGACGAAAACATTTTCGTTATGACCGAAACGAGAGCGATTACACAGGATATTCGCCCTCTTAAGATTTTATTGCTTAATTTAATGCCCAAAAAGATTGAAACCGAGACTCAGTTATCACGACTTCTCGGCAACTCTCCCTTGCAGGTTGACTTAGAATTTATACACACGAAAAGCCATAAATCTAAAAACACCTCTGCAGAGCATCTTTTCACATTTTATAAGACCTTTGACGATGTAAAGGACCGCACCTTTGACGGTATGATTATAACAGGCGCACCCGTCGAGTTACTAGAATTTGATGAGGTTGAATATTGGGATGAGCTTTGCGAGATTATGGAGTGGACCAAAACCCATGTTCATTCCACATTCCACATTTGTTGGGGCGCTCAGGCGGGACTTTACTATCACTACGGCGTGAAGAAATATGCGCTTGATAAAAAGCTTTTCGGCGTTTTTCCACATAAGGTTGATTATAAAAAGTCCATACTTTTCCGTGGCTTTGACGATACCTTTATGGTACCCCAGTCAAGACATACAACCGTTAAAACCGAGGATATAAAGGCAGTTAAAGAGCTTAAAATCTTATCCTCCTCTAAAGAGGGTGGCGTTTATGCGGTTTCCACTAAAAACGGAAAACAGATTTTTGTAACAGGTCATTCCGAGTATGACAGTATAACCTTGGCTAACGAATATTTCAGAGATTTGGGCGAGGGTAAGGAGATTGAAATACCCAAAAACTATTTCCCCGATAACAACCCTAAAAAGTCTCCCTTAAATACTTGGAGAGCCCACGCAAATCTTTTATATTCCAACTGGCTTAACTATTTTGTTTATCAGACAACTCCTTATGACATTGAAAAGATTAAATAGGTGTAAAATCAAAATAATAAGTGTTTCAGTTGAATCGTTAAAAACATATAAAAACCGCCGTTCGAAAGAGTTTTAATTCCGCTTTTTCGGGCGGTTTTAAATTTCTTTTAAAAAATAAAGGTATTTCGACAAAAAAGTCTAATATATAATTAAAGGCAATAAAAAATAAAGGAGGATGTTTTATGGCTATACCCGAGGATGTTATCAACGAAATAAAATATCGCAATGATATTGAAACGGTCATTTCTCAATATGTGACATTAAAACGCAGAGGCAAAAACCTTGTTGGCCTTTGTCCTTTCCACGGTGAAAAAACCGCCTCCTTTACGGTATACCCCGAAACAGCTTCCTTTTATTGTTTCGGTTGCGGTGTTGGCGGCGATGTTTTTACCTTTACGGGACTGATTGAAAATCTGGATTATATTGAGTCTATAAAGCTTCTTGCCGAAAGGTCGGGAGTGACCTTGCCCGATAGCGGTTATGACGATTCTATGCAAAGACTCAAAAATCGAATTTATGATATCAACCGCGAAACCGCAAGATTTTTCCACGAATACCTTTTAAGCGATGCGGGAGTCTGGGCAAGGGAATATCTGCTTGGCAGAGGGCTTAAACCCGCCACCATCAAAAAGTTTGGTCTCGGCGCTTCGCCTGACAGTTGGGATGCGCTTATAAACCATCTCAAATCAAAGGGCTACACAATAGACGAAATGGTAGCCGCAAATGTTGTTGGCAAAAGTCAGCGTGGCACTTATTATGACCGTTTCAGAAAGCGTGTTATGTTTCCCATAATAAATATAAGGGGAAATGTTGTGGGCTTTAGCGGCAGAGCAATGCCGGGAGAAGATAAACAAGGCGGAAAATATGTAAATACATCGGATACGCCTGTTTATAAAAAGAGCGCAAACCTTTTTGGAATGAACTTGGCTAAAAACCACTGCGAGGAAAGAATGATTTTGGTAGAGGGTAATATGGATGTTATCTCTCTCAACCAAGCGGGATTTGAAAATACAGTGGCACCTCTTGGCACCGCTTTTACTGAAGAACAAGCTAACATTTTGGCAAGATACACCAAAGAGGTTGTCTTGACAATGGATGCCGATGCCGCAGGTCAAAAGGCTATTAAAAGAGCGGCTGAAATTTTAGAAAAAACGGGACTTAAAACAAGGGTAATTGTAATCCCCGACGGTAAGGACCCCGATGAGTTTATAAAGAAAAACGGACCCGACCGTTTCAGAGGACTTATAGACGGGGCAGTTAGTGATATTGAATATAAGCTTTTAATGGCGGCAAAGGATATTGACCTTTTGTCGGACGACGGAAAACTCAAATACCTTTCTGCCGCGGCTGAGATTATTGCTTCCCAAAGCGATATTATGACAAGGGATATCTATATAGGTAGACTAAGTGAAAAATACGGTGTTTCACGCACCGCCCTTGAAACAAAGGTAAAGGACCTCAGAAAAGGCTTTGTAAGAAGTCAAGAGAAGAAAGAAATAAACGATATCATAAGACCTAAGTTTACAAAGAACGATGTAAATCCTGAAAAGAGGATTTCGGTTAAAGGCACCAATGCCGAGGAAACCTTAATTGCGGTACTTTTACAGCATCCCGATTTTTACAAAACGGCACAGGAGAAATTACCGCCTGAAAAAATGATAACCTCATTAAATAAAAGAATTTACAGCATAATAATTGATACTCTCGAGAAGGGTGAGGGACTTGATATTTCCACCTTCGGTCAGCAGTTGCTTCCTGCCGAGCTTGGACTTTTAGTGTCTTTGCAAAACAGCGAAAGGGCGGCAAAAAACCCGAAAATTGTATTAAATGACTGTATTGAGGTTATATTAGAAGAAAACCTAAGGCTTGAAATGTCCCGCAATTCCGATGTTTCGGTTGAAGAATGGGCACTAAGACTTCAAAATATTATAGACAAAAAACAAAAGGGGAATTAACAATGAGCGAAAAGGAAAAGAAAGAGATAATTGAATCTGCTGAAGAGACTAATTTAGATAAACCAACAAGTATTGACGATATAGAAAATGCTCCCGAGGATTTGGAAGAGCTTTTTGCCGAGCCTCCCGCATTGGAGCTTGACTTTGATGAAGAGCCTACCGAGGACGACCTTAAGCTTGAGGAGATGGACGTTGATAAACTCAGCGAGGACGACGGAAATTTTGACAATATTTCTCTCGATGACCCTGTTAAGGTATATCTTCGTGAAATAGGCCGTGTGCCCCTATTGTCAGGCGAAGAAGAGATTGAACTTGCGGTTAAAATTGCCGAGGGTAGCGAATACGCAAAGCAAAGACTTACCGAGGCTAACCTTAGACTTGTTGTTAGTATAGCTAAAAAATATGTTGGAAGAGGTATGTATTTCTTAGACCTTATTCAAGAAGGTAATGTTGGTCTAATCAAGGCGGTTGACAAGTTTGACCACACCAAGGGCTTTAAGTTTTCCACCTATGCTACTTGGTGGATAAGACAGGCGATTACCCGTGCCATTGCCGACCAGGCAAGAACTATCCGTATCCCAGTGCACATGGTTGAAACCATTAACAGACTCAAGAAAATTCAAAGTCAGTTGTTGCACGAAAACGGCGTTGAACCAAGCGAGGAAATGATTGCAGAAAAAATGGATTTACCTGTTGAGCGTGTGCGTGAAATTATGCGTGTGGCTCAAGAGCCCGTTTCAATGGAAACACCCATCGGTCCCGAGGAGGATTCCCGCCTTATGGACTTTATCCGTGACGAGGACGCTTTGGCTCCCGATGATGCGGCACTTAAGTCCATCACAAATGAGGATATTGACGGAGTTTTAAAAACCCTCACTCCCCGTGAAGAGGCTGTTATCCGTTTGCGCTTTGGTCTAAAAGACGGCAGATGCCACACTTTAGAAGAGGTTGGTATGGAGTTTAATGTTACAAGAGAGCGTATTCGCCAGATTGAAGCAAAGGCGCTTAGAAAACTCCGTCACCCTGTTCGCAGTAATAAATTTAAGGACAGATAGGAATATTTTAAATGAAATTTTCATATAAAACTAAGGGTGTATGTTCAAGACAAATTAATATAGAGGTTGAGGACGGCATTGTTAAAAAGGTGCAGTTCGAAGGCGGCTGTAACGGTAACACAAAAGGCATTTCGGCTTTGGTAGAAGGAATGAAGGCAGAAGATGTTATCGAAAAGCTAAAGGATATTAAATGCGGCTTTAAAGGAACCTCTTGTCCCGCTCAGTTGGCAGAAGCCCTTAAAAATATTTAGGAATAATTTTCTCTGAAAAAGGAGGAAAAAATGAATTTAGATAATGATATTAAAATTGCAGGAGACAAGCCCTCTGCAAGTGTTAAGCAAAATTTAATAAGGAGCGACAACGCAGAAATTCTCACAAAGGAAGAAACCCAAAAGGCTAAGAATTGGGGCAAGGGCGTTGCTGAAAAGTTCATTAAGGATATTGCAGACTCTCTTGTTGGGGAAAGGGAAACAAACCTTGAAATGCTTTCCCAAAGGCGTATGCTTCTTTCTTTTGCGGCATCTATAGGCTTTGAAACCTTGACTCAGAATGATACCTTGGGCGGTCTTGCGCAAAAGAGTTTTTTGGATACCATAAAGAAACAAGACCCCAAGCATTATGTGACGGCTGAGGACAACGGTGCATTCTCTTTTTACTACCTCGCATTCAGAAGAGGAAGCGATGTTGAACGCCGAATAGGTCAGACCTTTGCAATGCTTTGCTCTCACGACGGCGACCCCATTTATCAGGAACTCGGCGAGGCGCTTTATTGTTGGTTTTTATCGGTGGTTAAGGCTGAGGCAGAAAAATACTCGATACAATAAAACATAAAACACCCTTTGAACGAATAAAGTTTAAAGGGTGATTTTTTATGCCGATTATTTATTTAAGTCCGTCAACTCAAGAATTTAATCCTTATTCGGGCGGCGGAAACGAAGAACAGTATATGAATTTAATTGCCGATGCTATGGAGCCTTATTTGGTGTCAAGCGGTATAAGGTTTGTGCGAAACAGTCCCGATATGACGGCGGCGAGTTCCATTGCCGAGTCTAACATGGGAAATTACGATTTGCATTTTGCAATTCACTCTAATGCGTCAAGCACAGGAAACGCCAGGGGAGTGGAGGCGTATTATTATCCCTCAAGCGCCGAGGGTAAACGCTTTGCCGAAATTCTTGTGAGAAATCTGCAACTGATATATCCGCTTCCCAATGCTACAAGAATTGTGCCGACCACCTCTTTGGGCGAGGTCAGACGCACCAAAGCGCCAAGCGTACTTTTAGAGGTGGCGTATCATGATAATCCGCTTGATGCCGAATGGATAAGAAATAATGTAGAAGCTATCGCACAAAATCTTGTGCTGTCGCTTACCGAATATTTCGGGATTCCATTTAACTATCCACAGCCTATTTATGTTACGACTGTAGCAACAAGAGGGTCGAATTTGAATGTGAGATATACGCCATCCGCCACAGCATCCATTGTTGGAAGTATTCCAAACGGCAGTGAGGTTACAGTATTTGCCACACTGCCCGACTGGTCTTTGGTGGGATATAATCAGACGGTGGGGTATGTCCGAAACAGCTTTTTGCAGTAGTTATAAGGAGTTTTGCCAAGACGGTAAAACTCCTTTTTTGTAGCCCAAAAGAGGGGACAACCATATATATTGTATAGCTGAATTTTTTTAAAAAAAGTTTAAAAAAAGACTTGCAATTATAAAAGATATGTGTTATTATACGACAGTACGCTGTGAAAGTATGGCGTAAAACATGCGTTGATGCAGGAGGTGGCCCGTCTAGAACGGGGAAATTTCTGCGGAGTATGTCCGATTTTAAACCGGGCGAAAGAATTAGGAGTACATAAAGATACTTGCGAACTTTGTGTACAACGGCAAAGCGATTTGCCGTCCGGAATTGACTGCGACCCCAGCCAGTGCCGGTTTTATAATGGACCGTGATGAAAAACACGGCTCGTTGTAAGTTTTGCCCGCCAACTAATCAAGGAGGCGAAATTCACATGGCAGTGAAAGAAAAAATCCGAATCAGAATTAAGGGTTACGACCACGCACTTGTAGACCAGTCCGCTGAAAAGATAGTGGAAACCGCTAAACGTACAGGCGCTAGAGTATCCGGTCCCGTACCGCTACCCACTGAAAAAGAGGTTGTTACAATCCTTCGCGCTGTTCATAAGTATAAGGACAGCCGTGAGCAATTCGAAATGAGGACACACAAAAGGCTCATCGATGTTATCAGACCTTCCAACAAAACTGTTGAGGCTTTAACAGGTCTTGAGCTTCCCGCCGGTGTTGAAATCGAAATTAAACTCTAATATATAATAATGTGTAGGACGGGTTGTCCCCACAATATATATTAAGATGTTCGATTTGACACGACAGGTCATGTTGGTGAAAACCAACCAATAACCAATAGGAGGAAAAGAAAATGCAAAAAGGCATCGTTGGCAAGAAGCTTGGTATGACCCAGCTTTTTGACGCAAACGGAAATGTTGTTCCCGTTACTGTTATTGAAGCAGGTCCCTGTGTTATTTCACAGAAGAAGACAATCGAGAACGACGGTTATGAAGCAGTACAAATCGGCTACGGCGATTTAAAGGCTTCAAAGGTAAACAAGCCCCAGAAGGGTCACTTTGCAAAGGGCGACGTTGCTCCCAAGAAGGTACTCAGAGAGTTCCGTTTTGAGGACACAAGCGCTATGAATGTTGGCGACATTATTAAGGCTGACATTTTTGCAGAGGGCGACACTGTTGACGTAAGAGGTACTTCCAAAGGTAAAGGATATGCCGGTACCATTAAGCGTTGGAACTTCGGTAGACTTAAAGAGTCTCACGGTACAGGTCCCGTACACCGCCACGGCGGTTCATTAGGCGCCTGCTCCAGCCCGTCAAGAGTATTCAAGGGCAAGAAAATGGCAGGACATCTGGGTAATGAACGTGTAACCGTTCAGAATCTCAGTGTAGTTAAGGTTGACGCAGAAAAGAATATCATCGCTGTTAAGGGTGCCGTTCCCGGTCCCAAGGGCGGAATCGTAGTTCTTTTCGACAGCGTTAAAGCTTAAGGGAAGGAGTGTTTTGAATTATGCCTAATATAGCAGTAGTAGATATGGCAGGCAAAAATGTGGGCGAAATCACATTAAGCGATGCTATTTTCGGAATTACACCTAATGCTGTTGTAATGCACATGGCAGTTGTTAACTACCTTGCAAATCAGCGTCAGGGCACACAATCCACTCTCACCCGTACAGAGGTTTCCGGCGGCGGTAAAAAGCCTTGGAGACAAAAGGGTACAGGCCACGCAAGACAGGGCTCTACAAGAGCACCTCAGTGGAGACACGGTGGTATTGTTCACGCACCCAAGCCGAGAGATTATTCTTACTCTCTCAACAAGAAGGTTCGCAGATTGGCTTTACTTTCTGCATTGTCTGACAAAGTACTCGGCGGCAATCTTATCGTTCTTGACGAGTTAAAGCTTGACTCTTACAAGACCAAGACAGTTGCTGATTGCTTAAAGGCTATCAATGCAGGTAAAAAAGCTCTTATCGTTCTTGAGGACAACAACGCATTCGCTGTTAAGTCTATTGCAAACATCAAGGGCGCTAAGTCTGCTCAGGTAAACACCATCAACACCTATGACATTATCAATGCTGATACATTGGTAATCGTTAAGGGTGCAGTAGCTAAGCTTGAGGAGGTATATGCATAATGAAAACCGCACAGGACATCATTCTTGCTCCGGTTATTACCGAAAAGAGCATGTCAGGCATTGCCGACAAGAAATACACCTTTAAGGTAGCAAAAGACGCTAACAAGATTGAGATTGCTGAAGCAGTTGCTGAGCTTTTCAAGGTTAAGGTTGCTAAGGTAAACACAATCAGCGTTCGCGGCAAAATGAAGCGCATGGGCCGCTACAGCGGTTACACTGCTTCTTGGAAAAAGGCTATCGTAACATTAAAGGCTGATTCCAAGCCTATCGAATTCTTCGACGGTCTTATCTAAGAACCCGTCTGTTGGAAATCGTTGATTTCCGGTGATGTATGAAACCCTTTAATACGGGTTTCGCTAAGCCAAAATAGGAGAGTGAAATTAAAAATGGCTATTAAACATTATAAGCCGACTACTAACGGCCGCCGTAATATGACCACTATGGATTATTCCGGTCTTTCCAAGGTAGCGCCTGAAAGAAGTTTGCTTACAGCTATTAAGAAAAATGCCGGTAGAAACAGCTACGGCAGAATCACCGTTCGCCATAGAGGCGGCGGAAACCGCAGAAAGTACAGAATTATCGACTTCAAGAGAGAGCGTTTCGGTATCCCCGCAACAGTTCTTACCCTTGAGTACGACCCCAACCGTTCTGCTTTCATTGCCCTCGTTCAGTACGAGGACGGCGAGAAGCGTTACATTATCGCTCCTCAAGATTTAAAGGTTGGAGATACTGTTGTAAGCGGTCCCGATGCAGATATTAAACCCGGTAACGCATTACCTTTGGTTAATATCCCCGTTGGTACCTTCATTCACAATATCGAGCTTTACCCCGGTAAGGGCGCTCAGCTTGCACGTTCTGCTGGTAACATGGCACAGCTTATGGCTAAGGAAAACGGTATGGCATTGCTTCGTCTTCCTTCCGGTGAGCTTCGCAACGTTCCTGCTAAGTGCATGGCAACAGTTGGTACTGTTTCCAATCCTGAGCATGCTAACATCAACTACGGTAAAGCAGGACGTAAGCGCCACATGGGTTGGAGACCCACAGTTCGCGGTTCTGTAATGAACCCCTGTGACCACCCCCACGGTGGTGGTGAGGGTAAATCCCCCATCGGACGTCCCGGTCCTGTTACCCCTTGGGGTAAACCCACCCTCGGTTACAAGACCCGTCAGAAGCATAAGGCTAGCGATAAGTATATCGTTAAGCGTCGCAAGTAAGTCAGCGAAAGGAGTTAAGGATTTATGGGAAGAAGCATTAAAAAAGGCCCTTACGTGCAACCCGTGTTGCTAAAGAGAGTCAAAGAAATGAACGAAGCCGGCGAAAAGCGTGTTCTTAAAACTTGGAGCCGTTCATCCACCATATTCCCCGATTTCGTTGGACACACTTTTGCGGTTCATGACGGACGTAAACACGTTCCTGTTTACGTAACAGAGGATATGGTTGGTCATAAGCTCGGTGAATTTGCACCGACCAGAACATTTAAAGGTCACGCAGGTTCAAAGACCAGCGGTAAGTAAAGTAAAGGAGAGTTTGACTATGGAAGCTAGGGCAATACTTAAATACGCCCGCATTTCACCCCGTAAGGTGAAAATAGTTATGGATTTAATCCGTAACCAGGATGCTGACAAGGCTATGGCTATACTCAAATTTACTCCTAAGTCCGCTTGCGAGTATTTAGAGAAGCTTTTAGCATCAGCTATTGCAAATGCAGAAAACAATCACAATATGGATGTTTCCCGTCTTTATGTTGCTGAGTGTTTTGTTTGTCCCGGACCTACTCTTAAGAGAATTCGTCCAAAGGACCACGGCAGAGCTCACAGAATCTTGAAGAGAACAAGCCATATGACAATCGTTCTTAAAGAACGCGAAATTTAATGAGGAGGTTTTAAAATGGGTCAAAAAGTTAATCCCCACGGTATGCGTGTGGGCGTAATTAAAAACTGGGACTCACGTTGGTTTGCCAATAAAGGCACCTTTGGTGACACATTGGTTGAGGACTATAACCTCCGTAAATACCTTAAAAAGGCACTTTACAGTGCAGGTATTGCAAAAATCGAAATCGAACGTGACGACAAGCGTGTAAGACTTCACATCCACTGTGCAAAACCCGGTATGGTTATCGGCCGTAACGGTAGCGAAATTGAAAAGCTTCGCGCTACTTGCCAGAAAATGCTTGGCAAAACAGTAGTTGTAAACATTGTTGAGATTAAGAGTCCTGACGCTAACGCACAGCTCGTTGCAGAAAACATTGCAACTCAGCTTGAAAAACGTATTTCTTTCCGCCGCGCTATGAAGCTCTCCATCGGCAGAGCAATGAGACTCGGCGTTAAGGGTATCAAAACTCAGGTTTCAGGTCGTTTAGGCGGCGCTGAAATCGCAAGAAGCGAACAGTATCATGAAGGTACTATCCCCCTACAAACCCTCAGAGCTGACATTGATTACGGCTTTGCAGAGGCTGACACCACTTACGGTAAGATTGGTGTTAAGGTTTGGATTTACAAGGGCGAAGTTCTTTCCGATAATCGCAATCGTTCCAAGAAGGAAGGAGGCTCCCGCTAATGTTAATGCCTAAGCGTGTTAAATACCGTAGAGTACACCGTGGTCGTATGACCGGTAAAGCTCTAAGAGGTAACACCGTAACACACGGTGATTTCGGTCTTCAGGCTTTAGAGCCTGCGTGGATTACCTCTAACCAAATCGAAGCTGCCCGTATTGCTATGACACGTTATATCAAGCGTGGCGGTAAAGTTTGGATTAAAATATTCCCCGATAAGCCCATTACTGAGAAACCTGCTGAAACCCGAATGGGTTCAGGTAAAGGTTCACCCGAATACTGGGTAGCCGTTGTTAAACCCGGCCGTGTAATGTTCGAAATCGGTGGTGTTAGCGAGGAGTTAGCCCGTGAGGCTATGCGTCTCGCCGCTAACAAGCTTCCTATTAAGTGTAAGTTTGTTACTAAGCAGGAAATGGGTGGTGAGCAGTAATGAATGCAAAGGAAATCAGAGAATTGAGCTTAGCTGAGCTTAACGAAAAGTTGGCAGACCTTAAAGACCAATTATTTAAACTGCGTTTCCAACTCGCCATTAATCAGCTCGAAAACCCCATGAGTATCGTTGCTGTTAAGAAAGATATCGCTCGCGTTAAGACAATTATCCGCGAAACCGAAATCAAGAACAGCAATAACGCTTAAAGGAGGTAGCTGAAAATGAGTGAAAGAAACCTTCGTAAAACAAGAGTGGGCATCGTTGCAAGTGACAAAATGGATAAAACCGTTGTAGTTGCTATTCAAGACAACGTAAAGCACCCCCTCTACAAGAAGATTATTAAGAATACTATCAGACTTAAGGCTCACGATGAGAATAACATGTGCGGCGTAGGTGATAAGGTTCTTATTATGGAAACAAGACCTCTCTCCAAGCAAAAGAATTGGCGTGTGGTTGAGATTATCGAAAAGGCTAAGTAGTCTACAAGGAGGAAAACACTGTGATACAACAACAGAGTTACCTCAAGGTTGCTGACAATACCGGTGCTAAAGAAATTATGTGCATCCGTGTTCTTGGAGGCTCCAGAAGGAGGTATGCCAACATTGGCGACGTTATCGTGGCTTCTGTTAAAAAGGCCGCTCCCGGCGGTACTGTAAAGAAGGGCGATGTTGTTAAGGCTGTAGTAGTTCGTTCTGCTAAGGGTCTTCGTCGTAATGACGGCACATACATCAGATTTGACGAAAATGCGGCTGTTATCATCCGTGAGGACAAAAACCCCCGTGGTACCCGTATTTTTGGACCCGTAGCCCGTGAGCTTCGTGAGAAAGATTATACTAAGATTCTTTCTCTTGCTCCGGAAGTACTTTAATGGGAGGTAAAGACAAATGAATAAGCTTCACATTAAGACGGGTGATACCGTAGTACTCCTCACAGGAGACAAGAAGGACCGCAATAAGACCGGTAAGGTTCTTGAGGTTAGCCCCGAAGAGGGTAAAGTAATAGTTGAGGGCATCAACAAGGTTAAGAAACATGTTAAGCCCCGTAAGGCCGGAGACCCCTCCGGAATAATTGAGACCGAGAGCGCAATTTACGCTTGTAAGGTTCAATTAGTATGTCCTAAGTGCAATAAGCCCACCAGAGTAGGCACTAAAATCTACGAAGATGGCAAAAAAGACCGCGTTTGCAAGAAATGCGGAGAGACTTTTTAAGAGTAGGAGGAACTGACAATGTCATATTTAGCTAATGAATATAAAGCTTCCATTGCTCCCGCATTGATGCAGAAATTCGGCTACAAGAGCGTTATGCAGATTCCTAAGCTCGATAAAGTAGTTATCAATGTAGGTGCCGGCGAGGCAAAGGACAATTCTAAGGTTATTGATGCTATCATCACTGACCTTGGCAAAATCACCGGACAGAAGGCAGTACCCTGCAAAGCTAAGAAGTCTGTTGCAAACTTCAAGCTTCGTGAAGGTATGCCCATCGGTGCAAAGGTTACTTTAAGAGGCGAGAGAATGTATGAATTCGTTGAGAGACTTTTCAACGCAGCTCTCCCCAGAGTAAGAGACTTCAGAGGTATTAACCCCAACGCTTTCGACGGCAGAGGAAACTATGCTATGGGCGTTAAAGAGCAGTTAATATTCCCCGAAATCGAATACGAAAAGATTGACAAGGTTCGTGGTATGGATATTATCTTTGTTACCACCGCCAATACAGACGAAGAAGCTCGTGAGTTGCTTACACTTTTAGGCGCTCCGTTTGCGAAGTAAGTAGGAGGAAAAGAACTATGGCTAAAACTGCTATGAAAATCAAACAGGCTCGTCCTGCTAAGTTTTCTACAAGAGAGTACAACAGATGTAAAATCTGTGGCCGCCCCCACGCTTATCTTCGTAAGTACGGCATCTGCCGTATATGCTTCAGAGAACTCGCTTACAAGGGCGAGATCCCCGGAGTAAAGAAGGCTAGCTGGTAAGGCGCAGAACTAAAAGGAGGTTGACGGCATGCAAATTACCGATACAATAGCAGATATGCTTACGAGAATTCGTAACGCATCCTCTGCAAAACACGATTCGGTAGATGTTCCTGCATCCAAAGTAAAGAAAGCTATCGCTCAGATTTTACTTGATGAAGGCTACATCGCAAGCTTTACCGTTGAAGAAGACGGTAAACAGGGCGTAATTCATATTACTTTGAAATACGGCCAGAATAAGTCGCAGGTTATCACCGGCATCCGCAGAGTTTCTAAGCCGGGCTTGCGTATCTACACAAATGTAGAGGATATGCCTAAGGTTATGAAAGGCCTTGGTATAGCAATCCTTTCCACCTCTAAGGGTATTATGACAGACAAAGAAGCACGCAAAGCTAACGTTGGCGGCGAAGTGCTTGCTTATGTTTGGTAAGGAGGTGCGTTAGGAATGTCTAGAATAGGAAGAAAACCTATCACAATTCCCGCAGGTGTTGAGGTTAAGGTTAACGGCAACGAAGTTTTCGTTAAAGGACCTAAGGGTGAACTCAAGGATACTTTTAATGCTGATATGGCTATCGCATTAGAAGGCAACGAGATTATCGTTACACGTCCTTCTGACAATAAAGAACACCGCGCACTTCACGGTTTAACCCGTACACTTATCGCTAACATGGTTGAGGGTGTAGCAAATGGCTACTCCAAGACTTTAGAGGTAAACGGTATTGGTTACCGTGCACAGAAGCAGGGAAAAAATCTTGTAATGAACCTCGGTTACTCTCATCAGGTTATTATGGAAGAAATCGCTGGTATTACAATTGAGGTACCGAACCCGAACCAAATCATTATAAGCGGTGCCGATAAGCAAAAGGTTGGCCAATTTGCGGCAGAGGTTCGCGAGAAGCGTCCCCCCGAGCCTTATAAGGGCAAGGGCATTAAGTATGCTGATGAGCATATCCGCCGTAAAGAAGGTAAGGCCGCTAAGGGTTCTAAGAAATAAAAGGAGTGTATGTAAATGGTTAGCAAAACTAACAGCAATAAGGCAAGACTTAAGCGTCATATGCGTGTTCGTGCTAAGATTAGCGGAACAGCTGCTTGTCCTCGTCTTAACGTATTCCGCTCCAATAAGAACATCACAGCCCAGCTTATAGATGATGTAAACGGTGTAACACTCGCAGCAGTTGCTTCTAACGAGAAGGATTTCGAGTTAAACGGCGGTAACAGCGAGGGTGCTCGTAAGGTTGGACAGTTAATCGCAGAGCGTGCTGCTGCTAAGGGCATCACCGAGGTTGTTTTTGACCGTGGCGGATACATTTATCACGGCCGTGTCAAAGAATTAGCTGAAGGTGCCCGTGAGGGCGGCCTTAAGTTCTAAGAGGGAGGAATACTTTTGGCTACAAATATAGACGCATCAACATTAGATTTAAAAGAGCGTGTAGTTGCCATTAACCGTGTTTCTAAAACCGTAAAGGGCGGACGTATTATGAAATTCTCTGCTCTCGTAGTTGTAGGTGACGGAAACGGTATCGTAGGTTACGGTATGGGTAAAGCCGGCGAAGTTCCGGATGCTATCCGTAAAGGTATCGAGGACGCTAAGAAAAATCTTATAAAGGTATCCTTAAAGGGTACTACCATCCCGCACGAAATCATTGGTGAGTTCGGTGCAGGCAGAGTTTTACTCAAGCCCGCTGCTCCCGGTACCGGTGTTATCGCCGGCGGTGCGGTTCGTGCCGTTGTTGAGACTGTCGGTATTTCCGATATTCGTACAAAGGCTTTACGTTCAAACAATCCTTGTAACGTAGTTCGCGCTACAATAGCAGGTCTTAAGGCACTCAGAAGTGCTGAAGAGGTTGCTGCTATCCGTGGCAAGACTGCTAAGGAAATCGTAGGTTAAGGAGGAGCAGTGAAATGGCTACAAAAAAGACTGCTTGCCTTAAGGTAAAGCTTGTTAAAAGCACAATCGGTTCTAAAAAGGACCAAATCGCAACTGCTGAGGCTTTGGGTCTTCATAAAATTGGCGATGAGAGATGTCATCCCGATAACGCTCAGACCAGAGGCAAAATTAACAAGATTATCCACTTAGTAGAATTCAGCGAAGTTAAGGCTTAATTCTAGGTGGAATTACGGTTAGACCGTGTATTAAGCAAGGAGGTGCGAACAATGAAAATGCATGAATTAGCTCCGGCTATTGGCTCTACAAAAGAGTCTAAGCGCATAGGCAGAGGCCATGGCTCAGGTAACGGCAAAACAGCCGGTAAGGGTCACAAGGGTCAAAAAGCCCGTGCAGGTCGCGGTTTTAGAGCAGGCTTTGAAGGCGGACAGATGCCTTTACAAAGACGTGTTCCTAAGCGTGGCTTTAACAATATATTTGCTCAGGATTGGGTAGCTATTAACGTTTCCGCTTTAGAAGTGTTCGAGGACGGTACAGTTATCGACGCTGAAGCTTTGAAGCTTAAGGGAATCATTAAGAAGGCTAACCTTCCTGTAAAGGTTTTAGGCAACGGAAAGCTTACTAAGAAATTAGAAGTTAAACTTAACGCTTTCTCTGCTTCTGCAGCTGAGAAAATTGCTGCTGCCGGCGGAAAGACCGAGGTGATTTAATGTTAGAAACATTAAAGAACGCTTGGAGAATAAAAGAGCTTAGAAATAAGATTTTATTTACAATCTTAATTCTTCTCATTTTCCGTATCGGTTCGGTAATCCCCGTTCCTTATATCAATGTAGCTGCTTTACGCGCATCTATGACAGGTGAAGGCGTAAATGAATTTTTCAGCTACCTTTCAATTCTGACCGGTGGCGGTCTCGAATACGGCGCCATCTTCGCAATGTCGGTAACCCCGTACATTAACTCTTCAATTATCGTTCAGCTTCTCTGTGTGGCTATCCCCGCGTTAGAGAGACTTTCTAAAGAGGGTGAAGAGGGTCAGAAGAAATTAGCACAAATCACACGTTATGCAACCATTATTTTGGCAATTATTCAGGGTATAGCTTACTATATCTATTTGAAGAGAAGTGGTTTCTTGACCGTAAGCGGTACAGCTGCTGTAATCTTTGCAGGTTTTGTTATCGTTTTGGCATTCACTGCAGGCTCTGCCTTAGTAATGTGGCTCGGCGAACAGGTTGATTCAAAGGGTATCGGCAACGGTATTTCAATACTCCTTTTCGCAGGTATTCTTTCCCGCGGTCCTCAGGCAGCAGGTGCTTTGTGGACATACTGGAAAGATTTCGACCAGAAGTTTGCTGTTATCGGAATTTTGGTTGCTTTTTTAGCAATTATCGCCTTCGTTGTTTGGATGACCGAGGCAGAACGCAGAATTCCCGTTCAGTATGCAAAGCGTGTTGTTGGAAATAAGATGTATGGCGGTCAAAACACACATATTCCGATTAAGGTTAATATGTCAGGTGTTATGCCTATCATCTTTGCTTCCTCAATTTTGATGCTCCCTACAATGATTTTGGGCTTTATGAATGCTGAGCAACAGGCAACATCCTTTGGTAAGGTTTTACAGCTTTTCAGCGTTCAGGGAATTTTCTACGCAGTAGTATACTTCGCAATGATTATTGGATTTGCTTACTTCTATGCAACCATCCAGTTTAATCCTGTTGAAATGACTAACAACTTGCGTAAAAACGGTGGTGCAATCCCCGGTATTCGTCCCGGCAAGCCCACTTCAGATTTCATTTCTAAGATTTTATCAAGAATCACCTTAATGGGTGCTTTGTTCTTGAGTGTTATCGCAATTCTTCCTATTGTTATCGGAAATGTAGGCAAAATCAACATTTCTTTAGGCGGTACTTCGGTACTCATTATGGTAGGCGTTGCATTAGACACAGTTCGTAATCTTGAATCCCAGATGATGATGCGTCATTACAAGGGCTTTCTTGATTAATTAAAAGGAGTAAATCTATGAAATTAATTCTTTTAGGAGCTCCCGGTGCCGGTAAAGGCACCCAGGCAGAGGTTATCTCTGAAAAATACAACATTCCCACCATTTCAACCGGCAACATTATCCGTGCTGCTTTAAAAAACGGTACTGAAATGGGTTTAAAGGCAAAAAGCTTTATTGAAGCCGGAGCTTTGGTTCCTGATGAGGTTGTTATCGGCATCATCAAGGAGCGTTTAGCAGAGAGTGACTGTGCAAACGGTTACATTCTTGACGGTTTCCCCCGCACAATCCCCCAAGCCGAAGCGCTTGACACTATGGGCTTTGACATTGACCTTGCTCTCTCTATTGAGGTTAAAGACGAGGAAATCGTTAAGCGTATGTCAGGTAGACGCGTTTGTGAGAAGTGCGGTGCCAGCTACCACACAGAATTCAAAAAGCCTAATGTAGATGGCAAATGCAATTTCTGTGACGGAAACTTGGTTATTCGTAAAGACGATGAACCAGAGACTGTTTTAAACAGACTTGAAATTTATCACGAACAAACCGAGCCTTTAAAGGAATATTATAAATCCTGCGGAAAGCTTGTATGCGTTGAAGGTCAGGATGAGGTTAAGGATACAACTCGTCTCGTTCTTGCAGCATTGGAGCAGTAGGATATGATAGTGCTTAAAACTGCTCGCGAGCTTAAAGTTATGAAAGAAGCTTGCAGAATATCAGCAGGAGCATTACAAATAGCAGGCAAGGCGGTAGAGCCGGGTATTACCACGGCCGAGCTGGATAAATTGGCCGAGGATTACATTTTAAGTCAGGGCGCAAAACCTAACTTTAAAAACTATCACGGCTATCCTGCCACCGCCTGTATATCTATAAACAACGAGGTAATTCACGGTATTCCCTCCCGTAATAGAAAATTAAAGCAAGGGGATATAGTCAGTATCGACCTTGGCGCTGAGTTTGAGGGGTATCATGGCGATAATGCCGCCACTTTTGCGTGCGGAGACATTTCTCCCGAAGCAAAGCGGCTGATGGACATTACAGAGCAGTCTCTTTATAAGGGAATTGCGGCTGCGGTGTCGGGCGGCAGAATAGGTGATATTTCAAACGCAGTGCAAAGCTTTGTTGAAGCAAACGGATTATCAGTGGTTCGCAAATTTGTGGGTCACGGAATTGGCACAGCGCTTCACGAAGCACCGGAGGTTCCGAATTTCGGTCCTGCCGGCAGGGGAATAAGACTAATGCCGGGTATGACACTTGCTATTGAGCCAATGGTTAACGCCGGCGGTTCGGATGTTAAGATTTTACCCGACGGTTGGACAGTACTGACAAAGGACGGTTCTCTTTCAGCTCACTTTGAGCATACAATAGTCATCACAAGTGACGGTCCCAAGATTATGACCCTTTGTGAGGTTTAATATGATAGGACAGATAGTGTGTTCAAAAAAAGGTCGGGACAAGGGCTACTTTTTAGTGGTTGTAGAAGAGATGCAAAACGCCGTTTGCGTATGCGACGGTAAAGAGCGTCCCTTAGAGCGTCCCAAGAAGAAGAATGTTAAACATTTATCCTTTACAAATACTGTTTTACAGTCTGAAAGCTTTAATTCTAACAAACAATTACGGAAATCTTTAAGGATTTTTGAGAGTACCTATGAAAAGGAGAGAAACTAAATGTCTAAAGCAGATATGATAGAACTTGAAGGCGTCGTTGTTGAGGCTATGCCTAACGCAATGTTTCAGGTAGAAATACCGGGAGGACATAAAATCTTAGCTCACATTTCGGGTAAACTTCGTATGAACTATATACGAATTCTCCCCGGAGATAAGGTTACGGTTGAAATGTCTCCCTATGACTTAACTAAGGGACGCATTACTTGGCGTTCTAAATAATGTGATTTAATCACACTGTAAAATTTAAGGAGGCAAAATCGAATGAAAGTCAGACCTTCTGTTAAAAAGATTTGCGAAAAGTGCAAAATAATCAAGCGTAAGGGAAGAATCATGGTTATCTGTGAGAACCCCAAGCACAAACAACGTCAGGGTTAATTTGTAGGTCGCAAATGGCGGAAATCCGCCGTAAAGAAAAAATGGAGGTGCTTTGATTAATGGCACGTATTGCTGGTGTTGACCTTCCGAACGAGAAGCGAGTAGAAATCGGTCTCACTTATATTTTCGGAATCGGTCTTACTACATCTAAAAAAATCCTTGCCGATTTAGGTATCAATCCCGACACAAGAGTTAAGGATTTAACCGAGGATGATATTTCAAAATTGCGTGAATATATCGACCACAACCTTCAGGTTGAGGGTGACCGTCGCCGTACAATCGCATTTGACATTAAGAGACTTATTGAAATCGGCAGCTATAGAGGCCTTCGTCACCGTAAAGGTTTGCCCGTAAGAGGTCAGCGTTCTAAGACTAACGCTCGTACTCGCAAGGGTCCCAAGAAGACTATAGCAAACAAGAAAAAGTAAGTAGGAGGAAGATAAAATGGCTACTGCTAAGAAAACGGCCGGTGCACGCCGTCGTCGTGAGAAAAAGAACATTGAACGTGGTTCTGCTCATATTCAGTCTACCTTCAACAATACTATCGTAACAATTACCGATACTCAGGGTAACGCTCTTTCATGGGCTTCTGCCGGCGAACTCGGTTTCAGAGGTTCAAGAAAGTCTACTCCTTTCGCAGCACAGTCTGCAGCTGAAACTGCTGCTAAAGCTGCTATGGAGCACGGTCTTAAAACCGTTGAAGTATTTGTTAAGGGTCCCGGAGCTGGACGTGAAGCTGCAATCCGCGCATTGCAGACTGCTGGTTTAGAGGTTAGCATGATTAAAGACGTAACCCCTATTCCTCACAATGGTTGCCGTCCTCCTAAGAGAAGACGCGTATAATCATTAATACAGTTTAGACAAATTTAATTTGCATTAAAAATTTGGAGGTGCAAAAGATGGCAAGATATACCGGTGCAGTATGCAGACTTTGCCGCCGCGAGGGTAAGAAATTATTCTTAAAGGGTGAAAGATGCTACTCTGAAAAATGTTCTGTTGGTATTAGAGCTTACGCTCCCGGTCAACACGGACAAGGTAGAAAGAAGTCATCCGAATACGGTTTGCAGCTTCGTGCTAAGCAGACCGCAAGACGCTTTTACGGCGTTCAGGAAAATCAGTTCCATCATTATTTTGAGATTGCTGAGAGAAAGCCCGGAATTACCGGTGACAACCTTTTAAAGATTCTCGAAAGCCGTCTTGATAATGTGGTTTACAGAGTAGGCTTTGCTTCTTCTCGTGCAGAAGCTAGACAGCTTGTAGGTCACGGTCACTTTGAGGTTAACGGTAAGCGTGTTGATATCGCTTCTTACCTTTTAAAGGCTGGCGACGTTGTATCTATTTGCGAAAAGGCTCGCTCACTTGACAAGATTAAGGCTGTTTTAGAGGCTAACAGCGCTCGTCCCACTCCCGAGTGGATTGACGTTGACAAGACCGCTTTAACCGCTAAGGTTGTTGCTCTCCCCAACAGAGACCAGATTGATGCTCCTGTTGAAGACCAACTCATTGTCGAGCTTTATTCTAAGTAATAATATTTATCTTAGAGCCCACCGTATAGGGCATATAAAAATCAAAATCTGTATACGGAGAAACGGAGCTTTTAAATGATAGAGATTGAAAAGCCCAGAATTGATACTGTCAAATTAACCGCTGACGGCACCTACGGTAAATTCGTAATGGAGCCTTTAGAGCGCGGATATGCTACAACCCTCGGTAACAGTTTGAGAAGAGTTTTACTCTCCATTCTCCCCGGTGCGGCTGTAACATCCGTTAAGATTGACGGTGTAGTGCATGAGTTTTCTACAATCCCCGGTGTTAAAGAAGATGTAACTGAAATCATCCTTAACATCAAGGGTATAATCGCAAAGCTTCATGCTGATACGGCGAAAAAGGTTTACATTGAAGCTGAAGGTCCCTGCGTGGTTACCGCTGCTTCTATCAAAGCCGATTCCGAAGTTGAAATTCTTAATCCCGATTTGCATATTGCTACTCTTGATGCAGGTGCTTCTCTTAATATGGAGCTTACACTTGACAAGGGAAGAGGATATGTTTCGGCAGAGCAGAATAAGCAACAGGTTAATGTAATCGGTGTTATTCCCGTTGACTCCATTTATTCACCTGTTTTAAAGGCTAACTTCTATGTTGACAATACCCGTATCGGTAATGTTACCGACAAGGGCAAGCTCACTATGGAAGTTTGGACTGACGGTTCTTTAAAGGCTAACGAAGCTATTTCTATGTCTGCTAAAATATTAATGGAGCATCTTGAGTTGTTCCTTGATTTGGCTGCAGGCGTTAGCGAGACCGAGAACATCTTGTCTGAAAAGAGTGACAACGAGAAAGAAAAGGTTCTCGATTTAACTATCGATGAATTGGATTTATCTGTTCGTAGCTTTAACTGCTTAAAGCGCGCAGGTATTAATACGGTTGAAGACCTTATCAACAAGTCTGAGGACGATATGATGAAGGTTAGAAACTTAGGCCGTAAGTCTCTTGAAGAGGTTATCGCAAAGTTAGACTCCTTTGGATTTACCCTCAAAAAGTCAGACGAATAATAAAGCATTTATGCTAAATCACTAGTTAAGGAGTGAATAGAAATGCCAGGTACCCGTAAACTCGGAAGAACCAGCGAACACAGAACTGCAATGCTCAGAGCAATGGTTACCTTCTTGCTTGAAAACGGCAAGATTGAGACCACTGTTACCCGCGCTAAAGAGGTAAGAGCAATGGCAGAGAAGTATATTACACTCGCTAAGACCAATACTTTAGCAAGCAAACGTCAGGCATGGGCGTTCATTACTAAGGAAGATGTTGTAGCAAAGCTTTACAACGAAATCGCTCCTAAGTATGCCGATAAGAACGGCGGTTACTGCCGTATCACTAAAATCGGTCCCCGTCGCGGCGATGCTGCTGAGATGGCAATTATCGAGTTAATCTAAGTAATAAACTTTTATTAATTTAGTCCTCACATTGGCACAGCAAGGCAAAGCTCCAGGCTGATAATGTGTGTACTAAACACCCCCGTACTGCTTGTCGGCACGGGGGTTGAGTAAGAAATAAGGCTTTTTAAACTGAAATTAAAAAAGCCTTGAAATTTATAATAGTATGTGTTATACTATTTGAGCATTTAAGTCGCTTGAGTCCTTATCAAGCGGGTTCATGCCGAAAAAATCGACATTGAAACGGGTGGTCCTCTAAGATTTTCTTATGAACATCTGCAAAAAATTAAGGAGGAAAACTAATGGACATCATTAAAGAAATCGCTCAGAGTCAGTTGAAGTCTGACGTTCCTGAAATCCTAATCGGTAGCACAGTTAAGGTGCACGTAAGAATTAAGGAAGGCGAAAAAGAAAGAATTCAGATTTTTGAAGGTACCGTTATCGCTAAGAATAACAGTGGTATTGCTGAAACCTTTACCGTTCGCCGTGTTGCTTACGGTTGCGGTGTTGAGCGCGTATTCCCCGTACACTCTCCCTCTGTTGCAAAGGTTGAGCTTGTTCGTAAAGGTCGCGTTCGCAGAGCTAAACTTTACTATCTCCGCGATAGAGTTGGTAAGGCTGCAAAGGTTAAGGAATTAATCTAATTTTCAAAATCGAGGAGGGTTACGGTGTCAAACCTTACCCTCCTTTGTTTTTTAGCATCTATGGTAGTTTGAGAGGTAATTTACTTGAGAAGAGAAAATTTATACAGCAATGGTTTCGAAATCAATGAAGAATTTGCAAATTCTTTGCCTGATACAAAGGTTGAAGAAAAGCCTGTAAAGGGCAGAGAGTGGGTTGAGTCGCTTGAGGTTTTAAGCACTGCCATAATTGCTGTTGTTATAATTTTTTGTTTTGTTTTCAGAATTGCTACTATTGACGGTGATTCTATGAATAACACCCTTCACGATAGAGACCGAATAGTAATCACTAATTTTAATTACGAGCCAGAAAATGGCGATATAGTTGTAATTTCCAGAAATGTGGGAAATTCTATTAAAAATCAAAAATTGGGTGCGGAACCTATTATAAAGAGAGTAATAGCCGTTGGCGGACAAACGGTTGATATAGATTTTGAAAACGGCGGAAAGGTTTATGTTGACGGCAAGGTATTAAAGGACGATTATATCAGTTCTCCCACAATCGATAACGGAGATGTGGAATTTCCTTTATATGTTCCAAAAGGATATATTTTTGTTTTGGGAGATAACCGTTCCGATTCTTTGGATAGCCGTTTTTCAGTAATTGGAGATAACGGACTTGTAGATAAGCGTTATGTTTTAGGAAAAGCTATTTTTAGATTTTTACCTTTAAATAAAATAGGAGTTTTGGACTGATATGGCAGATAATACACAAAGCATACAGTGGTTTCCGGGCCATATGGCTAAAACCCGCCGCAAAATAGGGGAGATTTTACCTTTAATTGATGCAGTGGCTGAGGTGGTTGATGCAAGAATCCCCATAAGCTCTAGAAATCCCGAAATTGCAGAACTCATAAAGGGCAAACCACATATAATTTTACTTAATAAGTGCGATATGGCGGATAAAAATGTCACCGAAGAGTGGATAAATTTTTATAAAGCTCAAAATATTGCGGCTATTCCTTTAGATTGCAAAAACGGAAAAGGAATAGATAAATTTAAAACTACTGTAAAAACAACATTGGCTGAAAGACTTGAATATTACCAGTCAAAGGGTATGGTTGGAAAACCCTTAAGGGTTATGGTGGTTGGCATTCCTAATGTTGGAAAATCTACCTTTATTAACAGAATTGCAGGAAAAACCCGTGCTAAAGCCGAAAACCGACCTGGTGTTACAAGGGGAAATCAGTGGTTTACCATTGATAAACAACTTGAACTTTTAGACACACCGGGAGTTTTGTGGCCTAAATTTGAGGACCAGACGGTTGGCGAACATTTGGCATTTACAGGGGCTGTTAAAGATAGGATTTTGGATACGGAATTACTCGGTATGCGTCTGCTTGAAATTTTAAGTGCCTCTTACCCCGAACTTCTTGAAGCGAGATACGGAAAACTTGATTTTGAGTGTGATAGCTACGATTTGCTTTGCCAAATCGGTAAAAAGAGGGGTATGGTTATTCGCGGCGGCGAAACCGATACTGAAAGGGCGGCAAATATGCTGCTTGAGGAGTACAGAAACTGTAAAATAGGTTTAATCACTCTTGAAAGGATAAGTGATAATGCCTGATTTTTCTATAGAAAATGAGATAAAACAACAAGGCTTTAAGGCGGTTTGCGGCGTTGACGAGGCGGGCAGAGGTCCACTTGCAGGTCCCGTTTGCGCGGCGGCGGTAATTTTGGCTGAGGAAATTGAGGGTCTTAACGATTCTAAAAAGCTTAGCGAAAGGAAACGAGAAGCGCTTTTTGATGAAATCAAAGAGAAAGCTTTGAGCTATTCCATTGCCTTTGCTTCGGTTGAGGAGATAGAGGAACATAACATATTAAATGCTACCTATATTGCTATGAATAGGGCGATTGAGGGTTTGTCGACTTCCGCTGATTTTGCCCTTATTGACGGAAACCGTGTGCCAACAGACATAAAAGTTCCCTGCAAAACAGTTGTAAAGGGCGATGCACTTTCCAGCTCTATTGCGGCGGCGTCTATTCTTGCAAAGGTAACAAGAGACCGTCTTATGCTTGAAGAAGACAAAAAGTATCCTGAGTACAATTTCAAAAAGCACAAAGGCTACGGCACAAAGGAGCATACCGACGCTATTTTAAAATATGGCGTGAGTCCTATTCACCGACCCTCGTTTTTAAAGAAACTTTTGGGTGAAAAATAATGAATTTGGGTGAAATAGGAAAAAAGGGCGAGGATATGGTGGTATCCTTTCTCAGAAAAAACGGGCATACTATTTTAAAAAGAAATTATCTTTGCCGTTTTGGAGAAATTGATATCATAGCTAGTAAAGGGGATATACTACTATTCGTTGAGGTAAAAACCAGAAAGGAGAATTCCTTTGTTTCAGCCAAAGAGGCGGTAGATTCCCATAAAATTGCCCGATTACACAAGGCGGGTCAGGACTATTTGATTAAAGCTAAGACCGAAGATTTACAGCCGCGTTTTGACGTGGCAGAAGTTACCTTTAAAAATGACGGTAAATGGCAGCTCAACTACATTAAAAATGCCTTTTGAACTTGACAAAATAAGGTATATTTTATATAATATTTGTGTATAATAAAATTCTGCATTACGGAGGAATATAAATTATGATAAGTGCAGGCGATTTCAGAAACGGCGTTACTTTTGAGGAGGACGGCAACGTTCTTCAGGTTGTTGAATTCCAACATGTTAAACCCGGTAAAGGCGCTGCTTTCGTAAGAACAAAGACTAAAAATGTTATTACCGGCGCGGTTATTGAAAAATCTTATAACCCAACCGCTAAATTCCCCACCGCTTATATCGAGAGAAAGGATATGGAATATTCTTATTCTGACGGTGGTTTGTACTACTTTATGGACCAGGAAACCTATGATATGGTTCCCATCAACGCAAGTGAAGTTGGCGACAACTTTAAGTTCGTAAAGGAAAACATGGTTTGCAAAATCCTTTCCTACAAGGGTAATGTTTTCGGTGTTGAGCCTCCTACATTCGTAGAGCTTGAGGTTACCCAGACCGACCCCGGTTTTGCAGGAAACACTGCAACCAACGCTACTAAACCCGCTACCGTTGAAACAGGCGCTGAAATCCGCGTTCCTTTGTTCATCAACGAGGGTGACAAGGTTAGAATCGACACACGCACCGGCGAATACATGGAGCGAGCATAAATCTTTTTGGAGGATTTAAATATGGATATTTGTGAGAAGATAGCTTATATCAAAGGCTTGGCTGAGGGTCTTTCTTTAGACGAAACCACAAAAGAAGGCAAAATCTTAGTTGCAATTATCGACCTTTTGGGCGATATTACTGATGAGATTTGCGAAATCGAAGACGGTTGCGACGAGCTTATGGAGCAAATCGACGCTGTAGATGAAGACCTTTCAAGCTTGGAAGACTTTATTTATGAAGAAGATGACTGCGATTGCGACTGCTGCGACGATGATGACTGTGATTGCTGTGAGGATGACGAGATTTATGAAATTGAGTGCCCCGCTTGTAACGATGTTATCTATTTAGATGCAGATATGCTTGCTGAAGAAGGAATGGCTTGCCCCAACTGTGGCACCGACCTCGAATTTGATTTCGACCTTGACAGCGATTGTGACTGTGGTTGCGATTGCTGCGCAGAGACGGAAGAATAATAACTGTATGAGGGGTCTTTTGACCCCTCTTTTTGTTGATGAGGTGCCATTATGAAAACCGAAACGGCGTTAAAGTATGAAATAGCCGCAAAAAACAAAAAAGGCATACCTGTAATAATAGTTGCCGCAGGAAACTTTACCCGTATGCAAGGGGTAAACAAACAGTTGGCTGAAATCGGCGGTGTACCCGTTATTATAAGAACTTTAATGGCTTTTGAGAATAGCAATGAAATTTCTAACATAATTTTGGTTGTTCGTGCCGATGATGTTTTTTCAATGCAGATGTTAACCGAAAAGTATAATATAACCAAGCTTAGTGATATTGTTTGCGGTGGTGCAAATCGTCAGGAATCGGTGCAAAAAGGTTTGGCAAGGGTAGATAAAACCTGCGAAAATGTTCTTATCCACGATGGCGCAAGACCACTGGTGAGTGAAAAAACAATAAAAAATGTTGTAGGTGGCCTTAAAAACTATTCGGCTGTTACCTGCGGGGTGGCTGTGGTAGACACCGTAAAAGAAATTGACGCTGACGGAAAGGTTTTAAAAACGCTTGACAGAAGCAGCCTTATAGCTGTTCAAACACCTCAGGGTGTAAGAGTGGCGGATTATAAATTAGCAATAGAAAAGGCTGAGGATTTATCCCTTTTTACCGATGATACATCTATTATGGAAAACGCAGGGTTTGAGGTTTTAACGGTTGAGGGCGACCGTAAAAACATTAAGATTACAACCCTTAGCGATATTGCTTTAGCTTCGGCGCTTTTGGAGGAAGAAAAATGCGAATAGGGCACGGATATGACGTTCACCGATTTTGTGAGAATAGAGATTTAATTTTAGGCGGAGTAAAAGTGCCTTTCGAAAAGGGACTTTTAGGTCACTCTGATGCAGATGTTTTACTTCATGCCGTAAGTGATGCACTTTTAGGTGCCGCTGCTTTGGGAGATATCGGTAAGCATTTCCCCGATACTGACCCTAAATTTAAAGGTGCTGACAGCCGAGTGCTTTTAAGAGAGTGCATATCCCTTATAAAGCTGAAAGGCTTTAAGGTTTCAAATATTGACGCTACTGTGATAGCACAAAAGCCAAAACTGGCTCCCTTTATAGAGCAAATGGTTAAAAACATCGCGAGTGATTGTGAAATAGAAATTTCGGAAGTGAATGTTAAAGCCACAACCGAGGAGGGACTTGGCTTTACAGGAAATCTTGAGGGAATTTCCGCCCACGCAGTGTGTATTTTAGAATAATTTGTTGATTGCCACAATAAAATTTAATAACCAATTAATCTTAAGACGGTGTTTTTATGAAACTGTTTTTAACAATAACCAAAAAGAAATTGGCAATTATATTTTGCATTGTGGTAATGATTTTTATGGGCTCAATTTGGGTTTCTTCTTTGAAAGTTTCCTTGCCTGACGGCTCAACCCATGCCAAGAGAATGGTGTATATAAGCGGTCTAGGGTTAGATGTCGATGAGGAGAGTTGCACCTCTAAGGAAACACAAATACCTGAAAAGTTTTCCGATGTTTATTTAAATTACAATAAACTACAGAAAAAAGGCGGTTTTGACCTCTCTGAATTTAAAGGTGATGGAGTGACGGTTTACAGTTATCCCGTGAAAAATTCAGATAAAATTCTAACCCTTATAGTCTGCGATGGGCAGATTATAGGCGGCGATGTTGCCGAAACTAAAATCGGCGGAAAAATGACAGAAATTAGAAAGTATTAATGTATGAATTTACAAAGACTTGATAAAATAATAGCATCTCAACTTAATATTTCAAGAAGCGATGCCAAGGCGGATATAAGAAGAGGCTTTGTTGGTGTGGACGGGGAGCTCGTCCGCGACCCATCAAGGTCCTTTTCGCCGCTTGAATGTAATATTACCTATAAGGGACAAGCAGTGAATTTCAAAGAATTTATCTATCTTGTTTTAAATAAACCCAAAGGTGTACTTTCGGCGTCGACCGATAATAACAGACAAACTGTGGTTGATTTGGTTCCAACCGAACTTTCCCGTCAAAACCTTTCTCCTGTGGGGAGACTGGATAAGGATACCACAGGACTTTTACTTATAACCGACGATGGGCAGTTTTCCCACAAGGTAATTTCTCCTAAAAGCGATATTAAAAAGGTTTATCACGTGGTTTTAGATGGACTTATACCTAAAAACGCCTGTGAGGAATTTGCAAAGGGTATCGTTTTGGCGGACGGTACGAAATGTCTTCCCGCAAAGCTTGAAATAAAGGGCGAAAAGGAAGCTCTTGTAGAAATTAGAGAAGGTAAGTACCACCAGATTAAGCGAATGTTTGGAGTTTTAGGTCTTGGCGTGAACGAGCTTAAAAGATTAAGCATTGGCGGCTTCAAATTGCCCGAAGACCTGAAAGAGGGCGAGTGCCGAGAATTAACCGAGGCAGAGCTCAAAAGCGTATTATATTAATTTATAGTGTTTTATTGTAGGTTTTTACCTATTTTCTTACAATTTTCTTCACGATTTTGAACACGACAGTCAACATTTACAAAAAAGTGCATATATCATTGTGGATATTTTGCATAGCATTTTGGCGTTCCATTTGATATAATAATATAGCAAAATAAGACCTCAGGAGGGTTATTCAATGGCAAGTTTATCACTTCGCAATGTTTACAAGAGATACCCCGGCGGCGTTACTGCTGTTACGGACTTCAATCTCGAAATTAAGGACAAAGAGTTTATAATTCTTGTTGGACCTTCAGGTTGCGGTAAATCTACCACACTTCGTATGGTAGCCGGTCTTGAAGAAATTTCTGACGGTGAAGTATATATCGGCGACCGTCTTGTTAACGACGTAGCTCCTAAGGATAGAGACATCGCAATGGTGTTCCAGAACTATGCTCTTTATCCCCATATGACCGTATTTGATAATATGGCATTTGGTTTGAAGCTTCGTAAAACTCCAAAGGATGAAATCAGACGCCGTGTTGAAGAAGCTGCTCGTATTCTTGATATTGAGCATCTTTTAGAGCGTAAGCCTAAGGCTTTGTCTGGTGGTCAGCGTCAGCGTGTGGCATTAGGTCGTGCTATCGTTCGTGAGCCTAAGGTATTCTTACTTGACGAGCCTCTATCCAACTTGGACGCTAAGCTTCGTGCACAGATGCGTACCGAGATTTCTAAGTTACATCAGCGTTTGGGTACAACCTTTATCTATGTAACCCACGACCAGACCGAGGCTATGACAATGGGTACTCGTATCGTTGTTATGAAGAGCGGTCTTGTTCAACAGGTTGATACTCCTCAAAACCTTTATAAGCGTCCTTGTAACCTCTTCGTTGCTGGATTTATCGGTTCTCCCCAGATGAACTTTATTGAGTCTGTTCTTCTTAAAGAAGGTAATGACTACTTTGTAGAGTTCGGTTCTGAAGATACCAAAACTCGCGCAGGTGTTAAGTTCAAGATTAAGCTTCCCGCTTCTAAGAATAAGGATAATTGCCTTGATGCTTATGTTGGCAAGGAAGTTATTATGGGTATCCGTCCTGAAGATGTTCATAACGAAGAGGACCTCATTGCTGCATATCCCGACGGTGTTGTTGAGGCTAATGTTGAAGTTACCGAGCTTATGGGTGCTGAAACCTACCTTTACATGAACTGCGAAGGTCAGACTATCAATGCTCGTGTTGCTCCTACCAACACTGCTAAGCCTGGTGACCATATCACCATCACAATTGAGCCTGAGAAGATTCACTTGTTCGATAAGGATACCGAGCTTACAATCACCAACTAATAAAAATTCGAGAACTGCCTTCGGGCAGTTCTTTTTTTATTGAAAAAAGTGTGAACTTGTGTTATTATTTTGATATAGTAAGTTCTTGGGAGATATTATGATTAAGAAATTTCTTGAAACAGGAAAAATTGTTGGAACTCACGGCGTTAGGGGTATGGTAAGAGTTCAGCCGTGGTGTGATGACGGCGAGTTTTTGACAGGTTTTAAATGTGTCTATACCGATTCCGAGGGTAAAGGTAAATTGAAAATTTTAAACGCTAGACCTCACGGAAATGTAGTGCTTATGGCTATTGATGGCGTAAATTCTATTGAGGAAGCCGAGCGACTAAGAGGCAAGATTATTTTCATCAATCGCAAGGATGTAAAATTACCCGAGGGCAGATATTTTATAAGCGACATTTTGGGAGCAACTGTTTATGATGCTGATACAAACGAGGTTTTAGGAAAGCTTTCGGATGTTAGCGAAACAGGTGCTAACGATGTGTGGCATATAACTAATAATGGCAAAAAATACCTTGTACCCGCTATTGCCGATGTTATAGTAGAGGCAAAGCCCGAGGAAGAAAGGGTAGTAATCAGACCTTTAAAGGGGATTTTTGACGATGAGAATTGATATTTTAACCCTTTTCCCCGAAATGTGTGGGCAGGTTATGAATGAGAGTATAATAGGCCGAGCACAAAAATCGGGCAAGGTGGAAATAGTTTGCACTAATATAAGAGATTTTTCAGGGAACAAACATAATAAGGTGGATGACACTCCTTACGGCGGCGGTATGGGTATGGTTATGGCGGCTGAGCCTATATATAACTGTTATAAAAGCCTTTATAATGAGGGCGAGGAAAAACCTTACTTGATTTATATGTCTCCAAAGGGCGAAACATTTACTCAAAAAAAAGCGGTTGAACTCTCTAAGAAGGACAGAATTGTTTTGCTTTGCGGTCATTATGAGGGAATTGACCAAAGAGTAATTGACGAAATAGTTGATGAGGAACTCTCTTTAGGCGATTATGTTTTAACGGGAGGCGAGTTACCTGCTTTAACGGTTGCTGATGCGGTTTGCCGAATGCTTCCCGGCGTTTTATCTGATAATTTGTGTTTTGAGGAGGAGAGCCATTTTTCGGGGCTTTTGGAATACCCTCAATATACTAAGCCTGCGGTTTGGCGAGAACGCGAAGTTCCTGAAGTTTTGTTGTCGGGAAATCACGCAAAAATTGCCGATTGGCGAAAAATTCAGTCGATTTTACTAACAATAGATAAGCGACCCGATATGCTAACCCCTGAAATGCTCTGTGAAAAAGATAAAAAACTGCTAAAGAAAAACGGAATAGAACTTTAGTATTGTTATTTTGCATAAATTTTAGAGTCCACCATAATTATTTGTTGGATAATTATTAGAACTTTTTCACAAATAATTGACTATTGAATTTATTGTGGTATAATAACAATGTTAAACAATAAATCTACGGCATTGCCGTTTACATCATCTAATGTTAGGAGAATTTACAATGTGTGTTAAAGATGTTGTTATTCAAAATCAGGTAGGTCTTCACGCTCGTCCCGCTACTTTCTTTATTCAGAAGGCAAATGAATATAAGTCTTCAATATGGGTAGAGAAGGAAGAGAGAAAGGTTAACGCTAAGAGTCTTTTGGGCGTTTTATCTCTCGGCATTGTTGGCGGCACAACAATTAAGATTATTGTTGACGGCACCGATGAAAAGGAAGCTCTCGAGGGTCTTGTTGCTCTTGTGGAGTCCGGATTTGCTGACTAATTTTAAAAACAAAATAAGGGGTTGAAAAAAACTTTCCAACCCCTTAATTTTTTGTTGACAAATTAAATATTATTGGTATAATAGTATTTGTGCTTGAAAATACATATTTCAACTATCCGGGTGTGGCGCAGCTGGTAGCGCGCTTGACTGGGGGTCAAGAGGCCGCAGGTTCAAGTCCTGTCACTCGGACCAAAATCCAAATTCGACCATTTGGTCGGGTTTGGATTTTTTTATTATTATAGGACTTGAACCTGAGAAGGTCTGAGCGTTAAGAAAAGTTGCCGCAGGTTCAAGGTCTCGGCTGTCGCCTCGGTCGGTGCTTCTGTGCAATGCACAGAGGTGTCCACTGGACACCCGCACCCTGTCACTCGGACCAAAAATCCTCGTTCTTCGGAACGAGGATTTTTTATTCAAGCCGATAGGCTTGGTATATCATCACGCTTTAGCGTGTATATCATTGCTGCACTCGTGCGGCGGATATCATCATACCGCAGGTGTGCATATCTCTATCGGCTTGATGAGATACAGCGGCTTTGCCACTGATGATATGCAAAACTAACATTTTGATGATATACAAGGCTTCGCCTTGAATTTAAAACCCAGTTTCGACCGTAGGGTCGGGACTGTTTTTTATTACCCTTGTAAATATTTCGATTTACTGATATAATTATGATTGTAGTTAGTCGAAACAGAAATGTTTCGACTAATCATAACCATAATAATTAACTTTAAAACAAGGTTGTGCTTTATGTTTAATTTTTTCGCAAATCAAGAAAACAAAAAAGATTCCTTTTATTATATAACGGGAAGTGACTATAATCACATTAAAAATGTCTTGAGAATGCAAGTGGGGGATAC
This sequence comes from Clostridia bacterium, assembly GCA_017624675.1. GTDB lineage: Bacteria > Bacillota > Clostridia > Oscillospirales > Acutalibacteraceae > UBA737. Next base: position 20,872 of record JAGAMO010000035.1, on the reverse strand, counting down.
CTGTCTTGTAAGCTGTGACGGGCAGAGTGATTTGTGTCGCATTAATTCATTTTCCGAAGAATTTGTTTGTTTGGAAATTGCAGAAGAAAATTATACAAGCACCGAACTTCCCGTTAAAATATATCTGTTCCAAGGCTTGCCTAAGGGTGACAAGATGGAATACATAATTCAAAAATGCGTTGAACTAGGCATCTTTGAAATTATTCCCGTTGCAATGAAAAACTGCGTTGTCAAACTAGATGATAAAAAGGCAAAATCAAAGGTTGCTCGGTGGCAAGCTATTTGTGAAAGTGCCGCAAAGCAGAGCAAACGAAATATAATCCCCAAAATTTCAGAGGTTTTGCCCTTTGGCAAAGCGTTAGAATATGCTAAAACACTTGATATGATTATGGTGCCTTACGAAAATAAAGAGGGTATGAAGGCGACTATTGAAGCATTAGCAGAGCTTAAAACTGTTGAGTCGGTTGGAATTTTTATAGGACCCGAGGGTGGATTTGACAAAACAGAAATTGAAAAGGCAATCGAGAGCGAAGCCAAAACAATTTCTCTTGGTAAAAGAATTTTGCGCACCGAAACTGCGGCTATTACCGCTGTTTCAATGTGTATGTTAGAGATTGAAATGTTTGAGGAAAACAAATGATTAACTTGCCCTTAGAATATGAAAACCGAATGAAAAAACTGTTGGGAGAAGATTTTGCAGCCTATAAAAACGAGCTTGAAAATCCTCCCGTTAAGGCTTTCAGAGTTAACACCGATAAGATAAGTCTTGAGGAATTTGAAAAAATCAATGTTTTTTCAAATAATAAAATCCCTTATGTGGAAAATGGATTTTATCTTGAATATGATAAAATCGGCAACCATCCATATCACCACGCGGGGCTGATTTATGTGCAAGAACCCGCCGCAATGGCACCCGCCGAATGTATAGACATAAACCCCAATTGGCGAGTGCTTGATATGTGCGCCGCACCAGGCGGAAAAAGCACCCAAATCAAGAACAAATTGGGCGAGAGGGGAGTGCTTGTTTCAAACGAGATTATACCATCACGCTGTAAAATCCTCACAGGAAACATCGAGAGATTGGGTTTACATAACGCCGTAACAACCTGTATGGAAAGTGGGAAATTAGCCACAGTTTTTGCTAATTGCTTTGATATGGTTATGGTGGACGCTCCTTGCTCGGGCGAGGGGATGTTCAGGAAAGAGGAAACCGCTGTTTCGGAGTGGAGTGAGAGCAATGTTTTAATGTGCGCCAAGCGTCAGGCCGAGATTTTAGATAACGCGGTTTGCACCTTAAAAAGCGGTGGATATATTATATACGCCACCTGCACCTTTTCACTTGAGGAAAATGAAATGACGGTTGACGCCTTTTTAAAACGCCACCCCGATTTTGAGATTATCCCCGTTAACGATAGGGTAAAAAAATACACAAGTGACGGAATTTGCTTTGAGGGTTGCGAGTGTCAAAATATCCATTTTGCCCGTAGATTTTATCCCCACAAGGCAAAGGGTGAGGGTCAGTTTATGGCGGTGCTTCATCACAAGAGCGAAGAAGCCGAAACCGCTGTTATTAAACCCATAACTGCAAAAACAGATAAAACAGTAACCGAGTTTTTAGAGGACACCTTGGTTAATTACAATCCCGATTTTGTGACAACTTATAACGGCAACCCCGTTTATTATAACAATCAACTACCGATTAGGGACGGTCAGGCTTTTTGCTGTGGAATAACTATTGGCGAAATCAGAAAAAACCGCATTTTGCCCCACCATCAATTTTTCACAGCATTAGGAAACGAATTTAAGCGGAAAATAAATCTAACCGCCGATAGCAACGAGATTATCAAATATTTGCACGGCGAGGAGATTGACGCCGACTGTGAAAACGGTTGGGCGGCAGTTTTAGTTGACGGTTTCCCACTTGGCGGAGCAAAGGTGGTAAATGGCAGAGCTAAAAACCATTACCCAAAGGGTTTGAGAAAATAATTTTTCTTGAAAGTTTTGCATAGATATAGTATTATGAATTTACAGGAAATCGACAGTTTTCGATTTTTTGACACTACTTTAAAGGAGAGTATATTATGAACAGAGCAGAATTAAAAGCGGCAGCAAGGGTGCAAATTTCAGGCAAAATCGGTATTTTATTTGTAATTTCTTTGATTGTTTTTGCCATTTCTTTTGTTGCAGAGTTGTTGGGCATGTTGATACCAGGCGTTTCTTTAGCGGTTTCGGTTATTGTTACGCCCGCATTTATGCTTAGTATGGCAATGATTTATTTAAATATTACTGATGGTATCAGACCGACAGCTAGTGACGCCTTTATTGGTTTTGAAGATTTTTGGTCAGCTTTTAAGGTTACATTTTTAATGGGTATTTATACCGCTCTTTGGATGTTACTTTTCATAATCCCCGGAATTATAAAAGCTTATTCTTATTCAATGTCTTTATATATTTTGGCTGAAAACAAGGGAAAATCTGCGCGCGAGTGCATTAGAGAATCAATGGCTATGACCGAAGGATATAAAATGGATTTATTTGTTTTAGACCTTTCTTTTATAGGTTGGGCGTTGGTTACTATGATTACATTCGGTTTGGCAGGTATATGGGTAGGACCTTATATGCAGGCAACAAGAGTTAACGCTTACCGTTACCTAAAATCAAAGCAAGAAGTTCCTCAAGTATCGGCTGAGGTTACAGCAGAATAAATAATAATAAGCACGGTGGTGATTACTCACTGCCGTGTTTTTTTGTATATCTATTTATCTCTGTGATGTAATCCCGATGAGCGTATAGATTTATTTGCGGCGTAAAGGTGTGATGTATCGTCGATTTCGCAAAAGATTACATGCCTCAACATAAATTTCAAGGGGTCTAATTATTATCCATCACAGCATATATTTAATAATGATTGGAGGGGCGTATATGAAAAGATTATTATCTGTCTTTTTAATGATATTTGTGTTGTCGGGGTCGGTGGTTTGCAAGGCTGAAACAAGAATCGCCAGTGAGTGCGATATAAGCGATTTAGAAGTGCCGCTAAGCCAAAGTGTTGAAGCCTCGGCTGTGGGAACAGTTTTGGAAATTAAGGCAAAATCGGCGGTTTTGTTAGAGCCATACACTGGCAAAGTATTATACGACCAAAACGGTGATGAAAAACTACCACCTGCGTCTATTACAAAGGTTATGTCTCTTTTGCTCGTAATGGAGGCGTTAGACCGAAAGGAATTCGACCTTGATACGGTGGTAACGGCTAGCGAACACGCATGCAGTATGGGCGGTAGTCAGATATGGCTTGAGCCAGGGGAGGCTATGACAGTGGACGAATTGCTCAAAGCCACTGTTATTGCCTCGGCAAATGATGCTTGTGTGGCGTTGGGTGAGCTTGTTGCAGGTAGCGAAGAAGGCTTTGTAAAGCTTATGAACGAGAGAGCGGCAGAGCTTGGAATGAACTCTACCACCTTTAAAAACTGCACAGGCCTTGATGCTGAGGGGCATTTGACCACCGCAAACGATGTTGCAATTATGTCGGGCGAGCTTATAAAACATGAGCTGATAAAAAATTATTCCACCGTTTGGATGGACTCGCTCAGAAACGGTGAAAGCGAGCTTGTAAACACTAATAAATTGGTTAGATTTTACGATGGCACAACGGGTCTTAAAACGGGCACGACTTCTATTGCAAAATACTGCCTTTCAGCAACGGCGCAGCGTGGCACTTTGTCGTTAGTGGCTGTGGTTTTGGCGGGCGAAACCAGTCAAGACCGATTTGAGGGTGCAAAAAAATTGTTAGATTACGGTTTTGCAAACTACGCCTTTGAGGAAATAAAAGCAGATTTAAAAGAAAAGGAAGTATTGGTGGCAAATGGTGAATTTAATACTGTAAAGGTAGAAGCCAAGGGTAATGTCAGTTTCCTTTGTGAAAAGGCACAGAAAGGGGAAATCAGCCAGTCGGTTGAGTGGCAGAAAAATCTTAAAGCGCCCATTAAAAAGGGTCAAACTCTGGGATATGTAAATATTTACAGCGGCAACGAAAATATCGGCAGAATTCCTATAACCGCCGCCGAAAATCTCAAAAAACGAGATTTCCCCTTAAGCTTTGGCTACATTTTAAACGGAATGTTTAAAATATAAAAACTTTTAGTGAATTTATATGATTTGCACTTGAAAAGTAAAGGATTTTATTGTAAAATAGAGACAATGAAAGGTGAGGATGTAGATGTCTATTAGTTTTAATCAGTCCTTTGCGGCAGATTTTATTAGAGAAAATGATATTGAGGGATTAAAATCCCAAATTATTGCCGCTCATGAGACTGTAAATAACAAGTCGGGTCTTGGAAATGACTTCCTTGGTTGGGTTACTTTACCAGAGGATTATGACAAGGAAGAATTTGCCCGTATTAAGAAAGCAGCAGAGAAGATTAAGAACGATACCGATGTTCTTATTGTTATCGGAATTGGCGGTTCTTACTTGGGCGCCCGTGCTGCTATTGAGTTCTTAAAGGGACCTTACTTTAACAACCTCAGAAAAGATGTTCCTGAGATTTATTTCACAGGTAACAGTATTTCGGGTTCTGACTTAGCCGATGTTTTGGCTCTTTGCGAAGGCAAGAGAGTATCTGTTAACATTATTTCTAAGTCGGGCACAACAACCGAACCTGCTATCGCATTCAGAGTTTTCCGCAAACTTTTGGAAGAGCGTTACGGCGAGGAAGAGGCTGCAAAGCGTATCTACTGCACAACCGACAAAGCAAGAGGAACTCTTAAAGCTTTGGCTGACGAAAAGGGTTATGAGTGCTTTGTAGTGCCGGACGATGTTGGCGGAAGATTCTCCGTTTTAACCGCTGTTGGTCTTCTCCCCATTGCTGCTGCAGGTGCTGATATTGATAAGCTTATGGCAGGCGCTAAGGTTGGTATGGAGAAATTCAATAATCCTAACATTGCTGAAAACCCCTGCTACACCTATGCTGCATTAAGAAACGCCTTTTACCGCAAGGGCAAGTCGGTTGAATTGCTTGTTTCCTATGAGCCTCGTTTCACAATGATGGCTGAGTGGTTTAAGCAACTCTTCGGCGAGAGCGAAGGCAAAGACAATAAGGGTCTTTTCCCTGCATCTGTTACTTTCTCGACCGACCTTCACTCTATGGGTCAGTTTGTTCAGGACGGTAGCCGTGTAATGTTCGAAACTGTTGTAACCTTTGGCGAGAGCGACAAGGATGTTGTAATCGAGGCTGAGGAAAACAACGGCGACGGTCTTAACTTCCTTGCAGGAAAGAATATGACCTTTGTTAACTCCAAGGCTTTTGAGGGTACTGTTTTGGCTCATACAGACGGTGGCGTACCTAACCTCATTATCAATGTTGATAAGCCTGACGAGGAAAACTTGGGCGAACTTATTTACTTCTTTGAAAAGGCTTGTGCTATCTCGGGTTATATGCTTGGTGTTAATCCCTTCGACCAACCCGGTGTTGAGAGCTATAAAAAGAATATGTTTGCACTCTTAGGCAAACCAGGTTTCGAGGCTCAAAAGGCTGAACTTGAAAAGAGACTCGGAAAATAGGAAACTGCTGCCTTAGGGCAGAACAATATATAAAGGAGCTGGTTTTAAATGATTAAAATCATCATTGGCAAAAAAGGTTCGGGCAAAACAAAGAAATTAGTAGATTTGGTTAACGCCGCAACTGCTGAAAGCTTAGGCAATGTTGTATGTATTGAAAAGGGCGATACTTTAACCTACTCTGTAACACATAAGGCCCGTTTAATAGATTCTGATACATTTGGTATTTCCGGTTATGGCGAGTATTACGGTATGTTAGCAGGAATCAAATCCGGCAACAACGACGTGACACATATCTTTGGCGATGCAACACTTCGCATCGGCACACGCAACTATGATGAGTTGGTAGCTTTCTTTGAGAGATTGGCTAAGATTGAGGATGTTGAGTTCTTATTCACCGTTTCGGCTGATAAAGAAGAGTTACCCAAGAAGTTATTTGATATAGCTGAAGTTGTAGCATAATTAAAAAGCTCCCGAAAGGGAGCTTTTTTGTGCCTTGTGAATATTTTGATTGCTAATCTTAATTGGGTCAAGGGCAAAGCCCTTGTCGTTTAAGGGGGTTAGGGCGATAGAGAAGATACTTTGTAACATATACAATCTGCCGACAAATTTAAAACTTTAGTTTTTTGTCGGCTTTTTAATCTATATTTTAAACTGGCGCCCAAGGGGGAAATCGAAATTCCCCCTTAAAGGCAAATCTTTCTGCCATTTCTTTTCGCCACATAAAAAATGGCATGCCTGTCGCGGCATGAGCGACAATGTTTAAAAATAAATTTTTAAGTTAATAACAATTATGCTAACCCTTGCAATCGCACACTTATCATATTGGTTTTCTTTATACAAAAAGAAAAGGCTGTCTTGCGACAGCCTTTTTATTATGCTTTTTTAAGCTTTCTGTTTTTCCAGATAACCCACAAGGGACCTGCAATAAAGAGCGAGGAGATAGCACCCGAAACAATACCAAAAGCCATAGGAATTGCGAAGGTACGCAAGGTGGTAAGACCGTAAATTTCGGAAACCACAACGATTGTAAGAACAGCTAAAATAGTTGTAAGTGATGTTACAATGTTTCTGATAACGGTCTGGTTAATACTCAAATTAACGAGACCGCCGATATCCATAGATGGATTGAGCTTTTTGTTCTCGCGAACACGGTCGTAAATAACGATGGTATCGTTAAGAGAGTAACCCAAAATTGTAAGAACAACAGCGATATAGTTTGCATCAATCTGAAGTCTAAAAATAACACAAACAAAGAAGGTTACAAGAACATCAAATACCAAGGCTACCATTGCTGTTAAAGCGGCGGATACACCACCGATTCTTCTGAAACGGAAACCAACATAAATTACAACCAATAAGGCGGTAATTAAAATTGCAACTATACTTTTTGCAAAGAATGTACCTGCAATTGTGGGGCTAACCGAGTTTGAATTGTAAAGCTTAATTTTATTGTCCTTGAACTCTTTTTCAAAAGCGGTGGTTAAAGCCTCCTGCTTGTCAGCAGAGAGTGCGTTTTTACCCGAAAGGGCAATTTCAAAGGTTTCGGTTTCACCGGCTAGTGCGGTGCTCTTGGAAACCGTAAAATTAGCGTCTAACTGCTTTTTAGCAATCTTTTCAATTTCTTCGGTTTTGATATCACCTGTGTACGAATAGGAAATCTTGGCACCGCCCGAGAAGTTAATGTCAAGCTTAATGCCAAAGAAACAAGCTATCAAACCGATAACAAAAATTGCAGTATAAACAAGGGCCACATATTTAAATGATTTATTGAAATCAATATTAAATTTACGCATTTTTCTTACCTCCGTAGAACCAAGGATTTCTGAATGCTTTGAACTTTGAAATGCTCTTAAGCATTAGTTTGGAGGCAACAACGCCCATTATAAGGTTGAAAATGGTACCTACAAGTAGGGTGTAACCGAATGAGTAAATAGAGCCTGTAATAGCAGAGCCTAAAAGGGACATTATGGGAGACATAATCTTTGCCATAATACCGTCAGGACTGCCGAAGGCACCCATAAGTACTAAGGAAACAATAACGATGGTAACGTTACCGTCGATTATAGCGCTGAGTGAGTTTTTGAATCCGCTGTCAATAGCGCCGTCAATGGTTTTGCCTTTCTGGAACTCATCACGAATACGCTCGGCAGCAATAACATTACAGTCAACACCAACACCAACCGAAAGGATAATACCTGCAATACCGGGAACGGTGAGTGTAAAACTGTTAGCCGATGCAAAGTAACCGGAAATACAAGCAATAGAGCCTGCGAGCTGACCTAAAAGCGCAAATGCTGCAACAAAACCGTTTAAGCGGTAGCGCAAAATCATAAGTAAGCAAACAAGACCGAAAGCAATAGAACCTGCAATAAGCATAACTTTCAAAGCGTCAGAACCCAAAGAGGGGGAGATGATTTGAAGTTTACTGTCGTCAACAGTTAAAGCAAAGGGAAGCTTACCGCTGTTGATTTGTTCAGATAATTCTTTTACATATTCTGCGGTCATATCACTGCCCGAAATGGTGCATTGACCGTTAGTTATAGGCTCGTTTACAGTGGGAGCGGAAAGTAAAAGCTCTTCAACAACAGGTTTACCGTTCTCATCTAATTCGGATGTGGTGGTAGAAAGCCAAATTGAAATTTGTTGTCCTGTCATTGAACTTGTAGCAGCGGCAAATTTAGATGTGCCCTGACTTGTGAGCTCGAGTCCTACGATAGGCTTATTGGTCTCGGGGTCAACAGCGGGGTATGCGCTCTTAACATCATCAGCACCTTTAAGCACAACCTCGCCTGTTTGCTCGGTTCCTTTGCGGAAAACAAGAACAGCAGATGTGCCGAGTTTCTTAACGGTAGCCACAGCGTCAAAATCACTTTCACCTGCTTCCCAAGGGAAACGCACGATAATTTGATGATTTGAAGTGTCGGTATAAACCTCATAGTCTGTGATGTTTGCATTTACAAGACGGGTTTCAATAATAGACTTTGCAGCGTCCATATCCTCGTCTGTAATTTTAACATCTTCTTTATTGGGTGAAAACACAGCCTCAACACCGCCTTGAATATCGATGCCCCAGCGAATGTCGTTTGCACCCTTGAAGATAATTTGTCTGGTATCTCCATAGTAGTTTTCAATTCCGAAGAAAGCGGTAAAGGTAAGCGCTAAAATCAAAAATAAAACTACGAAAAAGGTCAGTTTGCCTGATTTTTTGAGTTTCATTGGCAAATCCTCCAATTTTTTTTAGTCTTTTGAATTATTATACTTTAAAGACCTTTTAAAGTCAATGCTATAGGTTGCTTAAGAGTTTTTCTAAAACTGCATATTTCACGGCCAAGCAAAGAACAGAGGATGCTTTCTCGAGCTCGTCTATGGTTGGATATGAGGGCGCAATTCTAAGGTTTGAATCATTGGGGTCAACGCCGTATGGATAGGTAGCACCTGCAGAAGTAAGTATCATACCTGCGTTAGCGCAAAGCTCTTCAACCCTCTTAGCGCAGCCATTTGGAACATAAAGGCTAATGAAGTAACCGCCTCGGGGTTTGGTCCAACGAGCAATGTTTGTGCCGCCTAATTGGTTTTCAAATGCCTCCAACACAGCCTCAAATTTGGGTCTTAAAATATCAGCGTGTTTTTTCATATGTGCTCTTACATCTGCGGCATTTTTGAAGATTCTAGCGTGTCTTAACTGATTTAATTTGTCAGGGCCAATGGTTTGATATTTCATTCTGCCTTTTAAGAGCGCTACATTGTTGGGACTAGCGGCTTCGGCAGCAACACCTGCACCGGGGAAGGTGATTTTAGATGTTGAAGTGAAGATGATGGGTAAATCGGGGTTACCTGCTTTTACACATTCGGTATAAATGTTTAAAAGTTTATCCGACTCGTCATACAAATCGTGTATTACATAAGCGTTATCCCAGAAAATTCTGAAATCACCTGCGGCAGGTTTTAAGCGCGCCATGCGTTTTACAACATTGTCGCTATATGTTATACCCTCGGGGTTAGAATATTTGGGAACGCACCAGATACCCTTAACCTTTTCATCCTTTACCAGTTCTTCAACAACATCCATATCAGGACCCTCTTCATTAGAGGGAACAGGGATGAGCTCCAAACCAAAATATTCAGTGATAGCAAAATGACGGTCATAACCGGGAACGGGGCAAAGGAATTTAAGTCCCTCCTGTTTGCACCAAGGCTCTCCGCCCATACCGTGTGTCATAGCCTGAGCTACAGTGTCGAACATCATATTAAGTGATGAGTTGCCGCCAACAATAATCTGTTCGGGTTTAAGTTCCAAAATTTCAGCAAAAAGGTTTTTAAGTTCAACGAGTCCGTCAAGACCGCCGTAGTTTCTGCAGTCAATACCGTCAATATTTTTAAAGCCGATATGATTGCCTACCGAATCAAACATTTTTTGGCTAACATCCATACTGTCCGAGCTGGGCTTTCCTCTTGACATATCGAGAGAAAGGTGCATAGAACGGTAATGTTCATATTCACGACTTACATCATTAAATTCTTTTTCAAGCTCTTGTTTGTTTAAACTATAATAATCAGCCATAATGAGCCTCCTTTAACCAATTAAATATACTACAAAATATGCTTTTTTTCAAGCATAATTTATTATATAATATAAAATAATTTCATATAATATATATTCAATATTAAAAATAGTGTTTTTATTCTTGCGAAAACACAAAATATAGTGTATAATATACTTTGTATATCAAGAACTGAGGAGTATGCAAAAAATGGCAAAAACCAATGTGAAATACGATAACGAAAGCATTAAAAAGCTTGAGGGTCCTGACCGTGTCCGTAAACGCCCGGGTGTTATTTTCGGCTCGGACGGTCTTGACGGTTGCGAACATTCTGCTTTTGAGATTATTTCAAACTCTATAGACGAAGCGCGCGAGGGCTTTGGTAATAAAATAATTGTTACAAAATATTCTGACGGTTCTATTGAAGTTCAAGACTTTGGACGCGGCGCCCCAGTTGACTTTAACAACAATGAACAGTGTTATAACTGGGAGCTTTTATATTGCGAACTTTACGCTGGTGGTAAATATAACACCAACGACGGCGCAAACTATGAATATTCGGTTGGACTTAACGGTTTGGGTCTTTGCTCGACACAGTATTCCTCTGAATATATGGATGTTGAAATTAAGCGTGACGGTTTTAAATATAACCTCCACTTTGAAAAGGGATATAATGTGGGCGGTCTTAAAAAGGAGCCTTACAGCGGCAGAGATACAGGCACCAAAACCCGTTGGAAACCCGACTTAGAGGTATTTACCGAGACTGATATTCCCGTAGAGTATTTCTTGGATACCTTGAAAAGACAAGCCATTGTAAATGACGGACTTTTGTTCCAGTTCAGAGAACAGCAGGGGAACAAATTTATAAACCACGATATAGTTTATAATAACGGTATTGTTGACTATGTTAACGAAACGGTCGGCGAGGATGCACTCACAACTGTGCAGACCTGGTCCACAGAGAGAAAGGGTCGTGACCGAGAGGACAAGCCCGAATACAAGGTTAAAATCAATGCCGCCTTGGCTTTTTCAAATAAGAAAACCTTAAAAGAGTATTACCACAACTCGAGCTGGCTTGAGCATGGCGGTGTTCCCGAAAGGGCAACGAGAAACGCTCTTGTTTCTCAGATTGATGCTTATATAAAGCAGACGAATAAATACAAAAATAACGAGAGTAAAATTACCTTCTCGGATGTTGAAGAATGCTTGGTTTTGGTGATTTCCTCTTTCTCAACTATGACCTCCTATGAAAACCAGACCAAAAAAGCTATCACAAATAAATTTATTTATGAGGCTATGGCAGATTTCCTCCGCCATCAGTTAGAGGTTTACTTTATTGAGAACAAAACCGAGGCAGAGAAAATTGCCGACCAAGTGCTTATAAATAAGCGAAGTCGTGAGAGAAGTGAGCGTGAACGCATTAACATTAAGAAAACACTCCAAAGCTCTAACAGTATGCTTGACCGTGTTGAAAAGTTTGTTGACTGCCGCTCTAAAGATGTAAACTTAAGAGAAGTATTTATAGTTGAGGGTGATTCGGCTTTAGGTTCTTGTAAACTTGCCCGTAACGCTGAATTCCAAGCTATAATGCCTGTAAGAGGTAAAATCTTAAACTGCTTAAAGGCTGATTACGATAAGGTGTTCAAAAGTGAGATTATAACCAACCTTATTAAAATTTTAGGTTGCGGTGTTGAGGTTAAGTCTAAGGCTAACAAGGGTCTTGCAACCTTTGATTTATCGGCGCTTCGTTGGAACAAGATTATAATTTGTACCGATGCCGATGTTGACGGTTTCCACATTAGAACTCTTATTTTGACTATGATACATCGATTAATGCCGACACTTATTAACGAGGGCAAGGTGTTTATAGCCGAAACACCTCTTTATGAAATCGGCACCAAGGATATGACCTATTTTGCATACGACGAAAAGGAAAAGAACGATATTCTCACAAAAATCGGGGATAAAAAGTATACCTTACAGCGCTCAAAGGGACTTGGTGAGAACCAACCCGATATGATGAATCTTACCACAATGAACCCCGAAACCCGACGTCTTGTAAAGGTTATGCCTGAGGAGGCTGAGAGAACAGCTCAAATGTTTGATATGCTTTTGGGTGATGATTTGCAGGGCAGAAAAGAATTCATTGCAGAAAACGGCTATCTATATTTAGATGATGCCGATATTAGTTAATTCGGAATGCGTAATGCGTAATTCGGAATTAAAGGATGGTAGATATGGAGAATATAATTGTTGTGAAAAGCAAGGCTTTTGCAATAAGAATTGTTAAATTAAGCAAGTTTCTCAATGATTCTAAAAAAGAGTTTATTTTGTCAAAGCAAATAATGAGAAGCGGTACAAGTATCGGTGCAAATATTAAAGAGGCTGTAAGAGGACAAAGTAAGGCGGATTTTTATGCAAAAATGAATATAGCCCTCAAAGAAGCCAGCGAAACTGAATATTGGCTTGAAATCTTAAATGAAACGGATTATATAGATAATAATTTGTTTGAAAGTTTGCATTTCGATTGTCAAGAACTTATAAAAATTTTGATGTCTATAACTAAAACTCAAAAGTGTGATTCGTAAATACGCATTACGAATTACGCATTACGAATTCGAAGGATGATAATATGGCTCCGAGAAAAAAGCAAGAAGCTAAGAAGACAGTAAAACCTAATATTAATGCCTATATTTCGGGAGCGGGTTTAACGGTTGAACAACCCATAACCGAGACTATTGAAACCAACTTTATGACCTATGCCATGAGTGTTATAGTCTCCCGTGCTATTCCTGAAATTGACGGCTTTAAGCCCTCCCACAGAAAGCTATTATACACTATGTATAATATGGGTCTTTTAAACGGGGGAACAATTAAATCGGCAAACATTGTGGGCCGTACAATGCAGTTAAACCCCCACGGCGACGCCGCCATTTACGAAACAATGGTGCGTTTATCCGAGGGTTATCAGGCGTTGCTCCACCCATTTGTAGCATCAAAGGGCTCTTTCGGTAAAGCCTATTCCCGTGATATGGCTTATGCCGCATCCCGTTATACCGAGGCAAAATTAGCTCCCATTGCAAGTGAATTGTTTAGCGATATTGATAAAGACACGGTTGATTTTGTGGATAACTATGACGCCACAATGAAAGAGCCTGTGCTTTTCCCCGTAACCTTCCCAACCGTGCTTGTTAATGCAAACACAGGTATTGCGGCGGGTATGGCAAGTTCAATTTGTCCTTTTAATTTAAGAGAGGTTTGCGAAACCACAATAGCTTACATTAAGGATAATGACATTAATGTTGCTGACACTTTACTTGCCCCCGATTTCCCAATAGGCGGTCAGATTTTATACAACCGCGACGATATTGAAAAGATATACGAAACAGGTAGGGGAAGCTTTAAGGTAAGAGGCGTTTATAATTACGACAAGAGCGAAAACTGTGTTGAAATAACACAAATTCCGCCCACCACTACCGTTGAAGCAATTATCGAAAAGGTAATTGACTTGGTGAAGCAGAAAAAAATTACCGAAATTAACGATATTCGTGATGAAACCGACTTAAACGGCCTTAAAATTGCTATTGACCTAAAGCGTGGCGCCGACCACGAAAAGCTGATGAAAAAAATCCTTAAAATGACCACTTTAGAGGATAGTTTCTCTTGCAACTTCAATATTTTGATTGCAGGTTCTCCCCGTGTAATGGGTGTTAAGGAAATTATCGGCGAGTGGGTGGCTTTCCGTGAAGAATGTGTAAAGAGAAGAGTTTATTTCTCCCTTTCAAAGGCAAAGGAAAAGCTTCACCGTTTGCAAGGTCTTGAAAAAATCCTTTTGGATATTGACAAGGCAATAAAAATTGTAAGAGAAACCGAGCAAGAATCTCAGGTTATACCAAACCTTATGATTGGTTTCGGTATTGATGAAATTCAGGCTGAGTATGTAGCTGAAATTAAGCTCCGTCATTTAAACCGTGAGTATATTTTAAAGAGAACTGCCGAGATTGAGGATTTGATAGCTCAAATTGAGGATATGGAATCTATACTCAAATCCCGCACCAAGGTTCTTAAAATTATAATCAAAGAGCTTGAAGAGGTTTCAAAGAAATACGGTGAGGACAGAAAGACCGAAATCATTTCCGACATTGCTGCAGCTGACAGTGAGTTAGAGGTTGAAATTGATGAGTCTCCCGTGACACTTTTCTTCACAAAGGACGGTTACTTTAAGAAAATCACTCCTCAGTCACTTAGAATGAGCGGTGAGCAGAAACTTAAAGAGGGAGACGAGATTACTCAGCAAATTGAGAGTGATAACGCTACCGATTTGTTGTTCTTCTCGAATAAGTGTCAGGTTTACAAGTCCAAAACTTCAGAGTTTGAGGATTCAAAAGCAAGTATACTTGGCGACTTTATCCCAAGTAAGCTCGAATTTGAGCAGGGCGAAAATGCTATTTATATGGCATACACCAAGGATTATAAGGGCTTTATGATTTTTGTTTTCGACAACGGCAGAATTTCTAAAGTTCCGCTTTCTTCTTACGAAACAAAAACCAACCGTAAAAAGCTTATAAAAGCATATTCGGAAAAATATCCCATTCATACTATTTTGCATATTAAGAGTGAAACAGAAATCTTGCTTAAATCCACAAACGGCAGAATGCTTATAGTGAATACCGCTTCAATTCCCGCTAAAACCACAAAGGATAATGGTGGTATCGGTGTTATGACACAGAAAAAGGGTCAAAGAATTTTGGATGTTAGTCTTTATGACGGCAGTCTTGCTTCCGACCACCGCTACAGAACACGAAATCTCCCCGCAGCGGGAAGCAAAAAACCTGCAGGAGAGGGCGCAAGTCAAGAAATGCTTGACATTTAATTCTTGACTATATATCTATAAAGTGTATAATAGATAAGTCATATATAATAGAAAAAGTCGCCTTTGGCGGAAGCAAAATCATTCCGCCAAAAGCAATTCTTACTTTATGTTAGAACAATTTATTTTCCGTAAAGACGGCTTTAACTGTCAGCTTTGCAAACGCTATCATACTGACAGTTATATGGTGTGCTTATTTAATGAAAATATAAAAGTTAATTTTTTCCAAAGGTGGGACAGTTTAAAATGGCAAAGGAACTAGCCAAACAATATGACCCCAAAGATGTTGAAGACCGAATTTACAAAGGTTGGCTTGAGGGTAAATATTTCCACGCAAAATGTGAAAAGGATAAGGATACTTATACTATAGTTATTCCTCCCCCGAACATTACGGGTCAGCTTCACATGGGTCATGCACTCGACAATACTTTACAGGATATCCTCATTCGCTTTAAGCGTATGCAAGGGTTTGATACCTTATGGCTTCCCGGTACAGACCACGCATCTATCGCTACCGAAGCTAAGATTGTTGAAAAAATGAAGTCCGAGGGTGTAACCAAGGAAGATATCGGTCGTGACGGTTTCTTGGAACGCGCTTGGGAGTGGAAAAAACAATACGGCGGAAGAATTATTGAGCAGTTAAAGAAGCTCGGTTCTTCTTGCGACTGGGATAGAGAACGCTTCACCCTTGATGAGGGCTGTAACAAGGCAGTTAATGAAGTTTTTGAAAGACTTTATAATAAGGGCCTTATCTATAGAGGCGAGCGTATTATTAACTGGTGTCCTCACTGTAAGACTTCTATTTCGGATGCCGAGGTTGAATACGAGGAGCAAGCAGGTCATTTTTGGCATTTGCGTTATCCCTTTAAGGACGGTAGCGGTTATTTAGAACTGGCTACTACCCGTCCCGAAACCCTTTTGGGCGATACCGCAGTTGCTGTTAATCCTAACGATGAACGTTACAAGGACATGGTTGGCAAAACCTTGATTTTGCCTTTAGTTCACAGAGAAATTCCCGTTGTTGCTGACGATTATGTTGAAATGGATTTCGGAACAGGCGTTGTTAAGATTACCCCTGCTCACGACCCCAACGACTTTGAGGTTGGTCTTCGCCATAATCTTCCTGTTATAAATGTAATGACCGATGATGCAAAAATCGTTGCTGATTACCCCAAATATGCTGGAATGGATCGCTATGAGGCAAGAAAAGCTATCGTTGCTGACTTAGAGGCCGAAGGCGCTTTGGTTAAAATCGAAGATTACACCCACAATGTAGGTACTTGCTACCGTTGTTCTTCAACTGTTGAGCCTCGCGTTTCAAAGCAATGGTTTGTCAAGATGAAACCCTTGGCAGGTCCCGCTATTGACGCTGTTAAAGAGGGCGAGACAAAATTCGTTCCCCAAAGATTTGAAAAGGTTTATTTCCACTGGCTTGAAAATATCCGTGACTGGTGTATTTCCCGTCAGCTTTGGTGGGGACACAGAATTCCCGCTTGGTATTGCGCTGACTGTGGCGAAATTACCGTTTCCAAAACCGAGGCTTTAGAGTGTAAGCATTGCGGAAGTAAAAACATAACCCAAGACCCTGACACACTCGATACTTGGTTCTCATCTGCCCTTTGGCCTTTCTCAACACTTGGTTGGCCCGAGGAAACCGAGGACTTTAAGCACTACTATCCCACAAACACCTTGGTTACAGGTTATGACATTATTCCTTTCTGGGTAATGAGAATGATGTTCTCGGGAATTGAGCAAACAGGAGAAGTTCCTTTCAACACTGTTTTAATTCACGGTCTTGTTCGTGATTCACAGGGCAGAAAGATGTCTAAATCTCTTGGCAACGGTGTTGACCCATTAGAGGTAATTGATACCTACGGCGCCGATGCTTTAAGATTTTCTTTGGCAACCGGTAACAGCCCCGGTAACGATATGCGCTACATTCCTGAGAGAGTTGAGGCAAGTCGTAATTTTGCAAACAAGATTTGGAATGCAGCAAGATTTATTTTAATGAATTTAGACAGCGATGAAATTATTCCCCTTGATGCCGATAAGTTGGCGCTCGAGGATAAGTGGATTTTATCAAAATACAACACCTTGGTTGCCGATGTTACCGAAAATCTTGATAAGTTTGAGTTAGGGTTAGCAGTTCAAAAGCTTTACGACTTTATTTGGGATATTTTCTGCGACTGGTATATTGAAATTGCAAAGGCTCGTTTAAACGGAGAGGACGAAAACGCTAAAAATACCGCAAGAAGCGTTCTTGTGTATGTCTTCACAAACACCTTAGCATTACTCCATCCCTTTATGCCCTTTATTACTGAGGAGATTTGGCAGTCCATGCCCCATAAGGGTGAGGCTTTAATGGTAACCGAGTGGCCCAAGTTTACAACCGACCTCAAATTCACCGATGAAGAGGCTGATTTTGAAAAGATTATGGCAGTAATCAAGGCTATCAGAAACCGCAGAGCCGAGATGAATGTTCCCCCCTCAAGAAAAGCAAAGGTGCAGATTGCAACTAACTTTGCTGATACTTTCAAAGCGGGTACCGCTTATATCTGCCGTTTAGGTTATGCTTCCGAGGTTGAAATTGGCAACGAATTTGATAGCGAGGGCGCGGTAAGAGTTATTACCGACGATGCTACCGTTTATATGCCAATGAAAGAGCTTGTTGACTTCACAGCAGAACTTGCCCGTCTTAAGAAAGACCTCGATAAAGCTAATGTTGACAAAGAGTTCTTCGAAAAGAAACTTAATAATCAAGGCTTCCTTGCAAAGGCTCCCGCTCAGCTTGTTGAACAGCAAAAGGCACAGCTTGCAAAGGTGCTTGAGAAAATTAAAATGATAGAGGACAGTATTGCCGATATCGAAAATGCAAACTAATTTTAAAGGCTGTCTTTTTTGACAGCCTTTCTTTGTAGGTGTTTTAATGAATTATCGTGAAACTTTAGAGTATATCCACTCTTTGGGTAATTTCGGTTTGCCCGCAGGACTTGACCGAATAAAAAAGGTTTTAAATCAACTCGGAAATCCGCAAAATGAGTTTAAAGCAATTCATATTGCGGGTACAAACGGCAAAGGTTCAGTTACTGCCTTTGTGTCGAGTGTTTTTAAAGAGGCAGGTTATAAAACGGGCACCTTCATATCACCATACATAATTGATTTTCGTGAGCGTATTCAAATAAACGGCGAATATATAAGCGAAGCCGATTTGACAAGATATGCCGAAATTGTAAAACAAACGGGTGTTAAGCTCACCGAGTTTGAATTTATCACAGCTTTGGCGTTTTTGTATTTCAAAGAGCAGAAAATTGATATTTTAGTCTGCGAAACAGGTCTTGGCGGCCGTTTTGACGCCACAAACACACTCGAAAATAAAGTCGTTACGGTAATTACTAAAATCGGTATGGACCATACCGCTGTTTTGGGTGATACTATAGAAAAAATCGCTGAGGAAAAATGCGGTATTTTCCGTTCTTGCCCCACAGTTACAACCCCGTTTCAAGACAAAAAAGCTTTAGAGGTTATAAAATCGAAAACCGCAAATCTCATAATCCCCGATATTTCAAAATTAGACGGGGAGGGTAACACCTATATATATAAAGGAAAAAAATTTGAAATTTCTCTTTTGGGTGATTTCCAAACCGAAAATTCTCTCGTTGCTATTGAGACTGTAAAAAACAGCGGTTTTGATATTCCGTATAACACTATATATAAGGGACTTAAAAATACCTTTTTTCCCGCAAGACTTGAAATAATTTCAAAAAAGCCTCTGATTTTGCTTGACGGCGCCCATAATCCTGACGGTGCCTGTGTTTTAGCAAAAGAACTCTCAAAATTTAAAGAAAAACCCACCGCCATAGTCGGTATGATGAAAGACAAAAATGTGCGTGAGGTTTTAAACGAAGTTTTAAAACACTGTGCGTCAGCCGTTTGCGTGACCGTTCCGAATAATCCTCGTTCTATGAGCGGAGAAGAACTGAGTGAAATAGCAAGTGAGTTTTGCAACTGTTCGGTTGCTGACAGTTTGGAAATGGCAATCGAAAAAACGAAAGAGCAAAACACAGTGATTTTCGGCTCATTATATCTTGCTTCGGCAATAAGACCTTTACTTTTAGAAAAAAATTAATAAATACGCCATCTTGCGACAAACTTTTTAAGGACAAGCCTTTACAATGTAAAAAAAGGCTTGTCCTTTATTTTGTTTAGGAGGAAATAATATGTCGGTGGAAATTAATGTAACTCGAGAGGTGGTAACAGCCTATCTCGGCGGAGAAATCGACCACCATACCGCAAAGGAAATGCGTGAGACCATTGACAATGCAGTGGAACTGAATATGCCAACGCTTCTTGTTCTCGATTTCAAGGATGTCAGCTTTATGGATAGCTCGGGTATAGGTCTTGTTATGGGAAGATACCGTAATCTTATGAAAACAGGCGCAGAACTTCACATTATGGGTGCACCCCCCAACATTTATAAAATGCTTAAACTGGCAGGAATTGAAAGATTAGCAAAATTGGAAGGTAGGTAATTAAAATGCAGTTAAAAAATAAATTTACAATGACC
The DNA here is from genome assembly GCA_017624675.1 of Clostridia bacterium. GTDB lineage: Bacteria > Bacillota > Clostridia > Oscillospirales > Acutalibacteraceae > UBA737. The sequence continues at coordinate 1,340 of JAGAMO010000035.1, read as the reverse complement.
TTGATAGCAAGGTCAACAAACGAAAGCTTTGCGAGAGCTTGTATTTCGGCATTCGCTTCACAGCTTGACCCCACAATAGAGGAAATAAATGACATTAAAACCGCTGTGTCGGAGGCGGTAACCAATTGCATCGTTCACGCATATAAGGAAAAGGCGATAGGAAAAATATACATAACCGCAATTTTAAATGACAACAATTCGATTAAAATCACAATAAGGGATAAAGGCTGTGGAATTGAAAATGTAGCAAAAGCTATGGAGCCTTTGTATACGAGTATCGGCGGCGAAAGAGCAGGACTCGGCTTTGCGGTTATGGAAAGCTTTATGGATAATGTAAAGGTAAAATCAGTAGTCGGTCGGGGCACGACAGTTACAATGCTTAAGAAAATCAGTCCCCGAATTTCGGTTAATGGTTAAAGATGAAAAACAAAGAGAACTTTTTATCGAACAAAATTTAGGACTCGTTCATACGATATGCCGACGCTTTGCGGGGAAAGGCATTGAGTATGATGACCTTTATCAGTCGGGTTGTATGGGGCTAATAAAAGCCTATGATGCTTTTGACGATGAAAGAGGACTTTGTTTTTCAACCTATGCCGTGCCCGTGATAATGGGGTGTGTCCGCCGTCTTTTCCGTGACGGCGGTGCGGTAAAGGTTTCAAGAAGCGTCAAAGAACTTGGAATTAAGATAATTAAGGAAAAAACAAAGTTTCAACAAAAAGAGGGCAGAGAACCTACCGTTTCGGAACTTTCAAAAATCTTAGAGGTCGAAACCGAAGAAATAACTGAGGCGCTTTGTGCGTCTCAACCAACCGTTTCATTGACCTTTGAGGGAGACGACGGAATAAAGGAAACCGACCTGCCAGACTGTAATAATAATAATTTAGATGATAGATTAGAGGTGGAGGAAGCAGTGAAAAAATTAAGCGAAGTTGAGCAAAAGATTATTAAGTGCCGATATTTTTATCACTATACCCAAAGTAAAACAGCAACACTTTTGGGACTCACTCAAGTACAAATTTCAAGAAATGAGAAGAAAGCTCTGCAAAAATTGCGCAAAATACTTGAATAAAGGGCGTTTTTATGCGGTTTTTAGTGCATTTTAGGCATAAAAATAAAATTTTAAAAAAAGTTCAAAAAAAGTGTTGACAAAGCTGGATTGGTGTGGTATTATAATCGGGCGCCTTGAGAAAGGGCTGCAAAACGGACCTTGAAAATTAAACAACGACAAGTAATAAGGACCCGACGATTCTTATGAGAAATCATATAAATCAAGGACAATTATTAATGCGTCAGCATTAGTAGGGAACGGTCTCTGTGCCGTTCCGAAAATGAGCTAT
>JAGAMO010000034.1 GCA_017624675.1 Clostridia bacterium | reverse complement strand
GCTCGTTTGAATCAAAAGCGGCTGAAATTTTCACGCCGTATTTTTCAAACTCATCATACTGTAGAAGTGCTCTTCCGAGTTTTCCGGCTCCCACAAGCACCGCAGAGGTTAATTGGTTACATCCAAGGCAATCTTCAAGTTTTTCTACAAGCTCTGCTGTTACGTAACCAAGTTTAGGCTTTCCTGCACCACTTACTGCAGCAAGATCTTTTCTTACCTGTACTTCTCCAAGACCAAGATGCTTAGCAATGGCTGTTGCCGATATGTAAGGAACCTTATCCGGTGGCAGATTTCGTAAAAATTCAAGATAGCTTGGAAGTCTGCCTAAAGTTGCTTTGGAAATAGTGCATTTATCCATCGCCGCACCTCCTTCTTTTTGAGTTCGTTATTATTTTAACAAACAACCTCCCTTCTGCATATTCTTAAATGGTATAATCGGTATTATCTTTATCGATAGCCCCTGTATCGAAAACAAAAAACAAAGCCCAACCTCCACTCCGAGATTGGGCTTAAAATTATGAAATTAGATATGTTTTCTTTTGGATTCACACAGTTCAGTGATGAACTGTCTATCCAACTTCGATAGCTTATATCCGTTTTTATAAATCAAAACATCCTTATATACTTTTTTGTTGTCTGCACATTTTTTGAGTACGAGATTATACCGTTCAAGCAAACTTTGCGGTGCAGGTGATACCCACATAAACGTTTCAGGATTTAATGATAATAAATCAAATTGACTCGCTCGTTCAAATATGAATATTCTACGATCAATATTGTCTGGCAATTCTTCTTTTACAACCTTTGAAAGCGGCATTGACGGAACATATGGGTCTGCGTGAGCAATCTCTATGTAATCGGTCAAATCATCAAAGGTGATTACCTCTTTCTTTGCCAACGGATTATCCGCACTCATTATAAGAGAATATGTAAACTCTGTTACCAATTCGTATTGGAAACCTTTTTCTTCAAGCATTGATTTAAAATACTTATCATAGTTTTCGGCATAACGGATAATACCGAGTTTATAATCGTGTTCTGTCATATTATGTATTGTACGCTGAGAATTGGTTTCTTTATAAAATACTTCGGCGGCTTCTTTTGAAAGAGATTTTGAAAATAAAGCGAATGCTTCCGAAATATAACAGGCACGTGGAACTGAAATAGAAAACTTTTGTTTTTTAGGTGCGCCTGTTTTATAAAACCTTTCAATCTCATCAATTTGTCTAAGAACACCCTTAGCATAGTTTATAAACTCTTCTCCTTCGGGTGTGAGCTTAGTGCCGTTTTGTGTGCGTTCAAAAATGGTAATGCCAAAGTCGGTTTCCAATTCCTTTATAGAACGGCTAACATTGGGAGCCGCGACCATTAACACTTCAGCAGCCTTATTAATCGAGCCTGATTTCGCAACTTCAAGTGCATATTTCATATGTAAAAGGTTCAATAATACTCACCACCATTTAATACTATTTTTTATATTATAACATTTTTGGCAATTAAAATCAATCTGTTAATCCGTATATTTTAACAGCATATAATATAGCATAAAGCCTTTTATATAAAAAATACCAGCGGCAGAAACTACCGCTGGTATATGTTATTTTCGTAAAATAATTGTTTGTTTCATATCTAACAAGTTCCAAATAGAACTTCTCTAAAAAGCTTTGCTGTTTTTTCTTCTCCAAGTGATTTTTTGAAAACATCTGTAGATGGGCCTCCGTTTTCAAGCAATCCTTCCACATAAAAACACGCTTTTTTCTGCTTGTCTTTGGGATTTGAAACTGTCTGAGTCGGGGAAGATAAATATGCGCAGAAATGTTCGGTTGCAAGCTCATCAAAACGAGCCTCTTGTTTCTTTTTGCCCTTCTTGGAGATGCTTTCGCAAAGTTTGATGCTATCGTACCAATGTTCACCGGGATCTCTCTCGGAAAGATCGGTGTAGCTTTTCTTGATTTCATTCAAACTACTGAGATTGCTTTCGCCGAGGAGCGTGTCATAAAGCTCAGCGATAAGCGTATCATTTCCCATCGCATAAATGCGGTCATAAGAATAGAGTGGCAAATCTACATCTGTTGGATTTACAATCAGTGTGTCCATTTTCATAAGGCCAAAAAATCCTTTGGCTCGCATAACGGAAACGTGGCCGAGACCTTTAGCTTTATATGCCTTTATCGTAAAGGTCATACCGTTTGCTTTGAGCTTTGCCATATTACCGATATTCAGTTCTGTTAGGGCGTATTGTTTTGCTATCATGCTCAAGAGCTTTTCTGTCATGCCGTTTCTCCGTTTCTGAGTTTAAATTCGCTAAGCCCGTTTTTATGCAATAATACGGCACCCAGAAGCAACGCACCCTGACCGACAACGTTTACCCCCTCTGCAATCCAATTCATTGCCGCTTCTGCAAAATTCTGAGAGGAAAGGTAACCCATACAGAGCGAGCAAACGAAGGAAAGAATGAAAAAGGCAATAAACCACGGCTTTTTTATTTTGGCAGCAAGAATGCAAAGCACCGCGTCCATGAGCCCAAGACCGACAATCATCAAACCGACAAAAACGAACGTTCCGCTAAAAACGGGCGGTACAACTACGAAAGCAGAATTTTTAGTCTGCTTATGGCAAAGCATAGCCAACACACCGATGCCGGCAAGCAAAAAGCCAATGGACTGCATAGGAAAAAACATCGCGTTCAATGCTTCGAAATCACAAACGCCGGCCGCATAAAGCAGTTTATAAGTCGCTTTGAGAGCGCCCGCACAGGTAATATCAATAGTGCCTGTTGCAAAAAGAGCGAAAGCACCTTTACTCATTTTATCATAGAGATCACGCATCAGAATTACTGCCGCTATCGCAAAACAGATAACGGGGATGTAATCCACCAGCGCCATAGAAACAGAAAAATCCTTCATCCTCAATATCCCCCTTACATACTTTTACTGCTTATTTAAGTGATAGATGGGTAACAGCGGAATAATAATGGGGGTCTTATTGGCATAATCGTTATATTCCTTATTGTCGCCGTAGCGAGCCATCTGACGTTTTTCAAGACGCTGTGCGCCGTTAAACATAATAAAAACAATGCAGATATATGCGATGATTGCGGTGATCCACTGACCAACAGTGCTATAGGTGTTAATACCGCTGACAAATACACCGGTCCAGAAAATGATTTCGCCAAGATAATTAGGACAGCGGCACATTTTGTAAAGACCTTTGGTTGCCACCATATCGGGATTTTCTTTTTTTTGAGCAGATTTCTGATTATCAGCAATGGATTCCAGAATAAGACCGAATACGGAAACTGCAAAACCGATAACAGGAAGAATAACGCCTGTTGTGTTATTTGTAACACGGAAAAGCATGGGGCTTACCTGCGCAGTGTAAAGAATGGCAACGCATACCCAGATGGTAAAAAGTACAAAGAAAGGCATTTTCTTTTCATTACCGGTTGCTTCTTTTAGGGTCTTTCTGTATGCAGCATTCTTGATCTCACGAACGAGAAGAAAGCCGGAAAGACGAATCCCGTAAGCAAGGAAAAGCGCGGCTTGCACAAGCAATACCCAAAGCGGAGCCTCCGTTCCAACAACAAGCGCCATAATAAAAACGGCGATACCGCCGCCCGCTACGGCAAAACCGTAACCGATGGAGAGAAAATATACAAACTTATAAAATCCTACCGCACAAAGAACGGCACAAACAATAGCTAAAATCCCAAGTAAATCCCAAGGCATCCTTATTTACCTTCCTTTCCGAAATAACCTTTGATATATTCTTTGAAGCTCTGATCTCCGGTGCAGGTATCGCCGACAAGATCGTGGCTGAGTGTCCATTTTGAGAAAAGAATGATATCGTGTTTTCCTGCTTTTTTGATCTTGGGCAGATTGGCAAGAATACCGAAAAGCCAAATGGGAGCCCATTTGATTTTAAGGGGTTTGCCTGCGGCTTCAAAACACATCGCCGCCATTTCTTCATATGTATAGGTTTCTTTACCGCCTACGTTATAGGTAACGTTCGTATCGTTCATATGCTCCACGATAAAATCTGCAAAATCAGGGCAATCAACGACATTTGCCTTTACGTGACCGTAACCCTTTAAAAGCTGCATTTCGCCGTTATCAACATAGGGCTTAAATACCTTTGCAATATCATAGAAATAACCGGTGGGGCGGTAGATCACATATTCCATATCCTGCTTTTTGATTTCTTCTTCAACAAGATATTTTGCGTGAAGCATCGGCACCTTTTCAGCTCCGGGCTCGTCGCAGGAAATAACCGAAATATAATTAAACTTTTTAACCCCTGCACGCTTTGCTTCGTTATAAAGATTCATATTGCCCTTATAATCAATATCATAAGAGGTGACGGTAGTGGAGGCACCCGTAAGACCGATCGTGGTGATGACAATATCGGCGCCATCGCAAAGCCCTTCCAGTGTTTCGGGCTTGGTAGCATCAATTTTCTTGAAGGTGAAAGTACCTTCGATTCCCAAATCACGCTCTGCCATATCGGCGGCAACAACCTCATGACCGTTACGAAGCAGAGATTTTAAAATATCTGCGCCTAAATTTCCGTAAGCACCGGCAAGTACAACTTTCATCGTTTTATCTCCTTATTTTTTATTTTTCTCTTTGGCACGTTTGTCGTTAATGATTTTCATATGTTCTTCGGTAATAAGCTCCACGCCGTTTTCCTTTGCCCAATCAACACAGCCTTTCAGCACCAAGGATAAGAACACACGCGGCACACCCAAAATCGTCATGAGCGCCTCATCGGTAAACTTCACCTTATCGTCTGCACGATCTGCCGCATAGCGAACGGATTCCAGCGAAGCCTTGCGCATTTGCAGCAGCTCGGCTCTCATTCTGGTTTTTCTGTGGAACCAGAAGTTTTTGCTGTCACGATATCCGTAATCGACGGGCAGCGCCGGAAAATCCTTTGCTGTTACTCCGCGGATGATCGCATCGCTGTATTTCTTCTTCATTAAAATTTTATCGATTTTAAGAATAAAATGAGCGCCGAATTTACTGGTGATACCGTTGAAATCATGGTATGGGCCTTCATAGCCGTTAAGCTCACCGGGGAGATCCTTGTCGGCTCCGTCAAGCTCACGTACCCATGTGCATTCGATCGCCTCAATCGCATCGGTCAAAACCATCGGTCTTGCCTCACCGGTTTCTTCTTCAATCATGCTTTTTTCAAGCTTGAAGTTGCACTTCGGCATCTTGTCTTCCGGCTTATCCCCGGGCCAGGAAAGCTTTACTGCTTCTTTGAAGGTCTTAGGCTTATCATCAATGAAGTTGAGGGTACACTTTCCGTTTTTAAGAATGTTCTGTGCGGTGTTCGAGGAATTTCTGCAGCTGAGAAGCATTGCATAATAATCCTTGCCTGCCACATAGTAGGGCTGAACCAGTGAATAGGGGCCGAGGTTGGTCGAACCGTCTTCACAAAGGGTACTGATGATAACGGTGGGCATCGGGAAGAAAAGCGATGTCTGATAGAAGTTATCAACAATTCTTAAGTTTTCAAAACTGCTCATAATAATACTCCTTTTATATTTATTTTAATAATAAACCGATGATGGATGACAGTTCTTCAAAGGGCTTTCCCTCAACTGTCCAGGTAAGTAGCGCGTCTGCAATAAACTCGGCAAGGAAGCCCTTGTTTTCTGCTCTGGAGTTATCACATATAGGTAAAATGATTTCGGCAAGCTGCTCTCTAAGCTGCTTATGTCTTTCGTTAAAAACCGTAGCAAACACCTTTGCGGCATCGATATCTGAAAACAATGCCTGATGCTTTTGCATAAAACTCTGCAAGGAGAGATATATTCCTTTTAAAACCACTTCGACCTCCGTTGAAGAATGGCTTTTCATCTCTTTCAAGCACTCGCGCCAATCCTCCAGGATAAATGTGGCAATCAACATATCTTTCGACTTAAAGTAATTATAAACTGTTCCAACTCCAAGCCCGCAAGCGCTTGCTACCGAGCGGATGGTGGTTTTGCTATAACCCTGTAAGCGTATCTGTTCTTTGGCGGTCTCCAGCAAAAGCTCCCGCACATTTTCTATAATTTTCGGCATTCATAACCTCCTCTTGATTTTTATGAACTTGTTCATTATAATTATAATAGCATGATAAAATTTTGTCAAT
>JAGAMO010000033.1 GCA_017624675.1 Clostridia bacterium | reverse complement strand
TTTGCGTACCGTAAGTCTGGCTTGTAAGAGCTCTTTCATAAGCACTAAGGCTAACCTTAAGCTTACCATCCTCTACCGTAGCGGTAGTGCCGGTAGTACTACTTGTTGTTGCAAATAAATTTGCGGTATCCTGTGTTAAATCAATTTGAGTGGTTTTATAAGTAAACTTACCGTAAAGTGTAACATCCTCTGTAATTGTAGTTACAGGTTCACCCGAAAAATCACTGCTTTCAAACCAACCTTCAAATTTTCTTCCGTCTGCAGCGGGAGTTTTTGGGGCTGCATTTTTCGCTGCAAATTCTGTAACATAATCACTACCGTCTACATATTTGACAACTGCATATTCATCTATACAATGTGCAGGCAATTCATGCACTACTATTGAGGATATTTCAATTTCTCCGCCGCCTGCAAAGGCAATTTTGGCAGCATAATTATCGTCAACACTAAATGTTGAAGTTAGGGTAAATTCTTTTCCATTATCAGCTGAGGTATGCTTTTTAGAAGTTCTTACATGTATATTACTACCCTTGCCACCATTGAAGTTACCAATACCTATTTGTGCACCCCAGGTATCGTTAGAGTTGGCTGACACAACCTTATACTTTACCTCTACAATAGCTTTTTCAAGATGACCAAGTTTAAGAACCGAACTGTCAACTGCAAGTAGATAGGTTGGGAACCATGTTTGCGTACCGTAAGTCTGGCTTGTAAGACCTCTTTCATAAGCACTAAGGCTAACCTTAAGCTTACCATCCTCTACCGTAGCTGTAGTGCTGGTAGTACTACTTGTTGTTGCAAATAAATTTGCAACATCCTGTGTTAAATCAATTTCGGTTGTTGTTACCACATTATCTGCATTAACCGAAAAAGACGATGTGAAAAGCATAGTGAATATTAAAGTTACTACTAATACCAAAGAAATAATTCTCTTCATCACTTTTGCCTTCTTTCTAAAAAATTTTACAATTATTAAAAGTATTTATAACATTTCACCTTTTTCTTTCCAGATCTTAACCTGTAATACCTACACGATCGATCGAACGAACAAATTTACGTTGGAATATCATATACAGCACAAGTGGTATTACTATGAACATAAGGCAAGCCGCACTAACAAGTGTTGAATACTCTGGCCAACCTTTATAAATACCTACTTGTTGTAAATATACCGGTAAAAAGTTCATCACCATTGAAAGCGGCGCATCCTCTGACAAAAAGCTGAGGGTCGCCAGATGATACTCATTCCAATGCCATACAAAGGATAAAACAGCAACAGTTGTTATAACAACGCTTGAAGATGGAAGCGCTATGCTAAAATAGGTTTTAACAGGACCAGCACCGTCTATATATGCGGCGTCTTCAAGCTCCTTTGGAAGACCTATAAAAAACTGTTGATAAATAAATATCATCATACCACTTCTGATACCCACACCAAACAGTGACGGTAGCCAATAAACAAAAGGTGTGCTGAAAATATGCAAATTCCTGAAATTTATTGACATTGACAAGCTGTACATCTGTATAGGAATAAGAAGCGAAAGTATCAGTAAAAAGGTGAAAATAGGTTTTCCTTTAAACTTAAAACGTGCAAAACCGTAAGCTATAAATGAACAAACAAAAACTTCTATTGCAGCGCTTAAAACCTGCACCAAAATGGTTTGTTTTAAAGCATTGCCGAAATTGATAAGCCCAAAAGCCTCGGAAAAACCCTTAAAACTGAAACTTATCGGAATCCATATATGCTCCATATCGAGTAAAGCTTCTTTATCTTTAATAGCCGATACTAACATATACAGTAGCGGATATAAAACTATATACCCTACAATAATCAAAAACAAAAATCTTGCTAATGAAATTACTATTTCTGGTACTTTTCGGCGGATTATATTGCCGTTAAATTGAAATTTGTTTTTCAGCATATTAACTCCACCTCTTTAAGAATACTTTGTTATAAAGAAATAGTATTATCGCCATGATAATTCCTATTACGAGGAAGTAGAACCACAACGAAGCCGATCCTCTACCATAGTCTAAGTTGTTAAAAAAGTTATAACCGTGGGCGATTATTTCGTTATTGCTCTTAGTAATATTTTCAACAATAGTGAAAACAATTACCAAGAACATTGTGCGACCAAGCATTGGCAGAGTTATGAACCAAAATTCTTCCCACTTAGTAGCACCCTCAACATGAGCCACCTCATAAAGCAAATCGGGAATTGACTGAAGTCCCGCTATGAACAGTATAATTTGTATACCGCTTTGCCATACGAGCATAAACAAATTATCAAGCGCTACTGAAAGATAGTTCTCTATAGCCGTAGGAAGATTCAGCGCTGTAAAAATTTCAGAAAAATCTATCATTCCGAATGATACTGCATCGTTTACCGCAACCTCGGTTGCATTGCTTGAAGCTGCACCCAAATAGAGATCTAATACAACACCGCTGGCTATAATTACAGGCATAAAATAGAGTGACCTAAAAAAGAGCCTTCCGCGGAATTCGTTATTTAACAGCACTGCTAATATAAGACTTACCACCAAAATAAACGGTACAGAAATTAACATATCTGTGATTGCTGCAATAAAATCATCAATATACTGGGTGTCCTTAAACAGTATGTATTCAAAATTTTCTAAACCTAAAAAGGTTGTTCTTACGCCCTCAATTTCGATAGAAATTTGCGAGAAGCTAAAAAATGCCGACTGCACAATTGGCATTATGAAGAAAAATAACATTCCAACAATCCAGGGAGCAAGAAATATAAAAGCATAGCGGGATTTGAGTGTTTCAAGACCCTTTGGTTTGCGATTTTTCATTTACTCTCCCCTCCCTGTAATGTAACTTTTTGCCGGAACTTTTCCGTAATCGGTTTCAATTTCGTTATCACCGAAGTTTACTACTGTATAAACACCATTATCAAACTCGGTAACAGACGCAGTTTTGCTTAAACGAATATAATTGGTGATGGTTGCTCCCTCAATGCTATCAAAATAATCTTTTACTCCCTTTGCGGTTGAAACGATTGCTTTTTTATTGCCATCAAAATGAGAAGCAAAAATAAAAGAATGTGCATTGGTTACAAGCTCTTTGTCAAAGTTGTAATACAATGTATATGAAGGAGATATTCCGCCTTCAATACATCTTAATAACGCATCTTCCTTATCACTACACAAGTTGAGCGATACCGAGCTCATAGGACGATATCCCTTAAACACCAGTTGATAAAAAGGAACATCATAGCTTGAAACGATATAATTCGAAGAATAAATTGGAACATCGTTTATATAATCTGAGCTTACCGCAGCATAAACATTTGCATTTGTGCTTAAAGTATTGAAACCGGCTTTAGACGAAGACTGATAAATTTCTGTAACATCGTCAGCCATATTGCCACAAATATAATATTTTTGCTCGCCGTAATCGGAATATACAACCTTTGAAAGAGACGCATAGGATATTCCGGAAAGACCAAGCTTTTCAGCCTTTTCTTTCACCTTGTTAGAAGCGGTGGAAAGACTGTTTCGCGATAATACGAAAAATCTGTCTTGGTTTGCCATTTGGCTTACGGTATCAAAGCTGGTATATTTAACAACCTGTCCACCGTGATAAACGGCTGAGTTGGACTTAGAAAAGCCTGAGCCCGACTTTTTGAAGGAAACCAAGTCAAAATCCATAAAGGAATTGATGCCTTTTTCATTCAGAGCTTTTACAAGGCTCTTCATACCTTTAGCGCCGCCAAGATTACCTGCTACTGTAAAGCCGCCCGCAACCTCTCCAATATCTACACCTGTTTTTCCAAAACCAAGGAGTTGTATATTAATGTCATTGCCTATGTCACTAATCAATTCCTCTGTCATTGAAAGAGCTTGTTTAGTGGTTGTCAAAGGAAATAGCTTTTCGGTGGGAATTCCAACCACAAAGTCCGGCTGAATTACAGCACCAATATACTTAAATGTTGCGATTTTTTCATCTTTTTCGCTTTTCTCAAGACCGGAATTTTCTATTAGATATTTTCGGTAGCATTCAGCCATACCTTCAATATTTGCCTTGTCTCCCGAAAGGGGGAAATACTTGATTTCTATTGGCTTGGTTACAATACCCTCACTAAATACTTTGAAGGCGCCGAGAGTAGTTGTTGTTACAAAATTCTCAGGGCGTTGTATGTAGTTGAAGCCTCTAATTCTAAATTCCGGATATATACTTGAATATCCGATATTGGCAGAACCGATATTCCAGTTAATAGAAGCCGCTTCGGAGCCTGAAGAAATAACTGCAAAAATAGCATTATCTCCCTTTTTTGCTCCAAAAACAGGCATATTAATTTGTTCTTCGGTGTTGGATTTACTGTAGGACTGATAAGAAAGGTCTTTGCCATATACAAATTTTGAACCGATAGAACCTACACCATCAGACACGAATGGTTCGATTACCGAACCCGACCCATCAGGAATAAATAACCAGCTATTCTCTGCATCGTTTTTCATTCCGCAAAGGAAGGGTGCAACTGCAACCGAATGGATTTTGAATTCTTCGCCTTCGGAAATTTGTGTGGGTTTAATAGTAATCTTAAAAGAATCTTCCTCTATTGTATATTCAACAGGTACCGAAAATTCGTTTTCAAGAAATTCGTATGTAACCTTTAATCCGTTATCGACTTTTTCTGCATATACTCCACCGCTTTGAACTGCGGCGCTATACGAATATGCCGTAACATCATCAAAGGATTTAGGGTCTTGGTAAATAACTTGAATAACCGATTCAAGCTGAGGGTGATTCTTTTTAATTGAACCGTTTTCCTGATTTTGCGGCGCAGCGGCCTCCTGAGGAATTTGCCCCCAAACATATCCTGTAGCCTTTTCTACAAAGCTGACTCTTTTAGTAACATTGTCCCAAGCAAGCTGCCAATTTTCGTTTTCGCACACTATGCCTGTAGATGTGTAATTAGAATCAAAGCTCTGCTCTGGGTAGGATAAAAAGGTTTCAAGTGTTATTGCTTCCTTACCGCAGCCTGCCATACAAACGGCTAAAACCAAGGCCATTAACAGGGAAAGAAAACTTAATATATATTTTTTCATCTAAGTTTCCTCCTTTAGCGGTACTTAATTTCGGTGAATATTGTTCCTATCCAACCGTAAACCTGTTGAGCCAGCATAAACACAAGGAATATAAGGAAAACTATTATTAACATTGCAATAACAGTAACCACTGTTGTTCCAAGGAATTTACCGAACTCAAAATCATGAATTTTCATTATTCCTACTGCAAGAATTATAAATGTATATATAACACATATAGATTGGAATATTGTTACGAATACAAACTCATCGGGAGAAAGTATGTGAGACAAAACTACACCTACAACAGTGGATACAATTGTGGGTATCAAGCTATAGCATGTTACCATATAAATTTCTTTTAACTTGCCTATGCCGCCCATAAGCACACAAACAAGCCAGTTTGAAATAACAAAAAGTAAAACTAAAGCAACCGTTCTTAGTAACACAAAGAACGAATTGTAGCTCGAAGCGTCAAAACGGTTAAAAGCGTATCCTGAAGCTACATCGCTTACTGCAGTAACAATATAGAACAACGCTAATAAAACAGTTGCACAAGTAACCGAGCCCATATTTTTCTCTTTCACTAGTCTGAAAGATTCAAAAGGATGGAATACGCTTGAAAACATATTCTTTACTTTCTCATTCTTAACAAGTACAAAAGCCTTTTTCTTTTTAAGCTGCAATAGCCATACAAGGGCTGCCAAAATCACTGCTAAACATAAGAAACCCAATGTGAACCATTTTTCCAAGAAGGCAGTTCTTAGCTTTACAAATGAATCTGCATAGGTTTCCCTATCTGCACCAAGTTTAGAAAATTCGATTGCTTTTTCGTAATCACCCATAGTGTAATACGCTTTTGCAAGGCCTTGGTATGCAAGCTGGTTGTTAACATCAAACTTGATAATTTCATTCCAACTTTCAACAGTGTCTTCAAAATTGTCGTTTAGTGTGTCAAGCTGAGCTGTTCTTGTGGCGTTTCCGTACTCAGTAATAGAGTAAACAGTAGCATTCTTACTTACGGGGTCGCTAACAATAACATCTGTGCCGTTAATTGCTATTGCTCCACCTAAGGAAACGGTTCCTGTTTGATGTTGTTGTCCTTTAGAACCGCCAAACACGCACATAAGATTGCTTTCCCTGTCATACCAGAAAATTCTGTTATATAAGCCACTTTCAAGAACATAGAAAAAGCCATCATTATCTACATCAATAGCCTTAAGCGACTGTGTTTTAGCAAGTCTGTTTGATTCATCTGCAAAATTATAATCAACTTTTCCAAGAACATCTTTTCCGCCGGGATTTAGTCTTTTAACCTGACCCTTAGGGGTATCGGTGCCCGAATCAGAAGTAACTGTATAAACAAAATCATTTGGTCCTACCACAAAATCGGTAAACTGATAAGGCAAAGCCCTTACAGATGCCGCTCTTTTTTCATCAGTAGAGAAAATCTCGTTTATAAGATTTTTAATTGCATCTCCTACTGAAGTTGCGACAGTGTTTGCGCCGTAAAAACCCAAAAATTCCATTGTGGGAGAATACACAAGCGCTCCGTAGTAAGAACCATCACTGGAAATATAAAGGTAGTCTCTTGAATCTACGGCAATTCTTTGAGGACTATATTTAAAATCGCTGGGTATAAGTTTCGACTCAGGAAGCGTCAGATTATGAAGCACATTACCGTTGATGTCTATAACCAAGATTCTGGCATTCTTTGTATCGGCAATATAAATCTTATCACCTTTTACAAATATACCTGAAGCACCTACAATAGAAAGCACTTCATCATTATACACAATATTATTTATCTCGGTTGATAGGTTATAGTTCTTGTCGAGGATATATATCTTTGAAGATGCGCTGTCAAGAATATATGTATATCCATCAGCCGTACAAATATCATCAACACTTCCAAAAAGGGCTGTGCCAAGGCTTGCTGAATCTATAACAGTTTTCGGCTCATACATAGGTTTGCAGTAAACTGTTGTTTTGGAATTATTACCCAAACCTTCCCAATATGTATATGATTCAAAAGGAGTTTCTTCGGTCTCTACTGATGATGTTTTGAATGTTGTAGCATATACATTGGTAGTTAAAAGTGAAACCAAAAGCATAATTGTCAAGCCTAGGGAAGCGAATAATTTAAAATTGATTTTTCTTAACATATTATTTGCCTCCTAACCCTTGATTCCTGCGCTACCCATTGTCTCTTTAATACTGCTCTGAGAGAACAAATATACAACAATAGGAGGTATCATCATAATTACTGTTGCCGCCATAGCCGCGCCGGAACGAGCTATTCCGCCTGCGCTGATTGTAGACATAACCGTAGGTAAGGTTTTTAGAGATTCGTTAAAGATAGTACCTGTAGGAATGGTTGACCAAATAGATTGGAAAGCAAACAGCACAAGGGTAAGCACACAGGGCTTTACGCTTGGAAAAATTATTGACGAAAAAATTCTTAAATAATTTGCACCATCAATTTTTGCGGCTTCAATTAAAGCATCGGGGATATAACCATCCATATACTGCTTCATAAGGAATACGCCCATTGAAGATGGAATTGCAGGTAAAATATAAACCCAATAGGTATCAATAATGTCCATACCATTATAAATAAGATAGCGAGGAATGCTGAGTGTATAAGCATTAAACAAAAGTGATAACTGAATAATAAGAAATATTGTTTTCTTAAATTTCAAATCAATTTTTGAAAGAACAAAGGCCGCTGCAGTTGCTGCCAAAACGTGTAATAATGTGCCTGATATACTGATAAATAAGCTGTTTGTTAAATACCTGGATAAAGGAACACTAAGCCCCGAAATCAAATCAGGTAATGCCAAATAGTTATTAATAGTAGGTCTTCTTACCGTGAAAAGTGTTGGTGGAAAGACTAACAATTCATCGAGTGGTTTAAATGAGGTTGCCACACTGTATATCAGTGGTAATACCGAAAAAGCACCGAACAAAAACAGAAACGCAAAAAACATAAAGTTTCCGAATTTTGAACGTGTATACTTTCTCACAGAGCCCGAAGTTCTGCTTGGGAGCAAGTTGACTTTAAATTTAATTTTCATATCACTGCCCCACCTTCTTAAGTAATTTAACTATAATTGACCTTGTTGAGAACATCAAAACAAATAGCATTACCGAAAGTGCAGAAGCGTATCCCATTTCATATTTAACTGAACCTACATCGGTTAGATATGAAACTATTGTATCTGCCGCATAACCAACCGTAGGATAACCTGCAAGTGTGGTTATAATATTGCTAATTGAGAAAGCAGAGGCAATTTGCATTACTGCGCTAAAAATTAACATATGCTGCATTCCGGGTAAGGTTATGTACCAAAGCTCCTGCCAACGGTTTCTAATTCCGTCAACTGCGCCTGCTTCAAATAATTCAGGATTGATGTTCTGAAGTCCCGAAATATTTGCAAGGAAAGAGGTTCCCATACTCATCCAAAGTTGTATCATAACAACAATGGGAACAATGAGCGCTTCATCGGAAAACCATTGCTTTGGCGAGGTTATCAGGCCTACCGAAAGCAAAAAGCTGTTCATATAGCCATAACTATCGCTTGCAAAGATTATTGTCCAAATGTAGAGCGCGTTTCCCACCAAGGAAGGAACGTAGAACATAAAGGAAAGCAGTGTTCTCATGGCGGGTGTGAATTCATTTATCATCCAGGCCAAAACAAAGGAAAGCAAAAATCCTGCAGGGCCTGTTAAAACAGCAAGTACAAACGTGTTTTTAAGAATAATAGGAAAAACATCATCTTGAATAAGCATTCTTAAATAGTTATCAAGACCTGCGAAAGAAGGCAATGATACCATATCAAAATTAAAGAAACTAAGCGCCATAGAAGATAGCACGGGCAATACTGTCATTAGGAAAAACAGTATTAAAAAAGGTCCTATAAGAAGATAAATCTGTCCACGCTCTTTAATTACGGTCATAAGTTTATTCTTTTTCATAAAAATCAACCTCCGTAATTTTTGTTGGCGTATTCTTTTATTTTACGCTCTATTTCTTTATCACTGGTAACAGACCAATCCATTATTGCTTCCTTAGCAGACTTTTTACCATTTTTAGTTGCCCAAAAGGCTTGGTCGATTGAACGGGATACATAATAACTGCCCGGCACTTCGGGGATTTCTTTAACATTTTCCCATTGGCTAAGGATAACCTCTAAAGCTTCATCCTCCCAAGAAAGTCGAGATACAGCTTCAGGGTTTGCTGAGCTTGTTCTACCTGTTTCACCTATAATGGCTTCAACCTCTGCTGAATAACGGTACTGCGTATCAGCGGAAACCCACCATTTAACAAACTTCCATGCAGCATCCTTATATTTACTTGATTTCATAATAGAAACACCGGTACCGGAGCCTGCGCAGGTGTTGTCAACAGTGCCATCCTCTTTTACAATACCCGGTATTGGTGCAATACCCCACTTACCCTGAATTTCAGGTGCGCCAAGCTTTATGGTCAGATACTGAGTATAGCTTGCAATTCCCAAGGGCATTGTTCCAACACGGAATTTTTGATAAAAGTTTGCATCCTGGTCAAGACTGTATTCAGTATAAAATTCGGTCCAAAACTTAAATGCATCAATCGACTGCGCACTTGCCAAGTTGGTAGCGTTAAGTTTTTTATTATATACAGAAGCGCCTCTTTGCATCAACATTGTCGGGAAAATTGTAAGTCCGCCTGCGCCAATATTTACAGTAAAGGCAGCACCTAATTTGGTATAAGGCAGATATGTATTCATTTTGTTTCTTTGCAATATACCTGTTACTGATAAAAAGTCATCCCAGGTTACAGGTACATCCAAGTTCATTTTTTCTAAAATATCTCTTCTGTAGAACATTACAAAGAAGTTTTGTGTATCAGGTAATGCATAGGTTCCGTTTTTATATGTATAAGGAATTTCAGCGCCCTCATAGAAATTTTCCTGCATAACCTTTTCATAGTCATCAAACTGCTTTAAGTCGTAAAGAACACCGCGCATCGCAAGGTTAACGGGCTCTGTTCTTGCCATGTGCAAATACAAATCAGGTGAATTGCCTGAAATTACGCCCTGAACAAGAGTAGCATTAACCTGTTCAACTGTAACATTAATACCGTTTTGCGGGGTGAAGCTATCCTGAATAAGAGAATTAAGTACCTTTACTTGATCTCTTCCCCAGTTAACCCAGATTTTAATGCTGGGTAGTTTCTTGTCATTACTACTACTAAAGGATGATGAATTATTTGCATAAGAAGCAACATACCTAATTAGAAAAAACTTTATTTTTTCAATTAAGTTAGCTTTTGGTGTATCGAATTTTTCATCAGGTGCCGCTAAAATTATCTGATCAACAGAAAGCGCCATATTTTTAATATCATAAAGCCAAGCGCTTAAGGTCTGCTGTGCAGAATAAAAACTTTGAACCTGTAAATGCGCATCATAGAGATTATCGGTCATCTCTTTTATGATACGTGCCATATTTTTAAGCGCACCGTTTAATTCTCCGTTTACTTTAAGGTTTGTTCCTAAATCTGCTGTTAAATCATTGATCTGACTGTATGCAGCCTTTAATGTCTTCTCAAAATCGGGAATTTGCTTATGTAATTCATAATCACGGTTTGCATCAGGCGTTTCACCTGTAATCATAACCATATCTAAATACAAATCGCCTAAAGGACTAACGATTTTTTGAAGTCGGCCGAAAACTTCGGCAATATCGGAAAGGGTAACAGCCAAAGAAAGCTCATGCTCACCTTCTGTAAGATAAATAAGGTAATCCTCGTTTTCATCATTTGAAAACTCTTTAAATTGCCATTTTGTTGAATAAGCAAAATTGATGTTCTGTGCTTCTTTGAAGGGTGTTTTACCATCGATTTTAAGCCAACGGTAAACCTCGCCGTCTGTAACATAACTTTGCTTAAAGGCAAATCCAAGCTTATATAAACCATCCTTTGGAACATTTACCTTCCAAGTTATTTCGGAACCAGGGGTGTTCCAGGTTGTTCCGCCAATATAGTTTATAACAGCATTCGTTGCATTTGAAGGGGAAATATCAGCTGTTCCCTGGTCGCTTTTTGAGGAGAGAGAATAAGCGTTTTTATAGGCAGCTTTTTCTGCTTCTATTTCAATTTGCTTACCGTCATATTTTTCAAAACTATCATAATTCTTTGAAACTTCACTATAAGACTCAACGATTTCAGGTGGCAGCAAGCACACCTTTTCAATTAAAAAATCTTTTCCCGTAGCTTCAATTCGTATATTGTGTTCGCCTGTAGATAGATTAAACTCATAAGGATATAGTTCTATTCCATCCTCGCTGACAATTTTTTGGAGATAAAAGCCCTCTTTATGCTTTTGGAGAGGGCTTACTTGGTCTCCATTTGTAAGGGTTCGTATTTCACCCTCATCCTCCCATAAAGACCTTAAGATAAGTTCTTCACATTCGGCGAAAGGTGCTTCGCCATCTATTTTAAGAGCAATTCCGTAATTTTCGGTAATTTCATCCAGTGGTGAAAATGCTAATGCAATATTATATGCTGCATCTTCAGGGATACTAACCGAAAATTCAACTGCATCGCCCTTAGTTAATTTAAAAGCATTGCCGTTCTCTGTTAAAACACCGCCCGATATTAGATTTCCGGCACCAAGTTCAATTTTTTCGGTTGCCTTTTTATATCCTTTGGTGGAATTATAGTCCTGATAAACCTCATTTTGGGCGGTTGTATTATTATCTGTGTCATCAATGGGCAAAGCATAAAAAACCTCGCTGTTAAACGAAAAAACAAAAACAATTAGCATAATAACAGCCACGATTTTTTTTAACCTATTCAACTGCTTTACCTCCTTATCAGAGTAAAATGTCATTATCATTCCAAGAATTAACTTGGAATGATAACGAATAAAATTAGTTTATTATTTCTTTGCCTTTAAAGAATACTGGCGCGAGTTTATCTGATATAAACGAACGTAATCGATAGACTGTTCTTCATAAAAGTCTTCTACATCTACCTTGCCATCGCCGTTAGTATCAAACAATTTAGCTGCCTCCATCGGGTCAACATCTCCACCTGCCAGCCAGTTACCCGGATTGCCATTTTCTGCGTATAAAGCAGAAGGTGCAGTATTATTGAAAATTACATAGGTTGTTTCTCTGAAGGCGTACCAAGTATCACTGGTTATCTCTTGTGAAAGATAAATCTCACCATCTAAATACATATTTATGAAATCGGGAGTCCACTCAACGGCTAAATGATGGAATGTATCACTGAAGGTTTCATTCTCTACAGGTTCACAGGTTTCCCTGAGAGTAATCATTTCGCCGTGGTTAGTATGAGTATCCGCCCAAGTATGTAAATTGGGTCTTAATTTATCCTCACCAAAGTTTTCATAAATATCAATTTCGTTAACAACGCTGCCACCATCCTTGGTTCTGGTCCAGAAGCAGGCTGCGTTGCCGTTTGACGTTCCCGCCATTACGCGGGATTCCAATATGCCGTAGCGGAATTCCATTCTACCATCGGTACAAATAACACTTCCACTGTAACCGTAAGATTCTTTCTTAGAAGTTTGTACCAGCATATTGTTTTTAATCGAAACGTTCGAACCTAAATTCCTACTTACACCCTCCTGTACATAGGCAGGGTTACTTGCAGCAACCCAGGGACCACCGAAATCATTATTCGGGTCACTATCCTCTAATGATGCCTTTGAAGCAAGGTAATATGGGTCATCTAAAGTGTACCAACAACCCTCGTCTTCGGTATATCCCTTTTCCATAACCTTCCAATTCTTCTTGTTGAAAGATGAACCGGATGAGGTGTAAAATTCATCGCCCCAAGTATAAGCGTAGTCATTAAGTAAGGTGTATTCGCCCTTTTTATAGCTTCCGTTAATAACTGTGCTTTTTGCAAAGGTGGAATTCTTTTCAAGCTCTGCTATCAGTTTTAAAACTGCATGGCTTGAAGCATAATCGCTACCTGCTTCAACAAAAAGTTTTGTTCCATCAACGAAAATGCTGTAATCCTCATTATTATAGGTGTTACCCTTTTTGCCACTGAGGAAGTCAAGCGAGTTCGACTTAAAGGTTTCTGCAGAAACACCGGAACGGGTTGTAAGACCGATTAAAATCTCATTTTCGGTTGTTGTGGTATCTTTTTCAATTTTAAGGTTGTAGCCTGTCTTATCTACAACATATTCAGCAAGAGCTTGAGCTGCTCTTACGGTCATAATAGAGGGGTATTTTTCGGTTCTGATAGTAAAAGATGCAATATTCTTGTCATCAATCACAATATTTCCAAGCTCTGGTCTTGAAACATAATTCAGGTCGCTTTGAACACTATCCTTATCAGTTTTGCAATAGTTTGACATAAAGTAATCTACTGCTAGCTGTAGAGAATAATCGGTATTGGCAGCAATAACTAACTTTTTACCATCCATACGGATAATAAAGTCTTTACCATTATTTGCGCGGAAATTTGTAAGGTCATCATAAGCCTTTATCGATTCTTTGCGGTTGGTACGACCTATAAGTAATTCGTATTCTACCTCACTAACCGAATCGCTGCTATTAAGAACATCGGCCTCAAAAATGTCAACCATTTGTTTTCTCATTTTAGTAATGATTTGTTTTTGAGTGACTGTTGCATCGTTTGAGTAAACGATTTTAAAGCGCGAATCATAACCGTTCATAAGAGAAATCTGAGTAACTGTATTTTTATCAGTATCCTCATTTTTATCAGTGTCAGGTTTTTGTGGCTTATCTGCTTTTAAATCATCTTCATTATTTAGCTGAGCATCAAGTTGCATACTAATAAAGAATACATCACCTGCTTCAACCTCTATATCGGGAATATCAGGATATGTAAGCTCTGTTACTGCGGCCCCGTCGCCAGCAGTAGAGTTACAAAACTCTCCCGACCAAACTACGCGGGTATTTACAACAAACTTAATTACCGCATGTCTTGGGGTGCCATCTTCTGCTAAGAATCCGGTTTTTACCCCACCAACACTTTCAATGGCGGTAACCTTGCCTGTTGGTATGCCTATAACGCCGCTTTCGGTAATTTGGTACCCTAAGGCTTCCTCTTCTTTACCAGAAACCGAGAGCAATACTCCGGCTCCAGTTGGTACTTCGCCTTGATAGGTAGTAAGCTTTGCGGCCTTGGTTGTATAGGGCATTATAGAAATTGTGCCATCATTTAAAAATGAATAAGCACTAAGCCTATCGGCGGAAATATATCCGCCGTTACGCCATTTTTCAAGACCATAGATGCCACGCTTTTTCCAATTATCACCATTTTTGTAAACCCAAACCCAATCTGTATTATCGGAAAGGGATGTGAGTGTGGCAGCCTTCTGGTCGGAGCTCATTGCATTTTTAACATCATTAAATGCAATTTTATTGTTTCCGTTTTGGTACGCCAAAATCGGATTCATTGCAACAACAAGCTGCGGTTTGCTTTCCTGTTTATCAGCTGGTTTGTATGCATCCGCCGGCTTAGGTCCACAGCCCACAAAGGCGGAAACGATTAAAACAAGTGTTAAAACTAATGAAATTATTCTATTATTCATTTTACATCCGTCCTCCATTTCAAGCCTTTTTAGATTTTCTGCGAACTAAGATTATTACTACAAACACAACAGCCACTAAAGCAAGTGCCAAGACTGCAGCTATTAAAATAATTACCCATAACTGCATACCGTTATTTGTATTAACAGTGCTATCATCATCTTTATCGATAATTACCTTGTCTGCATCAAGAATGTCGGGGGCCTTGCCGTTGTCTATCTTTTCGGACTCGATTTCTGTGTCTTGGCTACCGTCGAGTTTTCCATCCTCCTCGGGCAACACTTCGACAGACCACTTAGCATAGAGGGTCATATCGTTTTCAACAGTATCCTTATCGAAATCCCAAAGTTTGCTGAAATCTTTGTCGGCAAACCAGCCATCAAATACATAGCCATCCTTGTAGGGGATGCCTGGGTCAAATACAAGGTCGTGAATTTGAACTACAGCATCTTCAACGGTGCTTCCGCCGTTTTCCTCAAAGGTAACACTGCAATCTCTTAGTTTTTCAACGCTGATTGTATCAATGAATATAGTCTGAAGGTCATTTGCATTTCTTCTAATAGCAAGCGAGGGATAATATTCCATTTCTTCGCTTACTTCGATATCTCCGACAAACATAAAGTAGCCATCTCTGTCGCCTTCGGGAACATATTCAAGCTTAACATTTCCGTTTTCAGCCAAAAGATGTCTCAGAGCCGGATTCTCAAGGGAGATGGTCATATTAACGGGAGCTTCATAAACATCCTCGCAGCGTACCATTACGGTAACGCGATATTTTCCGCCCTTATCAAGAAGCATTACATTTTCAGGATGATTTGCATCATAAAGAGCAAATTTTGCCTGGTTCCAATAATGGCTGAAGCCGTTAAGCTTAATGTAATTCTTGCCGCTTAACGCATTCTTTTCATCGTTGGTTATAAACTGCCATTCATTTTCAACCTCACGGGACCAGTTAGTCATATATTTGCTCTGACGATAGAATACTTCAAGCAGTTCTGTTTCTTCAAAATCTATAACGATTGGCTTTGAGAAATCAGAGGGAGTATCATATTTATCTGTCTTAAGTTTTACATAGATAGTTGTGTCCTCTTCGGGATAGAAACCATCAAACTTCTGAGTAAAGGCAGCATCCAGATAGAAGCCATCAAAGGTATTTGTACCTTCTTTAACAGCGTTAGCTAATACAAACTTTTCGCCCTTAATACCGTACATTGTATACCAAGTGGTGCCACCATTCTTAACAACAACCTTTGTTACATCGGGATTGCATTTAATACTTAAATTATCAACATAAACCTTTTCGTAACAATGGGTATCAACATTGGCGTTGTCATCACGTCCGGTAAGAGTAATGTAAACATAACCTGTTCTTTCTGCCACAAAGGATTGCTTGTAAGAAAGATAATCAGTGTCGGTTTCCATAACAGATACTCTTCCGAGGGTCTGATAGGAATTGTAACCTATATCAGCATAAGCGCTGTGTTCGGATATTACAGGAATAATATAGGAAAGACCCTTATGTGAAGCAAAAATGTAATCAAATGCTATTGTATAGCGTTCGCCCTTAACTACTGTGAATGGAGTGCCATCCTCATTTACAAGTCTTATAGCATTGTAGCCAAAGGTATCGTTATAGGAACTGTAGTAATCGTTGCAGAAGGCTAATGCGCCATCGGTTTCAGCATTGCCATTACCGTAAATACCGGCATCCTTAACCCAAGCAACCTTTGAGGTCATGCCCTTTCCGTTTGCACAATCAATAACAGAATCCATATCTGCTACTGTGTTTTCATAAGGCTTTACATCATTGTTATATATATTGGTGTCAAATGAGCCTGCGGTAAAGTTCTTTGCGGTAGTAGGTGCTGCAATCCACTTAGCATAAAGGGTTATTTCTGCCTTATCGCTGGGGAATTTATCGCTTACCTTAGCTTCCTTTTTACATTCAGCATCATAATACCAGCCATCGAACAAATAACCATTCTTTACGGGTTCTTTAAATGAGATGAAAGGCTGGTCTGCAAACGCGCGCTGAGGAGCAAGTTCTTCCCCACCGGTCGTGTCATAAAGAATAACCTCACTATCAACCAGCTGTTCTATCTTGACATCATCAATATAAACCGACTTACCGTCGTAACCGTTCGAGCTTACAGCTATAGCCAAAAGATTGCCCGTAGTGGGAGTACCCTTAAGAACAGGAATGTAAGCAACAATTTCTTTCCATTCGCCTTTTTTAAGGCTTACCTTATCCTGAACCTCGGTATAAAAGTTTTTAAGATAATCGTCTTCTAGAGTGCTGTCAACGCTGTTTACGCTCCAGGTAAGGTTGTTCATATTTTCGTCTGCATACATATAGAAGGTAACTCTATATGCGGCACCCTTTTCAGTGGTGAAGGGCTTTACCTTGCCATCCTGCTCAAGGGATATAATTGTATTGCCTGACATACGTGAATAAATGGTATTAAGACCAAGCTTTAATGATTTGTTCTTGAATAAGCCCGATGTATGATTAGCCTGATTAGAAACCTCTGTTCCCTTTTTATTGCCCAAAACGCCTGTATCAGTGCCAACCTTATAATCTTCATAAGTTTGAACGCCAATTACGGTATCCTTAATTATGGGCAATACTCTTTTAATCTTAACAGATAGAACTTCAAGCTCACCTTGGCCTGAGAATAAGAGCTTTGGATAGTGTGCTGAACCAACATTAAAACGTTCGGCTGAGTAGGTAACAGAATATGTGAATTCCTTACCCTCATCCTCTGCTTTATGTACGGCATAACCCTTAATTCTTGTACGGCTTGCATTATTCTGTCCATCTGCTCCGAAGCCGATTTGCAGACCGATATTATCGCCTGCTTTTACGTCTAATATCTTGTAGGTAACCTGCAACTCGTAAGTAGAACCTATTTCTAAATCCACCCAATTTCCCGCACTGTCTTTAAAGTAATATGCAGGGAACCAAGTGTCTGCAGTGGAACTTGTGCTTGCAAGCTGTCTTTCATAATTATAAATATCAAAATGAAGCTTATCGCCTTCAAGCGCAATAGTTGAAGCAGCGGTTTTTCCCGTTGTTATCATTGAAGTGTTTTTAGTAAGGTCTACATCGAGTTCAACCTTGGGATTTTTCTCTTCCCACTTAGCATAAAGGTCTGTAAGGCCTTTGGTGGCGGTTGTAACAGGTCTTCCTACATAATTAGAGTATTTATACCAACCAAGGAAGTCGTATCCCTCTTTAGTAGGTGTTTCGTTAATTTTATCGCCAACCGAATATTTCTTCGTTACAGCGCTGGCGCCATCACGCAAATTGATAATGACAATATCGCCTTCAAGAAGCCATTTTGCATAAACGGTTGTATCTGATGAAACTGAAGTAACAGCCTCACCGGTAAGGTCTTTATTTGAATACCACCCGTAGAAAGAATATTCATCCTTACTAAGTGTTTTTAGTGCAGTGTTTTTCTTTACAAATTCAGTAGTTTTATCATTGCCATCCATATATGTAACAACTGCATAGTCATTAATATACTGAGCAGGTAATTCGTGTACTACTATTGAAGATATTTCTATATCTCCGCCACCTGAAAAAGCAATTTTGGTGGCATATTTATTGTCTACCGTAAAGGTTGAGGTAAGGGTGAATTCTTTACCCTGATCCTCTGCGGTATGCTTTTTAGAGGTTCTTACATATATATTGGTGCCCTTGCCACCGTTAAAGTTACCAATACCTATTTGTGTGCCGTGTGTGGCGTTAGGTGTGCCTGTAACCTTATACTTAACCTCTACAATGGCTTTGTTGCCGTTTGTAAGCATATCAAAGGCACCATCTGCCATAAGCAAATAGTTCGGGAACCA
>JAGAMO010000032.1 GCA_017624675.1 Clostridia bacterium | reverse complement strand
GCAATTAACGGTGTCATAGACATCACCTCCTTTTGGTGTATTGCCTCCATTTCCGCCGGAGGCTGGCTGTAAAGTTTTGCATTTGAATTCCTCCTTCGTAACTATAAAAACAATCAAACTGCCGCCTTAATCGTTAAGGCTTACTTTTTCTTTTGCTTCGGCGACAGTTCGGGCAGATAGGTGTTTGTAACATCCGATCTGTGATGCCCCAGGATCTCGCTGGTCATACGCTTAGGGTCTTTTCGTCCCTCGGCTTCATACTTCGCATACTGCTCCTGCGCTCGTTTGTAGCGCAGTCCGTGCCATGTCAGCGTTGCGCTTCTCGGCTTCTTGCCGTCACGAATATCGTCCTGACGGTTTTTGGCAGTAAACTTGTCACGGTTAGCGTACATCCAGTTTTCAAGAGAGTTGATCTGTCTCTCTACGCCGCCCTTTTCGTTACGACTGATGATATAATCACCGGGGTGTAAACGATTGTAGCGAGCGTAACGATGGAGATACTGCAGAAACTTTTTCTGTACCTCCGTCTCAACGGGAACGTAGCGCACCTGACCGCCTTTGCCTTTTACACGCAAGCCGTCATTAAAAGGGTTTTAGGTTCTCCTAACAAGTGGAAAATCTGATATACATTCTCCCTGCTTGTTATGGTATGAGACAAATAATAAACGGATGTGTAGAATTTCTGCACATCCGTTTTACTGTCTCCAAAAATATTTTAATAGTGATATTGTGAGACAGGTCTCACAGTGTTATTTTGCCTATCGGCAAAGTGATATTAAAACCTGCGGTTTTAGTGATATTTTATTCGCCCTTAAACTGCCGAAGGCAATATCACTCGGCGGTAGCCGAATATAACTGCGAAGCAATATCACTCGCCGGAAGGCGAATAAAACTGGGGTTGTATCCTTACGGATACAACCCCTATGTGGCGATTTTTTTGTTATAAATAATAGGTATATTGTTTGTGGTAAGAAAGGATTATTATGTTAAAGTACATAGATATATCCATCCTCGATTATCCGTCGGTGTTCCGGCTAATTAACCTGTTTTTTATTCTTTTTAAGAACAATAACAATAGCAATTAATACCGCAATAATTGCAACTGCAAGACCACCTATGATAATCCAAATAATTACATCATTGTTTTCATTGTCAGCACCATCGTTTTCGGGGGTTTCCTCATCCTCTTTTGCAGCCTCTGAACCAAGTGCAGGATATAACTCATCTTCATAACCAACCAATTCAACATCCCACAGCTTAGCAATAGTCTTAGGAATTTGAATGTTTTCCACAGTAACACCGTTAAACACATCTGCACCGTAGCCATATGCAAACACAGGTACGTCTGCGCTTGTGTGATTTGTGGTGGTACATCTATAGCGTCCGTCTTTACCAGAGGTAATGCCGCCGGTTTCGTGATCGGCTGTCATAATTATAAACGTTTCGGGATTATAGAAAGCATATTCCATAGCAAGACCGATAATCTGATTAAATCTGACACCGGCTTTAAAGATATTTTGAATATCAGCATAATGTCCGTGCTTATCAAAATGAGCCTCTTCATACATCATAAAGAAGCCATTTTCATTTTCTGAAAGCTTCGCTAAAGTATTTGTAAAATCACGTTCTAAAACATCCGTAATAAATTTTTTATCATAATTTGCTTCATAGCCACCCAAGAAAATTGTTCCGTACTTTTCTTTAAGATCCGCTTGACCGGCAAGGATTTCATCTGTATTATTTCTGCTTTTTGTATGTACAGAAAAAGTAGACGGTGTTGCACCGGTCAATAAATCGGTGGTTAAAACCGCCGTACTTTTATTAAGCTCGATTGCGATTTCAGTAAGCGATTTAACATTGTTAAAGCTACGATCCATTCCAACACGGTCGTTAAACGTTTTGAAGCCGGAAGAAAGTGCAGTTCCACCCGCCGCGCTATCAGTAGTGCCGGAAAGCGAATCGGTACGAGAAGCCCCTATATAAGGGAACATATACCCATAAAACTCGTCTTCGCCGTCACTATGCAAGCCAAATTGTTCGGCGGTATAATCAGCAAAAAGCTTGGTTTGCGGCACGCCCATACCGTCACCTATAAAGAATATATAGTTTTTGGCTTTTTTGACAATAGGATCGTAAACCATTTCCTTTTTTTCCACGTTAGAATCAAAAGGTCCATCCTTAATATAGGTGTCAACAAAATAATAAGCCGCAGCCGCAATTACAAAATAGTCACCCTCCATTGCAATATGTGAATCATCTGCCAGCATGGAAAATTGAACATTTTTAGTTTCAATATCAAGTGCTTTTGAAATAGGACGATTAGTTTCGCCTACAACAATTTCGTGTTCTAAGGCATTAATCTGTTCCTTATCAGACTTTACGGTAATATCTACACCTGTACGTTCTTTAATTTGTTCAGACAAATATGTTGCGGCACGCTTAGTATAGTCAGGTTCAGAAGCTGAATATACAATAGTATATTCAGCAATAGGGCGACCGTTGAGGTATTTGTGATTTTCATCAAGAACTTGACTTACATTTGAATTTGTTTCATCCGTGTTTCCTGCAGAATTCTTATTGCATCCCGCAAAAGCCATAACTATAAAACAAAATATAACGAGTAAGCACAATGTTTTCTTCATTTTCATTCCCCTTTTCAAGTTTAAAACATATTAAACACCGATTTACATTTTTAATTATATTATTGAGAAAACAATTTGTAAATACGGTTTTGTTTACAAAATAGCATATTTTGTTTCCATGGATTGTACGCAAAACTGCAAGCTATCCTTCTGTAATATACAATCCCCGATTGCGATTTTAATGTACACATCGCAGCTTTTTTGCTACAAAAAACATAGCCCCGCCTTTCAAGACGGAGCTATGTTTTAATTATTTGCAAAAGCATTCAATATAATGTTCAATAGCCTCTTTGATAATATTCACAGCAACTTCTCTGCCCTGTACCTCATCAACGGCAGTTTCTTTATTTTCAAGGTTTTTATAAACCGTAAAGAAGTGGCGCATTTCATCAAAAATGTGCTTGGGAAGCTGGTCAATATCGGTATAATGATTATAGGTTGGGTCATTGCAGGGACTTGCAATAATCTTTTCATCATTACGGCCGTTATCAATCATTGTAATAACACCAATTGGGTAGGCCTTAACCAGCGTTAACGGGTCAAGCGTTTGAGCGCATAAAAGCAACACGTCAAGCGGGTCACCGTCATCACCGTAGGTGCGGGGAATAAAGCCGTAGTTTGCGGGATAGTGGGTTGAGGTGTATAAAATACGGTCAAGCATTATAAAGCCGGTTTCTTTATCAAGCTCGTACTTCTTGTTGCTGCCTTTGGGAATTTCTATAACACAAACAAATTCCTCAGGTGTTATGCGTTTCGGTGAAATATCGTGCCATATGTTTGACATTTTTTAACGCCCCTTTAAACTAAAATTCAAAAAGCTCGGTGCTGAAATACCTTTCGCCCGTGTCGGGTAAAACCGTAACAACCGTTTTACCTTCACCCAAAAGCTTTGCCATTCTTAATGCGGCGGCAACATTTGTACCGCTGGAAATTCCGCACAAAATACCCTCCTCGCGAATAAGTCGCTTCGAGGTTTGAATTGCTTCATCATCGGTCACAATTGCAGTGTCACTAAAAATGTTAAGGTTCAGATTTTCGGGAATAATTCCGTCGCCAATACCCATTTGCAAATGTGTACCAATGCTTCCGCCCGATAAAATTGCGGCATTTTCAGGCTCGACCGCCCAAATTTTAATGTCAGGATTATGTTCTTTTAAAACCTCGCCAATGCCCGTTAAAGTACCGCCCGTACCCACGCCCGAGCAAAATCCGTCAATTTGACAGCCTGCCTGTTCAATAATTTCAACCGCGGTGGTGTTGCGGTGGATTTTTGGGTTATCGGGGTTAATAAACTGCTGAGGCACCCAAACGTTTTCATCCTCTTCAGACATTTTAATAGCGGTGTTAAGACATTCCTCAATACACTTGCCGATATCGCCGTCATCGTGGATTAAAATAAGCTCGGCCCCGTAAGCCTTAACAAGCTTGCGGCGTTCCTCACTGACCGAATCGGGCATAACAATTACAACCTTATACCCTTTAACCGCGCCAATAAGCGAAAGGCCAATGCCTTGGTTACCGCTCGTAGGCTCGACAATTATTGTATCCTTATTTATTATACCCTTTTTTTCGGCTTCGTTAATCATACTTAATGCGGTACGTGTTTTTATTGAGCCGCCAATATTAACGCCCTCGTACTTAACCAAAACCTGCGCGCTGCCCTTTGGCACAATGCGCTGAAGCTTAATAAGCGGGGTATTGCCTATTGCTTGTAAAACATTATTATAAAACAAATAAAATCCCCCAAACAGAATATGTACCTTTTATTCTAACATATAATGGTTATTTTTGCAATTAATATATTTAAAATTATGGTTTGTAGGTGCGTTTGATTGTATAATTTTAGCCTTCTCCAGCGGAGAAGGGGGACCAACCGAATGGTTGGTGGATGAGGAGGATATTGTTAAGAAAGTGCTTTAATGCTCTCCTCATCCGTCACCTATCGGCGCCACCTTCCCCGCT
>JAGAMO010000031.1 GCA_017624675.1 Clostridia bacterium | reverse complement strand
GTGATAGGTGTCTTTCTTTGTTTTATGGTGTTTTTGTTTCCTCTAGATGAGGTTCAAATATATTCCCGTCGTTACGTTCGAAAATTGGCGTATGATTGATGATTTACTTTTCGATATGCTCTATGACAATAGTTTTGAAATGATATTTTGAAATTACTATCATTCCCTAAAAAAGGATTGTGCTGACCGCCCGTTTGAGATTACTTACATTTCGATATCAGGTCAGCACAATCTATAAAAGCAATTTTTGATGCTCCTCGGTTTGATATGATTGATGACTGTCGTTTGCAAATGAGGAGGGCAAAATTTTCGTACACAAAATTATTTTCGTCAGAAAAAAACCAGATAATTTATTGACGAAAATGCATCTATTATTACTATTTTCGTACACAAAATTATTTTGGTCAGGAAAACACTAAATATTTTAATGACGAAAATACCACTTTTTATATTTTTCGCACACAGATTTTTACGCAAGGCTTTGTCCCTATCCTTGTGTTGAAATAAAATTTTTAGAGAAAGGAGAGGTTTGCTATGTCAGATTCTAATAATATTACAGTGCTAAATCCGGGCTTGTATAAGAACTTACTTGCTCAAGTTGAGTCTATCTATAGGCACAGCAATGAGCTTAGTTTTAAAACAAGAGCAAGGTATTATGAAGCAACAAAAAGATTCTGTAAGTTTTTAGCCGATAATTTTCGTTTACAAAACTTTAAGAACGTAGAAGATCGGCACTTTAAATCCTATGTGGAACACTTGAAAGAAAACAACTCTGCCGCGACTATACAATCCGATCTATCAGGCATACGGTATTTCCACAGAAAATCCGGTAGTAAGAACAGGTTATCCCCTAATAGCAAGTTGAATCTGCCCAAACGAGAGACAGGTGTAAAAGACCATTCGCTATTAGATAAAGAGCTTGTCAATATTCGACAGTGGGCTATCGAAAAAGGCCGGCAGGATGCGGTAATTGCGATAGACTTTTCCAGTAAATTTGGTTTAAGGCTTGAAGAAATTTGCACCCTTAGAGTTGAATACCTTATGTCTGCCTTAAAGACCGGACAACTTGTCATAAAAGGCAAAGGCGGTCAGACAAGGGCTATTGATTTAAGCGCAAAGCAACGCAGTATTATTACCGATAATTTGAACTATGCCAGATGTTCAGGGCGTTACCCACGAGACTATTTGATCTCAGGCAGCGAAAAGGGCGGCGTACAGCGAGAAAAGCGTTCATTGCAGAATTGGATGAGTTATAACAGAAAATACTTTATGGTAGAAAACCGCGAGGATTTGAGTGAAGACGGTAAAAAGAAAAGAACTGAAACAATCTCTTGGCACAGTCTGAGACACACCTATGCCCAGAGAACCTACGCTGAAGCGTTGGAAGAGAGACCAAAGAAAGCACGAAAGATTGTAAGTGAAAACTTAGGTCACCACAGAACCGAAGTAACAAGAATCTATTTGGCTGATAAGCCGAAGAAAAAGTAATCTATTAATTAAAATGATGAAGGAAGAATTTAAATTGACGACAATATCCTGCTGACGAAAATCCGCGGGATTGATATATAGGGACAAAAAATAGGAAGTAAAGGAAAAGCAAATTTAATAGAGTCCAGACTTGTAGGTTGCCCACCTGCAAGTATACATATCTTACATACCTTGCAAAACTCAAAGGCAAGGGCAAGAAGGAGAAGTTGAAATTGAGATTGAGATATGTAGAAAGGAAATCGTATGATGTATTTTTATATGCATCATCTGATTTGGGCAACTTTCGTAAATACGCTTAGGAATAGCGGACAACACCTCACGCATATAGTTTATGCACATAGGAGGTACTCGTTATGAAGACATTTGCACCGATTAACGTTATTGTCCACTATCCCACAACGGAAGAAGGGTGGCGAGAACTAAGACGGCGTGTAGCCGGTGTTCACGCCGATGGAGTACTTAATAGCATTTCTAAGTTAGATTGCCCAATCAGAGAAAAGGAAAGGCTGCTTAATGCGATTATAAAAGATACAAAAGAACAGATTAAAGCCGAACAGAAAAAGTAGACTGAAAAAAGTGACCGCCTCACATTTTTGTGAGGCGGTCGTCCATTAAAGAGTGATACGATCCTTGAAATATTTCTCCCAAGATTTGAGACTAATTTGCTTGCGTTCACTTTCCCAAAGCCTAATCATATTGGCGTCCACACCAACAAGCCTTGCAAACGGTCTTTTGCCAAGATTAAGACTTTCTCGGTGCTCTCGTATTAGTTTGCCTTGTCCGACTGCTATAAAGCGGTTGTAATCATCGAGTAGGTCATATACGGGAATGTTATAGAGTTTGGAAAGCTTGTCCGCTACAGTTTTATCAAAGCCGTTATGGTTGCCTGTTTCAAGATTTATGTATGTGCTACGAGCAATGCCAACAATCTGCGCCACTTCCTTTTGCATAAGACCAAGCTTGTGTCTGCAAAAGCGTAAGCGATCGGGGATGTTATCAATATCTTCGTAAGAATGATATTGCTTGTTAAATAATTGTGCTTCGAGCAGTTTTCTCGGCGCCATAAGTCTAAAGCTAAGAACAAACAAGGGAGAATGTTTTGTCTCACCGTTTTCGGTGTGCGACATTATATACATATTTTCTGCCGTCTGTTCGGTAATTCTCCAATGGGGAGTTCTTTTCGTAACCAAAAACTCATTTGTGAGAGGGTTGCATTTTCAATGCAACGCGATGCATAGGTTGCAAGGCGGATTTTTTTATCAGACTTAAAGGTTGAAACTGCTTTTATAAGTCCAATGGTGCCAATAGAAATTAAATCTTCCTGTTCGGCACCTGTGGCATAATATTTTTTCACAATGTGTGCCACAAGCCTTAAATTGTGTTCTATAAGTTGGTTTCGTGCCGACTCGTCACCATCACGGCTTTTCTCTAAAAGCTCGGCTTCTTTTTTTGCCGATAATGGCGGCGGAAACGAGCCGCTACCAGTTACATGAAGTGCAAAATAATAGATATTACAGGCCAACTGTATAAGTAGTTCAAACATAAAAACACAGCCTTTCGCTCTTTTTAAAAGGATATGTTTTATGGCTTGGGCAAAATGTGAAAAATGTTAAAAAAAGCCTTGACTATTATAGGGGTATGTGGTATAATCTTGTTACCTCTGAAGGGTCTTTTTTTTTGCAAAGATTTCTTCAAAATGTAGGTTGATACTGTATTTTGTGCAGTGCTTTCGTGCCGCTTCTATATGTTGCGATACGGCGCAAAATCACAACCTTAGAGGGAGGCTTTACTTTTACATTTATTAGAGTAAAAGCAAAAATAATTTCCGTAAAGCGGGAGGTGCCGTTATGAGAGTTAAAATCACTTTAGCTTGCACAGAGTGCAAACAGCGCAACTACAACACAATGAAAAATAAGAAAAACAATCCTGACAGGCTTGAGATGAACAAGTACTGCAGATTCTGCAAAAAGCACACCCTTCACAAGGAAACCAAGTAGGAGGCAAAGCAATGAAAACTTTAAATAAAATTTGCTGGATTGTTGGCATAGTTTTAGGTTTAGGCTCACTTGTTTTGTTCTTCACAGATTTCGCTACTATCACAAGTGGCGGTAAGGAAGTCACCTTGGTAGGCGCTCAGTTAGGCTTTGGATCAAAGATTGAGTTTGCAGGTAAAGATTACAATATGGCAAAATCTGCCGATATTCTTTTCTGTTTTATACTCACTGCTTTAGCAGCTGCTTTTTCTGCTCTTTCCTTTAAGACAAAGAAGCTTCGCTATGCTGCTCCTGCTGTAGGTGTTGTTTCTGCGGTTTATATGTTGGTTATCGCTTTATCCGATGCCACAAAATTTGTTGACTGCAGACCCCTTCCAAGCGTAAGCGGTGTAGTTTACGCACCCTTTGTTTTGGTAACTGCAATTGTTCTTTTTGCTTTCACAGCCTTCTCTTTGGCTCATCTTTTAATTGATGACTATTTAGAGGTTGTTGCTTCTAAGGGCTCAAAGAAGACCATATTAAAGCGTATAGGTCGTTTCTTAAGAGATTACAAGAGCGAAGTTAAGAAAATTGTATGGCCCGGTTTCAAGGATGTTTTAAAGAACACACTTATCGTTCTTATCATCTGCCTTATTTTAGGTGCATTTATCTGGGCTGTTGACTTTGGCTTAGCTGAATTACTTAAATTGATTTTAGGTGAGTAATATGTCTGGAAATAATGAAGCAAAATGGTATGTTGCCCATACCTATTCAGGATATGAGAATAAGGTTGCAAGTGACTTGGCAACAATGGTTGAAAGCCGCGGTATGCAAGACCTTATACAGGACATTAAAATCCCTACAGAAATCGTTACCGAAATCAAGGAAGATAAAAAGCGTGAGGTTGAACGCAAGATTTTCCCCGGTTATGTTCTTATTAAAATGATAGTAACCGATGACAGCTGGTATGTTGTAAGAAACATTCGCGGTTGTACAGGTTTTGTGGGACCTGCTTCCAAGCCCGTTCCACTAACCGATGAAGAGGTTGCCGCTTTAGGCGTTGAAAAGCACAGCGTTAAGGTTGGCTACAAAGAGGGAGACACTGTTAAGATTATCAGCGGTCCTCTCGAGGGCTACAGCGGTGTTGTTAAAACGGTTGATACCGCAAACAACAATGTATGTGTAGTTCTTTCTATGTTCGGAAGAGAAACCCCAGTTGAGCTTGAGCTTGACCAAATTTCTGTTTCCGACGAATAATTTGTTATTTAGCAGAAATGCTGGATTTAACGGCAATTTAATTGCCAACCCTTGACACTGGGTAGTTAGTGTCACGGTGGGAGGGACGGAATATGACCGTTCCGCCAGGTGTTTTTTAAAAACCCGGTTACCACGAATAATGGAGGTGCAAAAAATGGCTCAAAAAATCACAGGCTACATCAAGCTTCAAATCCCTGCAGGTAAAGCTACACCGGCTCCCCCGGTTGGTCCTGCTCTCGGTCAGCACGGTGTAAACATTATGGCATTCACCAAGGAGTTTAACGAAAGAACAAAGAACGATGCAGGTCTTATTATCCCTGTTATCATCACTGTTTACGCAGACCGTTCTTTCAGCTTTATCACTAAAACTCCACCCGCAGCAGTTCTTATTAAGAAGGCTTGCGGCATCGAGAGTGCTTCCGGCACACCTAACAAAACTAAGGTTGCCAAGATTACCAAAGAGCAGATTCAGAAGATTGCTGAAACAAAAATGCCCGACTTAAATGCCGCTAGTCTTGAGGCTGCTATGAGTATGATAGCAGGTACAGCACGCAGCATGGGCGTAGAAGTAGTCGATTAATTCTCTCTTGTGGGAGGAAAATTCCGATTTAACCACTTATTGGGAGGTCAACAATGAAACACGGAAAAAAATATAATGAAAGCGCAAAGCTTATTGAAACCGGTAAGCTTTACGATGTAGAAGAAGCAGTTGAGGTTGCTATTAAAACCGGTACTGCTAAATTCGATGAAACGGTTGAAATTCACGTTCGCTTGGGTGTAGACTCTCGTCACGCTGACCAACAGGTTCGCGGCGCTGTAGTTCTTCCCAACGGTACAGGTAAAAAGGTTAGAACCCTTGTTATCGCTAAGGGCGACAACGCAAAGGCAGCTGAAGAAGCAGGTTCTGATTTTGTTGGTGCTGAAGAAATGGTTGCTAAAATCCAGAATGAAAACTGGTTAGACTTTGACGTTGTTATCGCAACACCTGATATGATGGGCGTTGTAGGTCGTCTTGGTAAGGTTTTAGGTCCCCGTGGCTTAATGCCTACACCTAAGGCTGGTACTGTTACTCCTGACGTTGCTCGCGCTGTTACCGAAGCTAAGGCTGGTAAGATTGAGTACCGTCTTGACAAGACCAACATCATTCACTGCCCCATCGGTAAGGTTTCCTTTGGTGCCGAGAAGCTCCAAGAGAACTTCGATACTTTAATGGGCGCCATCATTAAGGCTAAGCCTGCTGCAACTAAGGGTCAATACATTCGTTCTTGCACAATTGCAACAACAATGGGCCCCGGCGTGAAGCTTAATGTTGCTAAATTCGGCAACTAAATCTAATTAAATACAGCGCTATGCAAATTGCATGGCGCTGTTATTGTTTTTATTGGAAATTCATGTTAAAATATATTTGGTGATATTAAATGGATTTGCCAAAAAGAAAACCTACAAGGTTAAGAGAATTTGATTATAGCAAACAGGGTGCATATTTTATAACAATTTGCACCCATAACCGCAGAAATATATTGTCTGATGTTATCGTAGGGGAGGGTCTCTGTGCCCTCCCGCAGGTAAGGTTAACACCCATTGGTGAATTGGTTAACAATGCAATTATTCATATCAATGAAAATTATAATGGTGTGTCGGTTGATAAATATGTTGTTATGCCTAATCATATTCATTTAATAATTAAAATTGATATACCGTCGGGAGGGGATGGAACCCCTCCCCTACAATTGTATGATATCATTGGCAGATTTAAGTCATTTACAACGAAAGAATATGGAAATATTCTTTGGCAGCGTTCATTTCACGACCATATCATAAGGAATATTAATGATTATTCAGATATTTGGAATTATATTGATTTAAACCCTCAAAAATGGGATGAGGATAGTTTTAATACGAAATAAAAAAGGCGAAGGATTTTTCCTTCGCCCTTTTATTTATCAGAAAATTAGAAATCGCGCTTATTCTGGTTGTTCTTGTTTTGGTCATTCTTATTCTGATTGTTTTTATTTTGGTCGTTTTTGTTCTGATTATTTTTGTTCTGGTTGTTGTTTTGATTGTATTGATTTTTATTATCCATTAAAAATCACCCCTCTTTCACAGATATAATGGCTATGGTTAGTCGAAACATTTTTGTTTCGACACAAAATCGGTGATTTTGTTGCAAATTTCTCTTGAAATTTGTCCATATCCATTGTAATGATTGTAGTGCAAAATCAAATTGCAAAATTTAATTTTGCAAAGCCACTTTTTAAGTGGCTTATCGAAGTGCTTTTCAGCGTTTCGATGAACTACTGTCATTATTATCTGCGGTTTCGGGGTGATTTATTCTATATGTTATAAAGTTTCAAAGTATTGTCAAAAGCATACTTCAGCACATCTTCGGTGGAAATTCCTTTGATTTCGGCAATTTTTTCAGCCGAATAATAGATAAGCGAAGAGTTGTTTGTCTTGCCTCTGAAAGGAACAGGCGCCAAATACGGAGCATCGGTTTCAAGCAAAAATCTGTCAAGCGGCATTTGCTTTACAACATCTGGCAATTTTTTTGCATTTTTAAAGGTTATAACTCCGCTGATGCCGATATACATACCGAGTTTATAAATTTCCTCAGCCATTTCAGGACTTCCTGAAAAACTGTGTACCACGCCTTTTGGTTTAAATTTTTTTAAAAAATCTAGGGTGTCGGCGTGGGCGTCACGGTCGTGCACCACAACGGGCATATCAAGTTTTAGGCTTAAATCCAACTGTGCGGAAAAAATTTCCTTTTGAATTTGCTCGGTCTCGCGGGTCCAATAATAATCAAGACCGATTTCGCCAATACCCACACACTTTTTATGCTTTGTGTATCCTTGAATTTTATTCATAAGCTTGGGGATATCATTTATTGTTATACCTTCAACATTTCCCGGGTGAATTCCCGCTACAAAGTAAATAAAATCCCGTTTTTCGGCAATATTTTTTGCCGCTTCGCAAGAGTCGATATCGCAACCGCAGGTAATAATCCCCTTAACACTTTTTGAAAGTGCATCAAAGGTACTGTCTAAAGAATCTGCGAAACGGTCATCATCATAATGTGAGTGACTGTCGAAAATCAGCGGTTTATTTAAGGGAGAAAAATCCAAATTTTCCATTATCTGATTTTGCTTCCCTCGGGAATACCGTCAACGAAGATTACCTTAACATCATCCTCACTGCAGTCGGCAGCTAAAATCATACCGTTAGATTCAACGCCGCAAAGCTTGGCGGGTTTAAGGTTAGAAACCACGATAACACTGTGGCCGATTAAATCCTCGGGTGCGTACCATTTAGCAATACCCGATGCTACAGTTCTGGGTGTGTCGCTTCCGTCATTCAAGGTAAGCTTAAGCAATTTCTTTGCCTTTGGAATAGGCTCGCAAGCGGTAATTTTTGCCACTTTAAGCTCAACCTTAGCAAAATCCTCAATGCCGATTTGAGCAATACCCTCAATTTCCTTTTTCTCAGGCTCGGCTTTTGCCTCAATTTCTGCGGCGATTTCAGCCAAAACCTTTTCGGCATCTAAACGGGGGAAAAGGTTAGCAGATTCGTCGGGAGTGTAACTCTCGGCTGTTCTCAAGTCTTCAGAGGTGTTGTTACCGCAAATTTTCTCAGCAGTCTCAGGCATAATGGGTTTAAGCAATGTGCCGATAATTTTTATAAGGTCTAATAGGTTATAAAGCACATCGTTTAAGCGGTCTTTCTGAGCCTCATCCTTAGCAAGTGCCCAAGGCATCGTTTCGTCAATATACTTATTGCATCTCTTTGCAAGGTCTAACACTGTGCCGATAGCGTCAGCATTAAGATAAGCATCCATTGATTTGTGGTATTTTTCAATAGACTCTTTTGCAAAGGCAAATAGTTCTTTTTCAAGTTCCTCGGTGATTTCGTGCTTTACAACACTGCCGCCAAAATATTTTTTGGTCATAGCAACTGTTCGGCTAACAAGGTTGCCAATAGTATTTGCAAGGTCGGTGTTGAAAACGTTTATAAAGCTTTCATAGGTAAACGTACCGTCGTTTGCAAAGGGCATTTGAGAAAGCAGATAATAACGAACAGCATCTGCGCCGAAACGCTTTGCAAGTTCGTCTGCATAAACCACATTGCCCTTGGATTTACTCATTTTATCTTCGCCCACAAGCACCCAAGGGTGACCCAAAACCTGCTTGGGTAAGGGAAGACCCAACGCCATTAAGATGACGGGCCAATAAATTGTGTGGAAACGCACAATGTCCTTACCGATAACATGCAAATCTGCAGGCCACAAAGCCTCAAATTTATCTGTGCTGCCGTCAGGGTTGTAACCGATACCTGTGATATAGTTTGAAAGAGCGTCAATCCAAACATAGATTACGTGCTTGTCGTCAAACTCAACGGGAACGCCCCATTTGAAAGAAGAACGGGAAACACAAAGGTCATTAAGACCTGGTTTTAAGAAATTATTAATCATCTCATTTTTGCGAGATTCGGGCTTAATAAAATCGGGATTTTCTTCAAAATATTTAAGAAGACGGTCTTGATATTTGCTGAGTCTTAAGAAGTAAGCTTCCTCTTTAGAGTCTATAACCTCTCTGCCACAGTCGGGACATTTGCCGTCTACAAGCTGAGATTCGGTATAAAAAGACTCGCAAGGAACACAGTACTTACCCTCATAGGTGCTCTTGTAAATATCCCCCTGTTCGTAAAGCTTTGTGAAAATTCTTTGAACAGCCTTTTCGTGGTCTTCATCGGTTGTGCGGATAAACTTATCATAGTTGGTGTTAAGACTATCCCAAACAGCTTTAATGGTATCAGCCGCTCTGTCTACATATTTCTTAGGAGAAATACCCTCGGCTTTTGCCTTTTCCTCAATTTTCTGACCGTGCTCGTCAGAGCCTGTCATCAAATAAACATCAAAGCCCATTTGCTTTTTGTAACGGGCAATCATATCCGCTAAAACAATGTCATAAGCATTGCCAATGTGGGGTTTGCTTGAAGCATAGGCAATAGCGGTTGTAATGTAAAACTTTTTATTTTCACTCATAAAATTTGCCTCCTAAGGTTTTTGAGTTAGATACAATAAGTATGACACAAGGGATGTACCTAGACTATATATTAAAACGGCAGTGTCTGTAAAGAGAGAACCCGAGCCGCTAAAGGATGTATAACCAAACATTAACACACCAAATACAGCACAAAGGACATACGCCGCTGTCAACCAGATGTTTGCACGTTTTATTTTAGCCGCGCAATTTAAAATGGCGGGGAGTGCAGTGGGGTTTGGTTTGAAAACTGCGGGTGCCGAAATATTTTTAACGGGAGCTAGGGTGTTAACATATATATGACAACCTGCGGCGGTCATAATCTTAACAGTGTCCTCGTAAAGTCCCAAATAATCGCACACCATGGCCTCTGTTATATTAGGGTCAGAGGTTTTAACAAGAAGTGTAACACCGCTGTTTGAAAGCTGTCTTAATTCTTTTGAAACAGTGTGGTCGGCATCGTATCTCACAATAAGCAAAGCACACGCTTTGTTTTGGTCGGAAACATAAACGGGGAAATAGCCCTGTCTTAAAATTCGGCGGTCTATTTCAACATCGGGAACGGAAACTCCGTGGGCTTCCATAAGAGTTCGGTTGCCGATAAATAAAAGTCTGTTATCAACCCAACCTGAAATTCCCAAGGCTTCTTCATATTTTACAGTGTCAGAATCAGGGAGTACTGTAATATTACTGTTACCCGCAATCTGTTTGAATATTGGCGCTAGCGGACTTTGCATTGCCTCTGTTAGCGATGCGGCGCGAAGGATAGTGTCTTCCAAATTGTTCTCAGATAACACCTTCATCTGATGAAGTGTAACAGTACCCTCAGGGAAAATATCCTGAGCGTTTAAAACAACTGCGTTTGCTTCTTCAATAAATTGAGCGCCCATTTTACCTGCTATCATAGCACCTTTACGGGCTAGTTTCTTTGAACTGTCATAAATAGGTAAAGCATCAATAAGGGTTATAATGGGAAGTGCAGTCATACAAAGCACAGATGCGGCAGAGTATAAACCGTAAATCAATCCGTCAAATAAAACGGTTGCCAAAAAGCCTACTAATAGAGCTAAACCAACGGAAATTACAGTAATTAAACCCATGTTGCCGTTTAAGAAAACACTGTAGCTTGTGTATTTCATAAAGTCATTTATTTGTTCGGCCACTTGCGGTCCTGCAATTAGGCATTCGCCCTCAACCGAGCCTTTGGTCATAGCAAGGGTGATGGCAGGGTCGTTTATAAGGGAAATTGCATTTTTTGTGCCTTTGCCTAAAATTTGCTTAAACGAACGAACATTAGCCGATGCTTTCATAAAACTGCTTACAGAATTTACGCTTAGAATTATCATAACTAATAACTGCAGTTTTAAAATGATTTCGCCCGAAATTATTCCAAGTACAAAATAGGGAATAACACCTATTGCGGCAAGACTTACAGCAACACCACTGTCACTCTTTTTAGAAAAGATTTTTCCTAAACTTAAAAACATTTTGCAATTAAGCAATGTTGATAAGAGGAAAAATATAGATGTTATAATCATACAAACTTTAGTGTAACTTAAAATAACATCTGACATAAAGGGGAACATAAAGAAAGCGGTTAAAAGGGTAAGCAGTATGCTTCCGCACATGGAGAAAAACGAACCTTTTTTCTCTTTTGCCATTTTCTTTAAAATCATTCTGCCACTTTCACTGTCGGTATATTCTACTTTAGGGACAAATTCCTCGAAATCGCTCTTTTCAAGCTTTATTTCCTCAGTTTCGGTTACAGGTGTTTCTTTTATTTTCAAAAGTTCTCCCGTAAAGTTAAGGGATCTTGTTTGTGAGGAAATAAATATGTCCTGAGTGTTTTCTATTTTGTTTTTTATTGGAGTAAAGGTTACCGTTTGTTTTAAAGCTTCTTTTGGTTCTTCCGCTTTAAAAGTTGGAAAATCTGCAATATCAATGTCTGATATAACAGCGATTTTAGGTTCGCTTATAGGCTCTTCAGCTTCCAATTCAATTTCTTCTTCCTCAGGTTCGGGGAAGCTGGCGGGAGTTTTAATTTCAACCTGCGGTTTTTCCTCGGTTTCGAAAACAACGCCGTATTCTTTTGATAATCTTTCAAGAGTGCTTAGACTGTCGTTTCGCAAAATTTCAGCCACAGATTCAAGTTCGTACAAAGGTTTGTTTTCTACAGATGTATCGTTTCCCTCGTCGTCCAAAATATATGGCATACATTTATCAAGAAGACTTTTTTGAAATTCCTTTTTAGGCTCTTCTTTAGGTTCTTCGGTTTCGCCTGTCATTTTTTTTCTAAGCGATTCTAAAGCAGAATGGGAAGAAGACGAACTTTTCTTTTGTTTTAATATTTCATCAGCGCTAAGAGCGTCGGGATGATGAAAATCTCCCTTGCCGAAAGAAATTTCGGCTTCTGAATCAAAGGAGCTGTCATTATTTATGTTGTCTTTCATTTTGTTCTCCTTTTATTTACAACTTCATACATTAAAATTCCTGCAGCCACCGAAGCATTGAGAGAATTTATCTTGCCAAGCATGGGAAGGCTTATAATTCTGTCACACTTTTTAGCGGTTAAAGTGCCAATTCCTTTACCTTCGTTGCCTATAATCAAAGCACAGGGAAGGTCGAA
The DNA here is from genome assembly GCA_017624675.1 of Clostridia bacterium. Taxonomy (GTDB): domain Bacteria; phylum Bacillota; class Clostridia; order Oscillospirales; family Acutalibacteraceae; genus UBA737. The sequence continues at coordinate 4,173 of JAGAMO010000031.1, read as the reverse complement.
ATCAACAGCGGTGTAATCCTCGCCGTCCATATCGGCACCCATAACCCAAACGCCCTTTTCTTTAAGCATTTCGATGGTTGATGGGATATTGGTTACGCGGGCAACCTTCATATATTCAAGCGCACCGCTGGCAGACTTTGCGACAGTGGCGTTTAAAGAAGCGCTGCGTCTTTTTGGAATAATAATTCCGTGAACACCGCTGGCTTCCGCTGTTCTGATAATTGCGCCCAAATTGTGGGGGTCTTCAACCTCGTCGCAAATTATAATGAAAGGTTTTTCATTTCGTTCATTTGCAACCTCTAAAATATCTTCAACAGTGGCATATTCTTGTGATGCAAACATAACTGCAACACCTTGGTGATTGGCACCACCACAGTAGTAATCAAGTTTTTGGGGGCTAATTTCTTTTATTAAAATACCCTTTGCGTGGCATTTAGCAATAATGGCGGTAATAGAGCCGCCGCTAACACCGTGCGCCACTAAAAGACGGTCAATTTCACGCCCTGAGCGTACCGCCTCTAAAACAGGATTTCTTCCGCAAATTATATTGTTTTGAGTTGGGTTATTTTTATTTTCCATAACATTTCCATTCCAAAATATTTATATATAAATATACATAGTAAATTATAACATAAATTTACAGAATTTCAAATAGCAAATTTTCACTTTTTTGTGTTTTTATTAGCAAAAAAAGAAAAAATACGAAATTTGGAAGAATTGGAAGAAAAATATAATTTATTTGGTAGATAGATATAAAAAATTATATTATTTGGCCGTAAAAATCTTGCAATAACACTGTGGACTTGTGGACTTAAAAATGGTATTATATTTGTAGTGTCTTTTAAAGGAGTGAAAGAGATGAAAAAGATTATCTGCAAAAAAGAGTATGATACCGAAACTGCAAACTTAATTAAAAAGGTAAGCGTTGGATGTTTCGGCGACCCTAACGGATATGAGGAAACTCTTTACCAAACCGAGGGCGGTTTATTTTTCCTTTATGTTAATGGCGGCGAGGAATCTCCTTACAGCCAAGAAAACATAAAACGCCTTTCAAAAGAAAAGGCAGAAGAGTGGTTAGCTAACCATTAATCTAAAAACAGCCTTGAAAAGCCAAGGCTGTTTTATTTTTTAAAAATTTCCTAAATTAGGTGTTGACAATTAAGTGCCACTTTGATATAATATTTAGGCTTGATAAAAAGCATTTATAAATTTGCGAGTGTGCTGGAATAGGCAGACAGGCACGTTTGAGGGGCGTGTGTCCACGACGTACGGGTTCAAGTCCCGTCACTCGCACCAAAATCGGAAATCCGCTGATGAAAATCGGCGGATTTTTGATTTTGTATTATTCATTTTTCATTATTCAATATTCATCATTCATTAAAAACGGATTTCCGTAATGAATAATGAATATGTAAGTCGCTTCGCTAATGAATAATGAATAATTTGAAAATCTTACGGAATGAATTTTGAAAATCAGACCGAATGAAAATAGGAAATCTGACCGATTGGGCTGTTTTTAAATTCCTATCAGGCGATACAAATAACTACTTTTGAAGTAATTAACTTTGGAATTATTTAAATGCTTTTTTGATTTTCAAAACAACAACATATATAATAATCACGGGATATGTACTATTTTTGGCTGCGAAAAACCTAATACTTATTCGGGTTTTCACCTGATTATTATATCGCTACTTCGCACCAAATTCTCAAATCAGACCTTCGAGGTTGGTTTGGGAATTTTCTATTTATACAGTTCTTTATTAATATAATTCAAAACTTTCTTTTTATTTGCACTCCACAAGGGGGCTATAAGTTTCTTTTTGTCGCCGTCGCCCGTCATTCGGTGAACTACCATATCGGGCGGTAATACGGCTAGGCATTTTTTGAGTATTTCGGTATATTTTTCTAAAGAGAGAGTCTCAAATTTACCTGCCAAATAATCCTTTTCAAGGTCGGTGCCTTTTAAGATGTGTAAAAGCTGAAGTTTTATTCCGTCAGCACCCGAGCGACCGATATAATCTGCGGTTTTTACCATCATTTCCTCATTTTCAGAAGGTAGGCCGATAATCATATGAGTGATTATTGTAACGCCAATGCTTTTGAGTTTTTCAACTGCATTGTCATAACATGACAGGGAGTAGCCGCGCCGTATATACTGCGCGGTTTTTTCGTGCATTGTCTGGAGTCCAAGCTCGACCCAAACGGGTTTGATTTTATTGAGTTTTTCGAGCAGTTTTAAAACTTCGTCGGGCAGACAGTCGGGTCTTGTTGCTATAGATAAAATCACAACCTGAGGGTGTGAAATTGCCTCAAAAAACACCTTTTCTAAATATTCTATCGGGGCATAAGTGTTTGTGAAACTTTGAAAATAGGCAATGAATTTGTCGGCATTGGTTTTGCTTTTGATTTTGGCTTTAGCTGTTTCAATTTGCTCGGAAATACTTAGATTAATGGGAGAAGCAAAACTGCCCGAGCCTTCTTCACTACAAAAAATACAACCGCCAAATCCTATTGTGCCGTCACGGTTGGGACAGGTTGTTACCGCAGAAAGGGCTAGTTTATATACCTTAAAGCCAAATTCGTTTTTTAAATGCTCGTTTAATGTGATAGGCATACAACCACCCTCCTTTTAAATTATTTTAACACAAAAAATACTTTTGTTAAAGTAAAAATACTTGCTCGTTTGTGATTATTATGATAAAATTCAAAAGTAGACCCCAATAAAGGAGAAAAGACTGTGTTTAGCGTAATTTTTGATATGGACGGCACACTTCTTGACACCCAAAGGATTTGTATTCCTGCTTGGGAATTTGCTGGACAAAATCAAGGTGTCAAAGGTGTGGGAGAGGCTATATACCATGTTTGCGGAATGAATCAAACGGGTTGGAGCAATTATTTAAAAGAAAACTATGGTATGCTTGATATTGAAAAGTTTATTGCCGAAATGAGGCAGTACATAATAGATAATCTTGTGGTTAAATTTATGCCTGGCGCTAAAGAACTCATAGAGTATTTAAAGAAGAATAATATTAAAATAGGTTTGGCGTCAGGCTCGTCGATGAAATCGGTTATGCACCATCTAAATGAGGTTGGAGCTTTCGATTATTTCGACGCCATTGTAGGCGGAGATGAAATTTTAAACGGAAAACCTGCACCTGATATATTTTTGCTGACTGCTGAGAGAATGGGTGTAGACCCTAAAAACTGTTTTGTTTTTGAGGATGCCGATAACGGCATTTTTGCGGGGTCTGCTGCAGGGATGAAATGTATAGGAGTTCCCGATGTTGTAAAGTTTTCTGAGAAAGCTCAAAGTCTTATGTATGCAAAGCTCAACCGAATTGACGAGGCGATAGAACTTTTCGAAGCTTTACAAAATACTTGATTATTGTAAAACGGTATGGTAAAATTATCTAAAGAGGTGTTTTAGTTGAAAAATGTAGTTATTGCAATAGACCGTGAGTATGGAAGCGGAGGCAGAGCAGTTGCCGAAGAACTTTCCGAAATTATGGGAATTAAATTATATGATAAGGATTTAATTAAACTTATCGCAAAGGATAGCGGATTTTCCGAAGAGGTTTTGCGTGATATTGACGAAACCGCAACAAACAGTTTGCTTTATACCTTGTCTATGAATGCTACGCATAACATGGCTATGATGGTAAACGGACACGGCATTCCCGTCGGCGATAAGGCGTTTGCTATCGGCTCTAATATTATTAAAGAGTTAGCCGATAAAGAGTCTTGTATAATTATCGGCAGATGTGCTGACAGTATACTTAAAGAGCGCGATAATTTGCTTAGCGTATTTATTTATGGTGATACCGAAAACAAAATTGAGCGTGTTTGCGGATATGAAAACTGCACTAGAAGCGAAGCGGCAAGTTTAATTAAAAAGGTTGACCGCCGCAGAAGTTTCTATCACAACTACTATTCCGATACTAAGTGGGGCGACCGCCGCTCATATGATATTGCTATTAACAGCAAAATCGGAATTGACAAGGTTGCAAAAATTATTAAATATATGGCAGAAAACAAATAAAAAAAGCTCCCTTTCGGGAGCTTTAATTTTTATTATTTTATAATTCCTGTGGAGGTTTCTTTTTGAATAACATCGTGAGCGCCGCCCTCGACAATGCTTGTTGAAGAAACGAGGGTAAGTTTTGCTTTCTC
>JAGAMO010000030.1 GCA_017624675.1 Clostridia bacterium | reverse complement strand
TATTCAAAGCCTCAAACCTCGTTCGGTGATGTAATGCGCTATTTGGAAGAGCACGGCATACGAAAGCGTGACGGAAAACTCTTTAATAGAAGCCGATTGCGTGATGTGGTAATCAACCCCGCATATGTAAAAGCCGATTATCAGCTTTATGAATTTTTTAAAGCGCAAGGCACAAACATTGTCAATACCCCAAGTGATTTTATCGGTATAAACGGAGCGTATCTTTATTCGGGAGATAATCTTAAGCGAAAAACCATATCTTTAGTAGGTCACACATTGGTTTTAGCTCCCCACGTGGGGCTTGTTGATTCGGCAACGTGGATTAAATGCCGTTCCAAGTGCTTAAACAATCAAAGTGTTGCACGGCCCATCAAGGCAAAAGCCACCTGGCTTGCGGGTAAAATCAAATGTGCCAGCTGTGGATATGCTTTAACTGCTAAGATTTATAAGTGCAAAACTAAGTCCGATAACCGCTATTATCTCTGCACAAACAAATATCACGCCGGTGGATGCCATTTTGGCTCACTGGATGCTGATGTTGTGGATGACATTGTATTCAAAGAAATGCAGAAGAAATTAGCGGAGTTTCAAACACTGTCAAAGAAAAAGCAGGACGGCTGTAACCTGCAAGTTGTAAAACTTAAAACACGCATAGAAGAGATTGACAGAGAAATATCCTCTTTGCTCGAAAAAATCGCTTCGGCAAACGATACGGTGATGCAGTACATAAATAACCGTATTGCCGAGCTTGATGCTGAGAAGAAAGAACTTGGCGCAGAGATTGTATCGTTAGATAATGACCGCATAGATGATGTGGGAGAAATCAGCGGATATTTTGAGCATTGGGATGAGCTTACGGTTAGCGACAAAATTACGGTGGTTGACTGCCTGATAGAGCGCATAACCGCCTCAAAAGAGAGCATTGAAATCAAGTGGAAAATATAAAATAAAAGACGTCGCAAAAGCATTTCACCATTGTTGTTCTGGTGAAGCGTTGCGCTTAACCACCGACCGACTGAACAGCAAAAACTTCTACGCATTTAACCCCAATTTTGACAAACAAACTTGTAGATAAAAGCAAAAGACTACCGCACAGGCGGTAGTCTTTTTTATACGCTTTTTTGATTTTTGTGGCTATTCGTTTAAAAATCATTGAGTTTACAAATTTACGCTTGTGTGGTAAAATAACTATAACATAAAATATTTGGAGTAATAATATGAACTTTACTGAAATTGCAAATGAAAGACAGTCCTGCCGCAGTTTTAATGCATCACGACCTGTTGAAGAGGAAAAACTTGAAGCAATAATGAATGCAGCTCGCCTCTCCCCTTCTGCCTGCAACGGTCAGCCATATTTTTTAACCGTTTGCAAGGGTGAAAAAGCACAACGAGTAGCAAAAGCAACAATGGGTATGGGTATGAACAAATTTACGGCCGATGCACCCGTTCAAGTGGTAATATCTGAAATACCCTATACCCGCACCGCCGCATTGGGCGCAAAGTATAAGGGTAATGATTACCGTTCAATTGATATTGGCATTGTGGCGGCTTATATAACCGCCGAAGCCACAGTGCAAGGGCTTGGCTTTACTACGATTCTCTATACCCGGCTTTGAGTATTCATGATAGTGAAAGACGGATTCACCTTGTTTTGATATTCCGCGCTCAAAATGATATCCAATTTCAAAAACGGGAAGATGTTGGTCATTGTATTCCATAAACTACCTAAACTTGCCCGATTTATCTAAGACAATATAGTTGCTAGAGGAATGTGCCTCTGCCGGCATACTAAAACTGTCTTTTGAATTCATCGGCTCTAAAACCTTTACTCCAGCTATTTTTCCTACGGTTTTATAAGTGTAGGGAACGGAAATTCCACTTGCGAAAGTTCCACGTCCTCCCATGTTACCGCACCACCTTTCTGGATTGCATATAATCAACTGTAACTATATTACCTGCCATTTCTTCAAAAGGCGTGCCGAAACAGAGAATTTTAGATGGACTTAACTTTTCGAGCATTGCCTCATAGCCACGCCTGAGAAAGAATTTAAGCCCTACAAGGGCAAGATACGCAAGGGTGGCACGGGATGCGTCACCATGATAAACGACCACCTCTACGAAGGTCGGTTCACACCAACCAACGCCGACGGAAAGCGAATCTCACGCAATATCTATACACAGACGAGAGAGGAATGTTAAAAAAAGCTTGCGGTGCTGATCTTTGAAATGAGGGCTGAAATCAAAGCGGAGAAGGAGAGAAGAAAACAGGCAGTGAGTGCGTAATGACAGAAGGGCGACCGCATATTTCAGATGTTCCGAAATATGCGGTCGCCTTCAATATTTGCATCGTTATAAGCCAAAACACTCAATTTGGAATATCCTCATCCATATCCCAGTATATCTCTATTCTATCCTTTTTGTCTTCGTAATTTGCCCTGACAGATGTATATAAAATAACAGTACAAGGAACACTTTCGTCTGTCCAATAATATGTTGTATCGTTGTATTGCCCGTATTGCTCGTATTTCACTATCGCAGGTTTGCCAAAATAATCAGATAACACATCTGCCAAAGCTTTATCTTCCTCATATGTATAAAACTCGTTTGATGTCCAACGCATTTCGTTAACGCCATTTCCATACTTGTTTGCATGGTACGATACGGTTCCGATCATTCCACAAAAATACACATTATTTTTGTTTTTATTAAGTTCGCTATCCAATTCAATTTTACCGTTCTCGTTAAGTTTAGACGGCAAATATTCAAGATACGGAGCAATGCTCTCTCTTGATTTTTCTATCATTTCGGCACGTTCGTTGCTTGCGCCACAACTAACAAAGCAAAATAAATTTAATACACATAATAATATAATCAAAATTTTTCTCATAATAAAATTTCCTTTCGCAATTTATTTAGTATTAAGGATCCGTCTTTTTCCGCCTGTAAACCTTGTACTTTAGCTGATTTAATTGTGGGTATGCTTTTTTGAACATCAAGAGGTTTAGAGGCACAGACTCTTGGGTATAATATGCTTTCTCCCATTAGTAAAGAGTAATCCCGTTTTGCTGCCTGTATAATTTGTCGAGAGTCTTTGTAAAACTCCACATTGGATAAGTATAAATGTTCGAAATACTCATATGTTACATTTTTGTAGCGAGTTATTTCTACTGGATTCATTGGAAGTTGCATTGTTCCATTGCATACCATTTCCATTTCTTGAATTAGCAATGACTCAGGCACATGATTTATCCAATTGCGCATTTTATTAAAATCGGATAAAAGACCTGCTGTTTCGTCAGTAATTTGCGTTAATGGTATATCAAGCGTTCCACGTGCTATTCTGTTCTGAATGTGTTTACGATATTTGAAATAGGATATAGATGAAGTTTGACAATCACCCAATAAATTAAGCAGATAAGATATGATGTTATATGATTTGTCAGACAATTCACTATAGATTTCATAAGGTATTAGATCTTTACTGGAGTGCTTGCCTAATTCAAGTTCTGTTTGCTTATTGTATTTCTTTAACTTATCCATACAGAGTTCGCACGAAGAAATAATTCTGCACAAATAAATACAGCAATTGTCTTTGCTATCTAAAGGGAATTGTTTTTTATCCTTTCCCACAAAAACCTCCTTGACTGTTGTTAATTTTTATATTAGAAAATAGTTACGTATAACAAAAGCCGCAAAGTAGGGATACTTTGCGGCTTTCGTGCGGTCAAAACCGCGATTTTGGTCGAGGTGACAGGGCTCGAACCTGCGGCATCTAGTTCCCAAAACTAGTGCGCTACCAACTGCGCCACACCTCGTTTTTAACTTTATTGATTATACCCTAAATAAAACAATTTGTCAACAATTCATTTTTAAAATATTTTAATATTTATATTTATAATATTTGAAACCGCTGAAGCCTAAATTCAGCGGTTTAATTCTATTTACAATATTCTTTTATTGCCTGTGATACATAATCGGCAGTGCCTATACCCTGCTTATCAATATTTTCTTTAAAGCGTTCATCAGCGACATACATTTGACCCAGCCCTGCAAGGATTTCGTTTGTGCAAGTATAGTAATTATCTGTTATATAGGTTTGCAGTTCGATTACTAATTCCTGTGCCTTTATAGAGTCGGCGGTGTTGCCGTTTTGCATACACTCGGTAAATTTGGCGAGGACTGACATTAAACCATCGTTTACCTCTTGCCATTTGTATTTAGTATAGTTTTCGGTTTTTTCTGCGTGTTCTTTATAGGCGTTAGTTTCACCCCAACGCTCTTTTGCTTCAGTTTCATACCGCTTACGCGCGGTTTCGTAATCGCTATTATCAAACGCTTTCATTATGTTTTTTCCTTTCTCAGCACCGTCCAAAGCATCGATAATTCTCTCTAACCGTTCTTTTTTAAGAATCAAAAGTTTTCGTTGCTCGGCGAGTGCTTTTTTCTTATCGTAATCTGGAGAAGACAAAATCTCTAAAATGCTTTTGAGTTCAAAATCGAGTTCGCGGTAAAATAGTATCTCTTGCATACGTTCGAGAGAATTTTCATCATAAAACCTATAACCGTTTTGTTCGTCCACAAAGGCGGGTTTTAGTAGCCCTATTTCATCGTAATAGTGCAGTGTGCGCACACTCACACCTGTGAGCTTTGCGAACTCATTTATTTGCATTTTCACAGTAAATCACCTCTCGTATCAGAGTATAAACCATAACGCAACGTCAGAGTCAAGCTTTTTATTTCCTCTTATAATTCAAAATAAGAACATCATCTTTATTTTCTGTTTTAACAAGTTCAAAATCTTGAACAATGCTGTCCATAAAGAGTGGTTTATCGTTTTTATCAGCTACAACAGGTGATACTATAAGGCTTAATTCATCTATAGCATTTGCCCTTTGAAATGCGCCGTTTATAATGCTTCCGCCCTCTAACAGCAAGATATCGATTCCTACTATGTTTTTGAGTTTAAAAAGCGCAAGTTCAACATCAATTTTATCTTCACCTGCAAAGATATACGGTATTTCCATTTCTTCAAGGTAGCGTAGGTATCGCTCGTCAACATTTTCGGAAAGCACCTCAATAATCTGCGCGCCGTCATAACCAGGGTCGCCGTCGGGGTCTATTATTTTATTAGATTTCCACCCAAGTTTACCATTGGTATCAAAAGCAACCGCATAAAAGCCTGACAGATTATTCGGTATAAAATCCGTCTTTTCTGTTGGCTGATATGCGCTTAAATCGGGATAGTACCCGCCCGTGAAGCTACTCTCCATAGTAACCCTACCGCAAATAAAACCGTTTGATTTTAAATTACGATTAATGTCGTAATATACTTCGCAAGCCTTTTTGCAAGTGGGACTGCTTAAAAATTCACCCGTAACCTTACCGTCAATTGAGGTTACCATATGGCAAATTATGTATGGTCTGTTCATTCTATTTCTCCATTTTATAAAGTTCGGCGGTTTCTTGGTTCCTATATTCGTGCTTTTCGTAATAGCCGATAAGAGTGCCGTTATCATCACGTAAAGCGACCATATAAACGTCCTTATTTTCCTTATCGTTACGGGAAGTGAAAACCATATTATTATCCTTACTCTCGGCAAACCAAGCGACTACGCGGTCAATTTTGGCACCCGATTCGGCATTGTGGCAAGCCTTTATGCTTTTGCCTGTAAGGTCGGTATGATAACGTGAAATAGATGCAGGGTTCATATAAACCACTGTATGCTCTAAATCGCAAATAACAACGGGTGCCGTGTCCTGCTCTAACACACTTTTAAAAAATTTTGATAGTTCCATATTATTTCAACTTCTTTCCGTCAGAAAAGGCATTACCAACCTTTTCGCCGAGTTTAATATAGGTGTGATGCACGGGATCGTAAGTGATAGCCTCTAACTTTTCGGGGTCGATTTGTCCATCTTCGCCCAGTACCGACTCATCTGCGCTAACGTTTACAATCTCACCAATGCAAATGCCGTCTTCATTAAACTTTAAAAGTTTGCATTCAACGGTCATAGGAAATTCGTTGATTATGGGTGCGTTTACAAATGTGGATTTTGTGGTGGTAAGACCTGCTTTTTCCATTTTATCGGGGACCTTATTGCCCGAAACAATGCCGACATAGTCAGCCTCAATAACATGCTTTGCATCGGCAATACTTACTGTAAAAGCACCGCTTTCAATAATATTTTGGGTAGTCTTATGGTCATCGGCAAGGCAAACCATAATCTGATTAGTATCGTAAATTCCACCCCAAGCCGCATTCATACAGTTTGGCCTTCCATCTTTATCGTAAGCTGCAACAATAAATACAGGCATAGGATAGCCCCAGGTTTTAACTCCAAAATCTTTACGCATAATTTTCTCCTTTTATTTAACAGTTTCATACGGCCAGTCGATGATACCGCCGAATTCTTTTACATTGGTGTAGCCGAGTTTCACAAGCTCTTCGGATGCGATTTTGCTTCTCCTACCGCTACGGCAGTAAACGAGAATTAAAGCATCCTTATCGGGCAGTTCCTTTTCGGCACGGTCTTTAATTTCATATTCGGGAATCAAAATTGCATTTTCAATATGTCCCTCGGCAAATTCTTCTTCAGTACGGGCATCTATGATAATATAATCCGTTTCGGTGTCCATAATAGTTTTAGCTTGTTCGGCAGTAATCTGTTCGTAGGTTGAAGATTTTCCGTTTTCACCGTTACAAGCGGTCAAACCAAATAATGAGAGTGATATTAAAAGCATTATAATCAATCCTTTGACTTTTTTCATTGCATTTGCACCTCGACTGAATTATATCATTTTTTGCAAGTTTTCTCAATCCCTTAATTCCTCTTTGCCGCATATAAAATTGATGGTTTACTAATATATGAGCAAATATATTCATATCTATAGAAATGATTCAACCCAATAAGCTTTTACTTATCGGGTTGAATTATAATATATTAATTTCAAATAATCCTTTTAATCTTTCAGTCAATTATACCTTTTCGCCGCTTCCGTTAATAGCAAAACGCAATTGAGGAATCACAAAAAGTCTATCAGCAATTTATCTGTTTTGCAAAGGAATATACTCGTTTTCCTCTTTCACATTTATATATGCAGGACGAATAATTTTTCCTGCGTTTTGTATTTCTTCCATACGGTGAGCACTCCAACCCGCAATTCTTGCAATAGCAAATATTGGAGTAAACAATTCGTAAGGTAGACCAAGCATTTTATAGACCATACCTGAATAAAAGTCAACATTGGCACTGACACCTTTATACATTTTACGCTTTTCGGCAATAATTTCCGGTGCCATTTTTTCTACGGTTTGGTACAACTCAAACTCATCGTGAAGACCTTTTTCCACAGAAAGTTGTTCAGCGTAATAGCGTAATATGTCGGCTCTGGGATCAGATAATGAATATACTGCATGTCCCATGCCGTAAATGAGTCCCGACTTATCAAAAGCCTGTTTATCAAGAAGCCTAACGAGATAATCCTTAACGGCATTCTTATCTT
>JAGAMO010000004.1 GCA_017624675.1 Clostridia bacterium | reverse complement strand
TTTACTAATCTTTCAAGCAGCGCATCGCGTCGGAACGCTTGCTCGTTTGTTTCAACCACCGGACGGAGAGAATCAAGAACTTCCTTAACCGCCTGATGAAATTCCGGCTCATTGGGATTTTCTTTTATGACTCGCCCGATTACTTCATCTACATATGACATACGGTTTCCTCCTTTATGAAAAAAGAAAAGACGCCTTTAACGGTAGGGGCATCCCCTACAACATTAAAGACGTCATTGCCTTCTTCATATATAAAATTTTTTTGGATTCCTAAAAGTAAAATAGCGTCTTTGAGCACTAACACTCAAAGACGCCTTTGCCTTTACGTTCTGCATTATACACCTGTGAAATTTATTTGTCAACTCTTTTCTTAAAAAATTTAAAAATTCGCTTACAGTAAATAATTCATGCCAATAATTTAGAAATAATTTTGTGCAAGTTTCACAACTTGTAGAATTTGTGGTTAGGCAAATCGCCGTTTTAAAGGCCACCTTATTGACAAATACGAATAATTAATGTAAAATATAATTGAATTAAATATATTGCAATTTTATTGGAGTGTTACCGTATGGGCATAACCAACTTTTTGCACCTCTGTATATCTTTCGGCACAGGTGCTTAAGGTTGGCTTTTTTATTTTCAGGATTAGGAGACAAATATGAAAGTTTTAAAAGCCATCAATAATAATAATCTTTGTGTTTTGGACGAGCACGGAAAAGAACAGATTGTTTCTGGGAGAGGCATCGGTTTCGGAAAAAAATACGGCGACGATGTAGATGAATCCTTGATTCAAAAGACCTATCTTATCACCGACCACTCTATTCAAAAGAAAATGATCGCCCTTCTTAGAGAAATACCTGAAGAATATTTAACATTCACCGTTAATATTGTTGAATATATAAATGCCGCTTACAGTGAAAAACTTAAGGAATCTTTGCTTGTCACATTAAGCGACCATATCGCCTTTGCGATCGAAAGAAAGCAAAACGGAATGGAATTTACCAACCCGTTGCTTGACTCCATAGCCCAATGCTTTCCTAAGGAGCTGCGGTTGGGCGAATATTGTATAGAACAAATGGATAAAAAATTAGGCATTAAAATGTCAAAAGATGAAGCCGGCTTTATTGCAATGCATATAATAAATGCACGTTTAGATACAAACATCGGCAATGTATATGATATCACAAAAATGATAAACGGATGCATTGAAATATCCGAACATTATTATAAGAAAAGCTTTGATAGGACCAATCCCTGCTATGAGAGATTTCTTACACACTTAAAATATCTGGCAGGACGTCTTTTTGAAAACAAACCCTTACCCGAGGCGTTAAGCGAAGATGATGCTTTCGCTTCAATGATTAAAAAAACGTGTAACAAACATTATAAGTGTGCATTATGCATTATGGAGTACATTTTAAAAACTTATCAGAAAAATATTTCCGAGGACGAGCTTTTGACACTCACCATCCACCTTAAAAAAGTCAGTTCGGTAAACTGATTTTTCATATTGATTGCAGTATCGGCATGATCAGGCGCCGATCATAACGATGCTGCACAAAAAAATAAAACGGAGGAAACGATTGTGAAAGACAAAATTTTCGGGGTTTTACAACGAGTCGGACGATCTTTTATGCTCCCGATCGCTTTGCTCCCCATTGCGGGCTTGCTACTCGGGATCGGAAGTTCTTTTACAAACCCAACCACTCTTGAAGCGTACCATCTTACCAACGTCATCAAGGAAGGCGGAGTTTTATTTACCCTTCTTGATATCATGAGCAAAACCGGCAGCATTGTATTTGATAATCTTGCGCTACTGTTTGCTATGGGCGTTGCCATCGGTATGGCAAAAAAGGAAAAAGAGGTAGCAGCGCTGTCTGGTGCTATTTCTTATCTTATTATGAACACGGCTATAAGCACGCTTATTTCCGCCAAAGGCGGTGTAGACGCAATGGCCGCAAATACCACTACATCTGTGTTGGGCATTACCACGCTCCAGATGGGTGTTTTCGGCGGAATTATTGTGGGACTCGGTGTAGCGGCACTACATAACCGATTCTACAAGATACAACTGCCACAGGTATTATCCTTTTTCGGCGGCACAAGATTCGTGCCCATCGTTTGCAGCATCGTTTATCTGATCGTGGGCGTTGTGATGTTTTTCGTGTGGCCTTTGATTCAAAGCGGTATCGCCGCGCTGGGCCAGCTTGTGCTTGAATCAGGCTATGCCGGAACCTGGATATACGGTGTGATCGAACGCGCTCTTATTCCCTTTGGCCTTCACCATGTTTTTTATATGCCCTTCTGGCAAACCGAGCTTGGCGGCGCATTGTTGATAGACGGTGTCACGGTTGCCGGCGCGCAAAACATTTTCTTTGCAGAGCTGGCCTCAAAATCCACCGTGCATTTCTCTGTATCTGCTACAAGATTTATGTCGGGCAAATTCCCCTTTATGATATTCGGTCTGCCCGCGGCGGCCCTTGCTATGTATAAAGCGGCTCGCCCCGAAAAGAAAAAGGTGGTCGGCGGTCTTCTGCTTTCGGCGGCTCTTACCGCCATGCTTACCGGCATTACTGAGCCGTTAGAGTTCACCTTCCTATTTGTGGCCCCCGCTATGTATGTAGTGCACTGTATTCTTGCCGGTCTCTCATATATGCTTATGCATATTTTCAATGTGGGCGTAGGCATGACCTTCTCAGGCGGTGCAATAGATCTTACATTGTTCGGAATTTTGCAGGGTAATGCTAAAACCAATTGGATATGGATAGTGATAATCGGCCTTATTTATGCCGTAGTTTATTACCTTGTTTTCTACTTTATGATCACTAAGTTTAATTACAAGACCCCCGGCAGGGAAGCCGATGACGAAGAAACAAAATTATTTACACGCAAGGATCTAAATCTTCGAAATGAGGCGTTAAAGGCCGCCGACAAATGCACCTCAGACACGGTGAGCGCCTTAATACTGGCGGGGCTGGGAGGTAAAGCTAATCTTGTTGATTTAGATTGCTGTGCAACCAGACTGAGAATATCCGTCAGCGATCCTACTCTTGTAAACGACGCACTTTTAAAGCAAAGCGGTGCTTCGGGTGTTATTCACAAGGGTCAGGGCGTGCAAATAATTTACGGGCCGCACGTATCGGTAATTAAATCCGATCTTGAGGACTTTTTAGATTCTCCCAAATCGGACGAACCATTCAAATTCGAACCCGATAACACTCTGTTAAAAGAAGAAAATCCCGAAACTCAAAAAGACGCGACAGCTTCATTTGAGCTAGCGGCGCATATGAACGGCACCGTTGTTAATTTGGAAGATGTTGAAGACGAGGCATTTTCCTCTGAGGTTCTGGGAAAAGGTATCGCCGTTGAGCCGATAGAAGGAAAGCTTTATTCTCCCTGCGACGGCAAGGTGGATATGGTTTTT
>JAGAMO010000029.1 GCA_017624675.1 Clostridia bacterium | reverse complement strand
CTATTTTACAACGATTGGGCGTAGGGAAGTGGCAGATTTTCGGAGCGCACGGTTTTAAAAAGGATTATTCAGTAAATTTATAGTTTTATCTTTAATATGTATATATTTCCCCCTTTTGTGTATAGCACCACAGGCTGCTATTAAGGATAACAAATAATTGCTGTACTAACAAGCAAAACAAAACCCCTCGGAGAAATCCGAGGGGTTTGTGTTAGGTGTTTTCTTCCTCGGCTTCGAGAATGTTGTCGAGGACATGTTTGTAGATGCCCTTGAATTGGCAGTGTGCTTTGTTCAAAGCGTTATCGGAAAGTTTGCCTTCTTCGTAAAGTTTGCGAAGTTTTTTTGCTTTTTTCTCCAACTTCGAAAACTCACGGTTGATGTTACCCAATGCTGCCGAAGCAGTAGGGTCGGAATAGTAACCCATAATTTTTCCTCCTATATTCAATTTTATATAGGTAGGCAATAAAAAAAGCCTATCCTACAAATGGGCAGAATTTTCCTGTGGAAAATTCAATCCTTTGTAAAATAAGCTGGAAATTTGTGGTGTTATAATAGCATATTTTTTTATCCTTGTCAAGTATTTATAAAATACTTTTCTTTTTAAAGATTTATGTTATAATTTTATATAGAGGTGTATTATAATGATATATACTAAAATGACTCAAGAAGCTATGAAATTATGCTTCGAAGTACATATGAAGCAAAAAGACAAAAGTGGAATCCCTTATGTTTTTCATCCGATCCATTTAGCCGAGCAAATGGAAACCGAGGAAACAATCATTGTTGCCTTGTTGCACGATGTGGTTGAGGACAGTGATTATACCATTGATGATTTAAGAGAAAAAGGCTTTAGCGATGCTGTGCTTGATGCAATTTCCTTGATGACCCATGCTGACGGTGTGAAATATATGGATTATGTAAAAGAGATAAAGAACAATCCTATTGCAAGGGTTGTAAAACTCGCCGATTTAAGACATAACTCTGATTTAACCCGATTAGAAGTTGTTGATGAAAAGGCTTTGGAAAGAAGAAATAAATACCAAGAAGCGATTGCTTTCTTAGAAAATTAAGAAAAAACCTCGGATTTTTCCGAGGTTTTTATATTATAAAGATTCGATTAATTCTTTTAATTTTTCGGCAAGTAAACCGTGACCTTCATCATTGAAGTGCAAACCGTCCATTGTATATTTTTTGAACTGTTCAGGGTCGTGGGGGTCCACACCCAAGTTATTATAAAGGTCGAGTATTTTAATGTCAAATTGTTTTGCGGTTTCTATGATTACATCGGCATAATCTTTAAGGGGTTTGCCGGGTACTCGCTTGGCCGCATGAACCGAAGGGAATAAATCATCAACTTGATTACGCAAGAAGCAACGAGCAGGGGTAAAAAAGATTATTGGCTTGTCTTGATAGGTTTCACGAAGGAAATTCATCAAAAAATACACGCCACCACAGTATGTTGTGGGTATTGTATCACTAATTTCGCCAAAGGGCGCATCACCGTGAATATAGTCATTAACGCCGCCGTAAACAATAACCATATCGGCACTAACATCCATATCATAAGCACGACCGCAAAAACAAAGGTCATATCTTGGTTTCGCACTGGGATACTGCTGATGAGCTAAACGAGAACCACTGATACTGTAATTATTAATAGCGGAGAGTTCAAGCATTTTAGCAATGCGATTGTCATAGCGACAGTTTGGTATATCGGTAACACCAACACCTTCAGTGATGCTATCACCTAAAAAATTTACTTTAAATCCTTTAACATTCATTTTGGAATCCTCCTGACAAGATAGGGAAATAATACCATATAATTACTATAATATCAAGTTTATAGATTGTATTTTATAAATTTCGTGATTTAAATAATTTCTTGCTGTTTTTAGCTGGGAATTTTTATAAATATCTTCCTTTTTTTGACAATATGTGATATATTATAATTGAATTTTACATTACTGTAAAGAGGGGAGATACTGTAATATGTGGTTTATATTGGCGCTTTCGTCTGCAATATTTGCGGCTTTAACTTCCATTTTGGCAAAAATCGGTATTGATGGAGTAAACTCTAATCTTGCAACCGCTATCCGCACACTTGTGGTTGTGGTTATGGCTTGGGGTATGGTGTTTTTAACAAACACACAAGTTGGAATTGCTGACATAAGCCGTAAAAGTTGGTTGTTCTTGATTTTATCAGGTTTGGCAACAGGTGCCTCTTGGCTTTGCTATTATAAAGCTTTGCAAGTTGGTGCAGCTTCAAAGGTTGTGCCTATTGACAAATTAAGTGTTGTTATAACCTTGATTTTAGCATTCGTTTTCTTGCATGAGCAATTTACATTTAAATCTATTATAGGTTGCATACTTATTGGTGCAGGGACCTTGCTGATGGTATTATAATGATTTTAAGGGTTAAAAAAATTATATTTTTGATTTTGGTATGGTAATTGTCAATTTAGACCCTGAGTATATGACAAAGTAGTTGGTATTGATTCTTATTTGTTTGACGGCGATTCAATAAAATTGAAAAACCAAATATTATAATATATTTTACTATTACGTCCATTATAAAATGGGCGTTTTTATATATCAAAAAAATCTATCCAAATTTGTATATTTTGTGGAAAAAATGTAAAATTATGAAAAAAATAACAAAATATAGTTGAAAGTTAAATTTTAGTATGCTATAATCAACAAGTACCTAAAATTTTTATAAGGGGAGAAAAAAATGGACAAATTTTTCAAAATTTCAGAACGCGGTTCAAACGTGAAAACTGAAATAGTTGCCGGTCTTACAACATTCTTTGCAATGGCATACATTATTGTTGTAAACCCCAATCAAATTGTTGGTTTCAGTTTTGATGTTCCCGGCGTTCCGGCTATTTGGAATGCAGTTTACATTGCTTCTATTATAGCTGCAGTTATTGGTACTATGCTTTACGCTATTTATGCAAATCTACCTTTTGCACAGGCTTGCGGCATGGGACTTAACTCATTCTTCTTTACATCTTTCGTGCTTCCTCAAATTATTGCTGGTGGCGATGTAATTGAAGGATATCAAGCCGGTCTTGTTATTATCTTGGTTTCCGGTTTAATCTTCTTGTTATTGTCTATCACAGGCGCTCGTCAGTATATAGCAAAAGCTATGCCTGACTGTATCAAGAAGGCTATCCCTGCAGGTATTGGTTTATTTATTGCCTTCATCGGTTTCCAAAATGTTGGAATTATTCAGGCTAACCAGTACACATTAGTTCAGTTTGTTAAGATTAACGGCGCTAAATGGGCTGACATTGCTCCTGCTATCATTGCTTTGTTAGGTTTCATTATTATTGCTATTCTTACAAAGCTCAATGTTAAGGGCGCAGTTCTTATCGGAATTTTGGCTACATCTGTTATTTATTATCTTGCTACTTGGCAGTTGCCTAGTTTTGATATTTCTTCTGTTACTGCTCCTTTCAAGGATTTTGCTGAAATCGGTATTACCGGTGTATTCAAAGCTGAATCTTGGAAGAATGCTTTCTCAGGCGAAATGCTCGGTGGTATTTTCTCAGTTATTATGCTTATCGTAACCTTCTGCTTGGTTGATATGTTTGATACCATCGGAACTCTTTACGGTGCTGCTTCTGAGGCTGATATGCTTGATGAAAACGGCGACCCCATTGATATTGACAAGTCTATGACTTGCGATTCTATCGCTACTGTTTCGGGTGCTGTTTGCGGTACCTCTACTGTTACAACTTTTGTTGAGTGCGCTTCGGGTGTTGCTGCAGGAGGCAGAACAGGTCTTACAAGCTTAGTAACTTCACTTTGCTTCGTTCTTTGCCTCTTCTTATCTCCTGTTGCAAGTATTATTCCTGCAGCTGCTACCGCTCCTGCTTTAATCTTTGTTGGTGTTCTTATGCTTAAGAATTTCTCCAAGGTTGATATGGCTGATATGAGAAGTGCTGTTCCTGCTTTCTTAACACTCGTTATGATGCCTTTGACATATTCTATTGCTAACGGTATAGGTATTGGCTCTATCGCTTACCTTGTAATTACACTCTTCACAGGTAAATACACTAAGAGAGATATCGCCGTAACAATTATTGCTCTCTTATTCGTTTGCAAATTTATCTTCGGCGCTATCTAATTAAGCTGATTTTGCCCGAGTATTCGAAAGAATGCTCGGGCATTTTTTATCTTCCTATATTTGACTTTTTTATAAATTTGGATATAATTAATATAGGAGAGTTGATATGAAAAAATTAGTTATTATTGTTCCGTGTTATAACGAAGAGGAAGTTTTACCAAATTCTGCAAAACAACTTTTGGGTGTTCTTGATTCACTAATCATTAATGCTAAAGTAAGCGATACAAGTAAAATACTCTTTGTAAATGACGGAAGTTCTGACAAAACTTGGGAGATTATTTCTAATCTCACCCATGAGGACAAGCACTTTTCGGGTCTTAATTTAGCTGGTAATGTAGGCCATCAAAATGCTCTTTTGGCAGGTATTGAAACAGTTTGCGACAATTGTGAAATTTCAATTACTATTGACGCCGATTTGCAAGATGATATATCTGTAATTGAGAGTATGGTAGATGCAAATTCACAGGGCGCTGATATTGTTTATGGTGTTCGCTCTGATAGAAAAAGCGATTCTTTTATTAAGCGCACTACCGCTAATGCTTTCTATAAGATTATGTCGCTTTTGGGCGCGAATACGGTTTACAATCATGCTGATTTCCGTTTGATGAGCAGTCGTGCTATGAAGCAACTTCTCTTATATAAGGAAAGAAATATGTTTTTAAGGGGAATTGTTCCTAACATTGGTTACAAAACCGCCAAGGTTTTTTATGATAGAAAACCGCGTACAGCAGGGGAGAGCAAATATCCCTTAAAAAAGATGATTTCTTTTGCGTGGGATGGAATAACATCCTTTAGCATTCGCCCCATTGGGTTGATTACTGCTTTGGGATTATTTGTTGTTTTAGCATCTGTTATTGCTTTTATTTATATTTTCATATCTTTTATTTCTAATGATACTAATGCGGGTTGGACCTCCTTGATGGCTTCGATTTGGCTTTTGGGTGGCCTTCAACTATTTTCAATTGGAATTATCGGTCAGTATATAGGTAAAACCTATTTAGAAACCAAAGAAAGACCGAGATATGTTATTGAAGAATATATATCAAACGACGAATAACTTTAAAGACCGCTTAAAAGCGGTCTTTTTTGCATATTTTAGACAGTTGCGGAAAAATAATTATGTATATCACTTTATATGGACTTTTCTTCGACAAGTTGACATTTTACCGTTTTTAAGGTATAATATCTACTGTATTTTTATATAGAAAGGAATCTATTTATGGGTCGTTTTTTAAAGGGTGTTCGTCTACCGCATAGAAAGAATACAGCTGGTTCTGTTGCTGTTAAGATGACTGTGCCCGAGAGTGTAATTATACCTACTAAAATGCATATTGGCGCCCCCGCAATTCCTACAGTTAAAAAAGGTGATTATGTTAAGGTTGGCTCTTTGATAGCTGACGCTGATAATGGTCTCTCAGTTTCTGTTTATTCAAGTGTTTCGGGAACTGTTGACGAAATAACTGAATTACTGATGTCTGACGGAACAACCGCTCCCGCAATTAGAATTAAATCTGACGGTCAACAAACCGTTTCTGAAGATATAACTGTTCCTGTAGTAGGGGATAAGGTTGAACTCGTAAAGGCTATCAAAGAAAGCGGTCTAGTTGGTCTTGGCGGTGCTGGTTTCCCCACATACGCAAAGTTTAGTATGGACCGCAAAATTGACGATTTGATTATTAACGGTGCCGAGTGTGAGCCTTACATCACAAGTGACAGCCTCATTATGACCGAATTTGCTAATGATATACTTTATGCTATTGAAACTCTCATTAAGTATTTTGATATTGAAAATGTAGTAATTGGCATTGAAAACAATAAGCAGGCTGCTATTGAAATTCTTAAAAATGTTACTTCATCTAATGAGAAAATAAATATTAATGTTTTACCTTCAATCTATCCGCAAGGTGGAGAAAAGGTGCTTATTTACCATACAACAGGTAAGGTTGTACCTGAGGGCAAATTGCCCATTGATGTGGGTTGTGTTGTTTTGAATAGTAGTACTACCGCGTTTATAGGGAAATATTTAAAAACAGGTATGCCTTTGGTTGAAAAAACCGTTACAGTTGACGGTGGCGCTGTGAAAGAACCTAAGAATGTGATTGCCCCTATAGGAACTACACTTCACGACTTGTTTGAATTTACGGGTGGATTTAAATCTGAACCTGCAAAGGTTTTATACGGTGGACCTATGATGGGTATTTCTGTGCCTGATTTGTCTTTCCCTGTGATTAAGAATACAAATGCCATTTTGGCATTTAATGAGGCAGAGACCGTTATTCCTAAAACTACCGCCTGTATAAGATGTGGTGCTTGTATAAATGTTTGTCCTTTTGGAATTGATCCACCTGCTATTGCTAGGGGTCTTAAAAACGAGGATATGGATGCTATGATTGAGGCAGGCGCAACACTTTGTATGGAGTGCGGTTGCTGTTCTTATGTTTGTCCTACAAGTAGACCTTTGGTTGCTAACAACCGTCTTGCAAAACAAGCGCTTCGCGAACATGCTAAAAAGGAAAAGGAGGGTAAATAATGACACAGTTACACATTTCTTCATCTCCGCATATTCACACAAAGAAAACAACGACATCCATAATGCTGGATGTAATAATTGCATTATTACCCGCAACTATAGCCGGATTTTTGATTTTCGGTCTTAAAGCGCTTTCGGTTGTAATGATGTGTATTGCTGTTTGTGTTTTATCCGAATTTATATTCAATAAAATCGTTAAAAAAGAAGACACAACAAGCGACCTTAGTGCAGTGGTAACCGGTCTTTTGTTAGGCTTAAATCTTCCAGCTGACACACCCTTGTGGCAAGCAGCCGTTGGTAGCATTTTTGCAATAGTTGTTGTTAAATCTATTTTTGGCGGAATTGGTTGCAACCTTGTAAACCCTGCAATCACTGCCCGTGTATTTATGTTAATTGCTTTTACAAGCTTGGCAAAGCCATCTTTCCCCGTTGACAGCGTAGCCACTGCTACACCTTTGGTTGATTTAAGTGCCGGTAAAAACCCTGATTTACTTGAGTTGTTCTTAGGTAATGTTGGCGGTGCCATCGGCGAAACATCTAAATTAGCTTTACTTATCGGCGGTATATATTTGATTTGCCGCAAGGTTATATCTCCCGTAATGCCATTAAGCTATATTGGCACAGTATTTGTATTTACATTCCTTGTAAAAGACTTTAGTTTAACTGCTGCTTTATATCAAATACTTTCGGGCGGTTTGTTTATTGGCGCTTTCTTTATGGCAACCGACTATGTAACCTCTCCCGCAACTGATAAGGGCAGACTTATATTTGGTATCGGTGCCGGTGTTATCACAGTTCTTATCAGACTATGGGGTGCTTACCCTGAGGGTGTATCTTTTGCAATCCTCTTTATGAATATTTTAAATCCATATGTTAATGTGTGGTCTAGAAGAAGACTTTTTGGGAGGGATAGATAATGAAACATAATATTAAAGTTGTCCTCTCCCTAACTATTATATCTTCTGTTATGGCACTTTTATTAGCACTCACAAATGCTATCACTGCTCCAATTATCAAGGAACACGAAAATTCTGCAGTTGGCGGTGCCCTTAAAGAGGTTTTGCCTGAGGGCGAAAACTTTGTTAGTGTTGATTTATCAAAATATGATCTTCCCGAAACTGTTGAGGAGGCTTACAGCGAAGATAACGGCGGTTATGTGTTCAAGCTTAAAACTGCAGGTTACGGTGCCGACCTTATTTTGATGTGCGGAATTGACGGCGAGGGTGTTGTCAAGGGCGTTCAGTATATTTCCGGTAATGAAACCCTTGGCGTTGAGACAACCTACGGCGAAAAATTCAACGATGTTACAGCAGAAAATATTGAAAATGTTGAAACAGTTACAGGTGCAACTAAGACTACAACTGCTATGAAAAATGCTGTTAAAGACGCACTGAATTCTGCAATAATTTTAGGTGGCGGCTCGGTTGATATTCGTGATGAAGCAACTATTCTTAATGATAATTTAAAGACCGCTTTACCCGCTGCTGAGGGTAAATTCGCCGAAATATTTATAACCGAGAAAAAAGGAAATATTAGTGCGGCTTATAAAGCTGAGAATAATACAGGTTATGTATTTATTTTAGGCGAAATTTTTGTTGCAACCGATAATAACGGCGCTGTTTTAAATGCTGTTGATGATACAGCAAAAACAGAGGTTGAGGCTGTGGCGGCAGGAATTATTAATTCCACAATGACCGAAATTGATATTTCAGGTTTTGCTGATATGCCTACACATGTTCAAAAAGCATATAAAACCTCAGGCGGAAATTATGTACTTGAACTCAGAGCTGCCGGTTATGGAATAAACGGCGATAAGTATACACGCTCGGGTGAGTATATTCAAATTAAGGTTAGCATAACTGCTGACGGTGAAATTATCACTTGTAAAACAATTTCTCAAAAAGAGAGTGAGGGTATTGGCGATGCTTGTGCTAAACCTGAGTTCTACAATCAATTCACTGGTAGACTTGAAAGCAATTACGGCGAAATAGATGCAATTAGCGGTGCTACTATCACAACAAACGGATTCAAAACCGCTATTTCAAGTGCATTTACTGCGGTGAAAATTCTTAAAGGAGGTGCCTGATTATGAGTAAAAATAATAATATGTCAATTCTTTTAAAGGGTATACTTCTTGAAAATCCTGTTTTGGTCTTAATTCTTGGCACCTGTCCTACCTTGGCGGTAACCAACTCGGTTATAGGTGCATTCAGTATGGGTCTCGCAGCAATGGCAGTGCTTATCTGTTCGAACACAGTAATTTCATTGCTTCGTAAATTTATCCCTGATACCGTTAGAATTCCTTGTTATATTGTTATAATTTCGGGATTTGTTACAATTGTAAAACTTTTAATTCATGCCTTTTTCCCCGAAATCTACGCTCTTTTGGGGGTTTATCTCGATTTAATTACAGTTAACTGCATTATTCTTGGCAGAGCTGAAATTTTTGCAGGTAAAAATACAGTGGGCAAATCTGTTTTAGATGGCATTGGAATGGGTATTGGTTTTACCTTGGCATTACTCGCAATCGCAACTGTTCGTGAAGTAATAGGTCTTGGTTCCTTTGCAGGAATGGAGATACCTTTTATCAGTGATTATAAAATCGAATTCTTTGTTAAAGCACCCGGTGGCCTTATGGTTTACGGAATTATGATAGCAATTGTTACTGCCTTGACAAAGGGTAAGGTCCCAATGAAGAAAGAATTTGCTTGCGAAGGTTGTCCCTCAGCAGGTGTTTGTAATACTGCATGTAAACAAGTAAAGGAGGAAAATTAAATGGAAAATTTCAAAACGTTAATCATTATTTTAATGTCCTCAGTTCTTGTTAATAACTATGTTTTAAGCAGATTTTTAGGTATTTGTCCCTTCTTAGGCGTTTCTAAAAAATTAAACCAAGCCGTTGGCATGGGTATATCTGTAATATTTGTCATGCTCTTGGCTTCGGCTGTAACATGGCCAATTCAGTATTATATTTTGGATACTTTAGGTTTAGGGTATATGCAAAATCTTTTGTTTATATTGATTATTGCATCTCTTGTTCAGTTTGTTGAGATTGTGCTTAAGAAATTCATCCCATCACTTCATAAGAGCCTAGGTGTTTATCTTCCTCTTATCACAACTAACTGTGCTGTATTAGGTGTTACTATCAACAATATCAACGATAAATATACTTTTACAGAATCTATGGTAAGTTCATTAGGTTGCGGTTTAGGTTTCTTACTTGCAATGGTGCTCTTTTCAGGTATTCGTTCAAAAATTGAGGAAAGTGAAATTCCTCAGTCTTTCAGAGGTTTACCTGTGACCTTGATTGCCGCTTCTTTTGTTTCTTTGGCTTTCTTCGGCTTTGGCTCTATTGTTGAAAATCTAATCGGAGGTTAAAATGGAAATATTATTAGCTTTTCTTATTGTTTTTGCAATAGGCTTGATTTTAGCTGTTATTCTTACACTTGCTGCTCATTTTATGAGGGTTGAGGAGAACGAACTTGTTAAAAATGTAAGATGTGCATTGCCAGGTGTTAACTGTGGTGCCTGCGGTTACGCAGGTTGCGATGAATATGCCAAGGCCGTTGCCGAAAACGGTGAAAATACTAATCTTTGTATTCCAGGCTCTGACTGTGTTGCAAAAGAAATTGCGAAAATTATGGGAACTGAGTACAAAGATGTTAAAGAATTGGTTGCATTCGTTAATTGCAACGGTAATTGTGATGCTACAACTTCCAAAGCACATTATGACGGTCAGATGACTTGTCGAGCTGCTAATTTGGTATACGGCGGTCCCGGTAAATGCCGTTTTGGTTGCCTTGGCTGTGGTGACTGTGTAAGAGCTTGTCCTACGGGTGCAATCTATTTGAATAACGGTATTGCCCACGTAAACCCTGATATTTGTATTGGTTGCGGACTTTGTGTTAGTGACTGTCCTAAAAATATAATATCACTTGTCCCTCAAACAGCTAAGGTTTGGGTTATGTGTTCCAGTCAGGATAGAGGCGCAGTTGCTTTGAAAAACTGTAAAAACGCTTGTATAGGCTGTAAAAAGTGTGAAAACGCCTGTCCCTCTGGTGCTATTAAGGTTGAAAATAATTTAGCACGAATAGATTATGACCTATGCACTGCTTGTGGTATTTGTGTCGATGTTTGCCCCACAAAGTGTATACACCGAATTTAAAGATAATGACTAAAAAGATTAGAAATGATGTTATATTAATTGCCGCTATCTTATTGGTTGCAATACTTTCGTTTTTGATTTTCAAATCATCTTTAAAAAACGGAGAAAATGCGGTTATCACAGTTGAAGGTGAAACCGTTGCAGTTTTGACTTTGAGCGAAGATACTACCAAAACAATCGAGACAAAATACGGCATTAATGAAGTTACAATTATGGATAAGACAGTTTTTGTGTCAAATGCCGACTGTCCCGATAAAATTTGTGTGGAGCACCGCGAAATTTCAAGGGTGGGGGAGACTATTGTTTGTTTACCTCATAAACTTGTTGTTGAGATCAGTGAGGTGGTGCCTGAATGAAACTTGAGGTAAAAAAACTCGCTTTTTTGAGTGTTATATCGGCACTTGCTATAATTCTTTCCTTTGTTGAAAGTCTTTTGCCGCCAATTTGGTCGGCTGTCCCCGGAATTAAAATGGGTTTACCCAATATTGTAATCATATTTTTGCTTTATAGATTTTCTATAAAAGAAGCCGCCACAGTATCGTTTATAAGACTTCTTACAGTAGTGTTGCTTTTTGGCAATTTTATGACCTTTTTATATAGCTTTACGGGTGCTGTTTTAAGTCTCTTAGTAATGTGGTTGCTTAAACATATTAATAAATTTTCTCAAATAGGTGTTAGCATTGCAGGTGCTATTTCGCATAATTTAGCACAGGTGGTAGTGGCTGTTTTATTGCTTAGCACGAAAGAAATAGGTTTTTATATGCCTGTTTTGGCGGTTAGCGGAACGGTTGCCGGAATATTTGTTGGACTTTCGGGAATAATGCTTCTTAAGTATACAGCAAAATATAAATTTTGATTGACAAAAAAATAACAATGTTGTATAATTAATCTATAATATTAAAGGAGATGTTTTTATGAAAAAGATTTTATCTTTGATTTTGACATTTTTAATGATTTTTTCTTTAGTTTCTCTTGCCGGTTGCGGTAATGAACCTCTTAAGATGGGCTTTGGTGTTTCTTCTCAGCTTTCTGAGGTTAAGAACGCTGATGGCGAAAACAATGGTTCAGCCGAAGCAGTTACAACAGTTGCTGCTGTTTTACTTGACAAGGACGGCAAAATTGTAAAATGCGCTATTGATACTGCTGACAATACTATGGCTTTTGCTGCTGATGGCAAGGCTGTTGCTGCTACCGAGTTCCTCACAAAGGGCGAAAAAGGTAAAGACTATGGTATGGTAGCATACGCAGGTGCTAAAAAAGAATGGTTTGAGCAGAAAGATGCTTTCATTTCTGTAATAATTGGTAAAACAATTGATGAAATAAAAGCTCTTGAAAAAGACGGTAAGGGTACCGATGAAGTTGTAAATGCGGGTTGCACAATTAAGGTTTCTGAGTTTATTCCTGCTTTAGAAAAGGCTGTAAAGAATGCTGTTGACAGTGAAGCTACTGCTGACGATACCTTAAAGGTTGGTGTTGTTACTTCTCAGAGTGATTCTAAAGATGCTACTGCTGAGGCTAAGGGCGTAAACGAACTTATGACAACAGTTGTTGCTGTTGCTTTAAATGATAAGAATGAAATCACTGCAGCTAAAACTGACGCTGTTACCACTAAGGTTGAGTTTGATACCAAAGGTGCTTCTGAGACCGCATTTGGCACAGCAATTACCACCAAGAGAGAAGCTGGCGATAATTACGGTATGGTAGCATACGGCGGTGCAAAAAAAGAATGGTATGCTCAGGCTGATGCTTTTGATGCGAAAATTATCGGCAAAACCGCTGATGGCATTTCTGCTTTAGCAGACAACACCGGTAAGGCTGGTGATGACCTTGTTAATGCGGGTTGCACCATTAATGTTGCAGATATGGTTAAAGCCGCTGTTAAGGCCGCTACTGTAAAATAATTTTTATATTTAACAGGGAGGTGCTAAGGTATCTCCCTTTTTTTATGTAGATTATGAAAAGATTGATTTCCTTAATTTTATGTGTTATCTTTATCATACCTATTACGGGTTGTAAAGACAAATACACTAAATATACTGATTATACTTTTGATTATTTCGACACTGTTATTTCAATAATAGGCTACGAAAAAAATGAAGCTGATTTTAAAAGAAACTCTGAAAAAATCAAATTGAAGTTTAGTGAGTATCATAAACTCTATACCATTTACAGTCGTTATGATGATACTCAAAATATTTACTCAATAAATAATGCTGACAAGCCCTTAGAGGTTGAACACCCAATAACCGAAATGCTTGAGTTTTCTAAAGAAATGTATACACTTACAAATTCAAAGGTTAATGTGGCATTAGGCAGTGTTTTATCAATTTGGCATGATTATCGAAGCAATGGGTTAAATAACCCCGAAAAAGCTGAGCTTCCTCCTATGGATAAGCTTTTAAAGGCAAATGAACACACTGATATAAACAGTTTAGTGATTGATGGAAACAAAATCACTCTTAATGACCCTCAAATAAGCTTGGATGTCGGAGCAATAGCCAAAGGTTATGCTGCAGAGAAAACTGCTCTATGGATGAAAGAAGAGGGTATTACGGGTTATCTTCTTAATGCCGGCGGCAATATTAGAGCAGTGGGTGATAGACCCGACGGTAAAAGTTGGAAAATAGGACTTGAAAATCCTGACAGAGACGAAAATAACCCATATACTGAATATCTGGAAATTTCAAATATGTCGGTAGTGACAAGCGGTTCCTATCAGCGTTTTTACACTGTGAATGGGAAAAATTATCATCATATTATCGACCCCGATACTTTAATGCCCGCAACGGGATATAAAATGATTTCGGTTATAACCGAAAGCTCGGCTGTTGGCGACGCTTTGTCTACCGCACTCTTTTGTATGGATATAGATGAGGGCAAAAAGGTGCTAGAAAACTTTGAAAACACCTATGTTTTATGGGTTAAAGACAACGGAGAAAAAATATATTCTAAAGGTTTTAAGGATTTTACTTTTAAGGAGGATAAATAATGAATATAACAGAAAGTATAAAATATGTCGGTGTAAACGACCATAACATTGACCTCTTTGAGGGTCAGTATATTGTTCCAAACGGAATGGCATATAATTCCTATGTGATTTTTGGCGAAAAAATTGCTGTTATGGATACTGTTGACGCAGATTTTGGTGAGCAATGGATAGAAAACATTAAGAGAGTTTTGAACGGTAAAACACCCAACTATCTAATCGTCCAACATATGGAGCCTGACCATTCTTCTAACATAAATTTGTTTGCTGATACATTCAAGGATGCTAAAATTGTTGCTTCCAAAAAAGCCTTCCAGATGATGAAAAACTTTTACGGCAACGAGTTTTTAGAGAGACAAATTGTTGTGGGCGAGGGCGACACCCTCGATTTAGGCGGTAGAACACTGACCTTTGTTACTGCACCAATGGTGCATTGGCCTGAGGTTATTGTGACCTATGACAGCCTTGATAAAGTTTTATTTTCGGCTGACGGATTTGGCAAGTTTGGTGCTTTAGATGTTGAGGAAGACTGGGCATGTGAAGCAAGACGCTATTACATTGGTATTGTTGGAAAATATGGCGCACAAGTTCAAGCATTGCTTAAAAAGGCATCTGCTTTAGAAATTGAAAAAATTTGTCCTTTGCACGGTCCTGTTTTAACTGAAAACCTGGGATATTATCTGAATTTATATAATATTTGGTCTTCTTACGGTGTTGAGAGCGAGGGTGTGTTAATTGCTTATACCTCGGTTTACGGCAACACTAAAAAGGCTGTTATGCTTTTGGCTGATGAATTAAAGGCTCTGGGTTGTCCAAAAGTGGTTGTAAATGACCTTGCCCGTTGCGATATGGCAGAGGCTGTCGAGGACGCTTTCCGTTACGGAAAACTTGTTTTAGCAACCACAACCTATAATGGAGATATTTTCCCATTTATGAGAGAGTTTATCGAGCATTTAACCGAGCGTAATTTCCAAAACCGAAAGGTTGGTTTTGTCGAAAACGGCTCCTGGGCACCGATGGCTACTAAGGTTATGAGTGAAATGATGTCTAAGTGCAAAAACTTAGAATACACCGAAACTAATGTTAAGATTTTATCTGCTATGACTGAAGAAAATATAGCCGAAATTAAAGCACTTGCCAAGGAAATAATATAAATAAAAGCGGTTTTCATTATGAACGAAAACCGCTTTTATTTTTTCTTTATAAGAAATTTATTATAAATTAAAACTCCAACACCGCTTATTGCAAGTGTTATTGCGAACACGAGCAAGGCGGTTGTATATTTTTTAATACCCAAAGCATCTCCGCCTAAGGTAGAGGTTATAATTGAGGGTAGTCTTGCGATTCCTGACAGAAAAATAACATTTACAAGTTTAATATCGGTAAGACCTAAAAAGTAGGTTACTAAATCTTTTGGAGTGCCGGGTAAAAAGAAGATAAGAAAGGCAAGTATGTCACGCTTCTTTTTATCTTTGAGGATTTTAAGTGATAGTATTTTTTCTTTCTTAAAAAATAGTTCGCAAAATTTAATGCCTAAGGTTTTTACAAGATAAAAAACTGTTATACTTCCTAAAACTGTTCCGATAACTGTAAGCAAAGTTCCTTCAAAAGCACCAAAAGCATATCCTGCGCCGATTTCTAAAGGCTCACCTGGAATTAGTGCCAAGACTACTTGAAAAAATACCATTCCTATAAATGCTATTTTTCCAAAAATGCCGTGGGAATCTACCCAAAGGCGAAATTTCTCGGGCTCTGATACAAAATCTATCATTGGTTTTCCAACAAGAAAAGTTACAGCACCTATAAACAAAAGAACAAGTATTAAAACTATAATACTTAGAATTCTTTTGCCTTTTTCGGTCAAGTTCAAATTAACCTAACTCCTTTTTTACATCCTTTTTAAGTTTTTTCCAAGCATCAGGATTTTCAACATAATATTTCGGACATATTTTCTCTGTAATATCATAATGCCTTATAATATCCTTTTCGTCAAGACCAAAATTATTACAAAGCCAAGAAGTCAGTTTGATTACGCTGTTGTAAGACTCGGTTGTGAATTTTCCGCTTCTATCGGGATGACACACCTCAATAGAAATTGTATCGCCGTTTCGGTGGTTACTTGCGGCGGATTTTTCCCAGAGGGGAATGCACTGAATTATTTCGCCCCCAAGTCCCACAACAAAGTGGGAGCTTACCTCAGTATCGGGTTTGTTATAAAAATCGCGGTTATTTTGAGCGGTAGTATCTGGGTTTCCGACATAATGAATAACAATATCTTTGATATCTCTTAAATGCGCTCCTGTTCTTGCGGTGTTATGAACATCAATTATCTGACTGTCAATCCAATCGGGAATTTCAAGTCCTTGGGCGGTTTTAACATTTTTGGAAATTCTATTGCCGAAAGCCGCAGGAACATATCCGCTGAATCTATTATCGGGAAATAAGAGAGAGCATACCTTAACACCGCCTACTATAATTGCGGCTGTTATTAAAATTGTGAAAATCGGCGGCAAAATCCTTCTTATTAACCGTTTTCTTTTGTGTTTTATGTGTCTTTGCATTTTTAGTCCTCTTGTTATAGATTTTTAATCTTAACAGTAACCTTAAACAAATCGCCGTCAACCGAAATGTCGAGACTGCCACCCTGAATTTCCATTAGACTTTTAGCAATAGAAAGACCTAAGCCGTGACCCTCGGTGTGGCGGGATTTGTCACCCCTTACAAAGCGTTCTAATAATTCCTCAGAGGAAACATTTAATTGATATTTCGAAATGTTGCGGAAGGTTACAAGAACGCCGTTCTTTTCGGTTTTAACATCAATATAAACACGAGTGCCCTCTAAACCGTATTTGCAAACATTAGATAAGAGATTATCAAAAACACGCCATAAATGTCTGCCGTCAGCTAAAACAGCAATTCCGTCATCATCTGTTTTAAGAATAGGGGTAAGGTTTGCTTTTTCAAGTTTTTCGGAAAATTCGCCTAGGGCTTGGTTTAACAAAACGGTAATATTACAGGGCGATAAATTCACAGTCAAATTACCGCTCGAAGCCTTTGAGGCCTCTACCAAATCTTCAACCAATTTTTTGAGTCTTGCTGACTGGCGGTCCAAAACATCAATATATTCTGCTAATTTTTCGTTTTCTATTTCTTCCTTCTTAATAAGGTCAACATAATTTATAATTGATGTTAAGGGTGTTTTAATGTCGTGTGAAACGTTGGTGATAAGCTCGGTTTTAAAGTGTTCGCTCTTCATTTTTTCGTTAATTGCTTCTTGCAAACCGTCGTTAATGTTATTAAGACTTTCGGCAAATTCTTTAAAGTCATAATACATATATTTTGTGTCGATTTTATATTGCAAATCACCTTTGGCAATACGCTCTCCGCCAAGCTTGATTTTTTGCAAAATAACGGCAAAGTAGAAGAGAAGAGCAATTATGGCAGCGGTTATTATGAGCATAATAACAACAAATTCATTTCTTGCCCAATGAGATACAACATCTCCTACACCAAGGATAAAAAATGTGCTGAAAATTAATATTCCAACAGCTATAATCCAAGTTTTTTTCAAGAGGGAAGCGTTGTTGTAGATATATTTAAGCCACGAAAAGAATTTCTTTAATCGTTTTCCTAAAAACTTGAAAATGTGATATAAAACATTATTTTTAATAAGCGTTCGTGTCTTAATACGTGTTGCAAATGTCATAGTGTAGCTAAGTGCTATAAAATAGTCTACACTTCCAATAAGACTTGTAATAGCAACAGCAAATGCGAAGTCCTCGTAAAATGATTCAGATATAAAAATAACGCTTAAAACTCCAAGAAATACAACGATAGCGGTTAATATGTCAAAGGGCACTTTATCAAGAAAATTACGTTTAATTTCTCCGTTTGAAGTATGACCTGCGGCACCGTAGAGGAAGCAGAGCAAGAAAATAAATAATGCAAGAGATCCAATTGCTATAAATACTAAAGCATATCTTAAACGAAAGCCTATATCGACCAAGCTTGAAGCAACTGAAAACAGGTCATTTTTCTTCATATCTTTTGCGATGTATACCTTGATATCGGCAGTGTGGTGTTCTATAGTATCCCAATAGGTTGCGTTTTCATCTTTTCTTATAATTACATCTTCATAGGTGTAATACTCTCTGTCAGCCGTTGCGATGTATTCTTGACCGTTATAGTTTGAAACTACCTCTCCACTTTCAATATAGGTAATCTCAAAGAAAACATTTTTATCTTTATAATAATTTTCAAGATTTCTTTCTTTGTCTAAAATATTTTCAATATATCTTGCTTCTTTTTCCGCCATTTCGGTTAAAACTTCTTCTTTAACAATATCTACTGTGCTGAAATAGAATTTGAAATAGCCCATTACAATAACTAAAGCAACGCTCAAAAAGAGCAAGAATGCCATTACATAAGAAAAAATTACAGCAGCAATTTTAATGGCTAAATTTTGCTTAAATTTCATTTTTATACACCTTTTTCCATTTTATAGCCGTGCGCCCAGACAACCTTTAAGTATCGAGGTTCTGCAGGATTGATTTCGATTTTTTCACGCAAATGCCTTATGTGAACGGCAACGGTGTTTTCGGCACCGTATGCTTCATCGTTCCAAACATTTCGGTAAATTTCTTTGGGGGAGAAAACAGTACCTGCATTTTGCATTAAAAATTTAAGAATTTCAAACTCGGTTGGTGTGAGTGAAACTATGTTGCCATCAACCGTTACCTTTTTGGCACTATCGTCAAGCTCAATATTGCCAATGCAAAGTCCGTTATTGGATTTTGCCGAGCCGCCAAGCTCCATATATCTTCGAAGTTGCGAACGAACACGGGCGATAACCTCAACGGGATTAAAGGGTTTTGTTATATAATCGTCAGCACCGATATTAAGACCTAAAATCTTGTCGGTATCCTCTGATTTTGCTGTTAGCAAAATAACGGGAACATTTGAACTTTCTCGAATTTTAGCAAGTGCTGTAATGCCATCACATTCGGGCATCATTATATCCAATAGTACCAAATTAACAGTGGTTTCTTTAAGTTTTTTGATTGCTTCAAAACCGTTATATGCCGAAACGGTTTCATACCCTTCAGCCTCTAAATAGATTTTCAAAGCCGAAACAATATCTTTCTCATCATCGCAAATTAATATTTTATACATCCTTTTCGCCACCTTTGAAAACATTGTATCATATAATCGTTTAAGATATAAGTATATAAATTATTAAGAATTCTTTAAGATTGATTTTTGAAAATTTAAATGGTATAATTATTTTATCATATACACAATGGAGTTGTAAATATGAGGCTTGAAATTTTACAGTCCTGTCCGCCCGTTATTCGGGACTTTTTGACCTATAATGAAACTATTAGAGGCAAGTCCTCACGCTCGGTGGAGGGGTATTATTTAGACCTACAAACCTTTTTTAGGTATATTTTGTTAATCAGAGGAAAAGTGCCGAAGGATTTGGAGTTTGAGAAAATAAGCATTGAGTCGGTTGATATTTCGCTTATAAAGACAATTACAATATCTGACCTTTACGCTTTTATGGTTTATTGCAAGGAGGAACGCCAAAATGGACCTGCTTCAAGAGCCAGAAAAACCTCAACCCTTAGAATTTTCTTTAAGTATTTATCGGTGCAAACCCATCAGCTTGAAACTAACCCTGCCGAGCTTTTGGAGTCTCCAAAGGTAAAACAAGCCTTACCTAAGCACTTAACATTAGAAGACTCGCTAGAGCTTTTAAAATCGGTTGAGGGGGACAACAAGGAAAGAGATTTTTGTATTCTAACCTTGTTTTTAAACTGCGGTCTTCGTCTTGCCGAGCTTTGCGCACTTAATTTATCCAGTATTTCAAATGATGATACCTTAACCGTTATCGGTAAGGGCAATAAGGAAAGAATTGTATATTTAAATTCCGCTTGTATTACCGCAATTAATAACTATTTGGCTGTACGACCCAGAGAGGGTATAAATGTTAACGACCGAAATGCTCTATTTATTAGCCGTAATAAAAGGCGAATAAGCAACAAAACTGTTCAGCACATAGTTAAAACCTATCTTCAAAAATCGGGTCTTGGCGATATGGGTTACTCAACCCACAAGCTTCGCCATACAGCCGCAACACTTATGTATCAGCACGGAAATGTTGATATCCGTGTTTTAAAGGATATCTTGGGTCACGCAAATCTTGGAACAACCCAAATTTATACCCACGTTTCTAACACACAAATTAAAAAGGCGGTTGATTCCAACCCCCTTGCTAATGTTAAGAAACAATAATCGGTCATCCTTATAAGATTTACCCTTGAGGTTAAATACTCAGATTAAGAGCAACATATTATATTTGCTTTGAATGGGCCGAGAAAGGAACGATTATAATGACAGCATTTGATAATAGTGATTATTAAACCGCAGTTAAGCAGTATGAAGCCGAGTCAAAACGGCGTTGGGGTGAAACTGAAGCCTTTAAAGAACACGCAGAAAAAACTGCCGACTACACCAGAGATAAATGGCAAGAGACAAATGATGGTTTAATGTCCGTCTTTACAAAATTTGCCGAGTGTATGAATAACGGTTACACAGCCGACTCAAACAAGGCTCAGGCATTAGTGATTGAACTGAAAAACTATATTACCGAGAATTACTACACCTGTGCAAAAGAGATTCTTGCAGGACTCGGTCAAATGTATGTCGCCGATGAACGATTTAAAAACAATATTGACAAGCACACTGAAGGCACCGCCGAATTCGTGCAGAAAGCAATAGAAATATATAGTAAATAACATAAACCCGATGAACTAAAAATTCATCGGGTTTAATTGTAGATAAAAAATCCAAACCCGACAAAGTCGAATTTGGATTTTGGTCGAGGTGACAGGGCTCGAACCTGCGGCATCTAGTTCCCAAAACTAGTGCGCTACCAACTGCGCCACACCTCGATATTAAGTTGTGATATGATTTTTAAAGAAAGTTTTGGCAACCCTCTTGCGGTACCCAAAACTTTTTTAAACTGCCGTTAAAAGTTTTGACCGCGGCGCTTCGTTATGCTCGCTGTATCTCACACAGTGAGCGCTCGCAACCTCACCCAAAACTAGTGGCTACCAACTGCGCCACACCTCGTTGGTGTTTGAATTTTAGACAGCTTATTTATTATATATTAAACATTTCGCTTTGTCAATCTATTTTATTGTAATTTTTAATTTTCAAAGCTACCTTACATATAATATTTTTGGTGATTTGATGAAAAAGCATTTAAAAGATTTATTATGGTATACAGTTGGGAGTATAATATATGCTATTGCGGTTACGATTTTTATTTCTGCCAACGAGATTTCTCCCGGTGGACTTACGGGTATTGCAACGCTCTTAAACTACACATTACATGTGCCTACAGGTTTAACCATACTTGTTTTAAATATACCTATTCTAATTTTAGGGTATATTAAATTCGGAGGAAAATTTATTATAAGCACTGCTGTTGCAACAACAATGGTCTCTTTTGCAATAACATTTGTTGAAGAAGTAGTTCCGGCGGTAAAGGTTGATAAGATTTTAGCTTCTATATTTGGTGGATGTTTATTAGGCCTTGGAATCAGCCTTATAATGCTTCACGGTGCCACAACGGGTGGAGTAGATATTGTTGCTAAGCTTATTAACAAACGCTTCAGGCATTTTACGGTGGGTAAAATAATACTTATTTTAGACGCAGCTGTAATTTTATTAGCAGTGATAGTTTACAAAAACATCGAAAGCGCGCTTTATTCAGTAGTTACAATGTTTGCATCTGCACGAGTCATGGATAGTATGCTCTACGGCGGTGACAGAGGAAAGGTGATTTATACAATTACATCGAAACCTGATGAAATATGCAAAAGTGTCTCACAGGAACTTTCAAGAGGTATCACACTATTTGATGTGACGGGTGGATACACCGGTGAAAAGCGAAAAATGTTAATGTGTAGTTTAAGACCTTTTGAGGTTTCGCTATTTTATTCTTTAGTTGAAAAATATGACCCTAAAGCTTTTATAATCGTTACTGAGGCGGGTGAAATAATAGGAGAAGGGTTTAAAAAATTAAACTAAAAGCAATTAGTTGGTTTAGTAAAAAATCACAAATTTCAAAAAATTAGAATAAAAAGTTAAATTACCACTTGATTTTTTAAAAGATAGTGATATAATATTTTCTGTACCACAAGATATAGTATTGATAATTCTCAAATATTGGAATATTTAGGGGAGATATAAAAATGAAGATTATTAAAAGAAGTGGAGCAGAGGTTGAATTTGACCCTCGCAAAATAGTTGTCGCTGTTACAAAAGCCAACGAAAGTGTTGTTCCAAGTGCCCGTATGAGTGAAGTGCAAATCCGCAGAATTGCTGAGGATGTTGAAAGCGCTGCCATGAATATGAACCGTTCTTTAAGTGTGGAAGAAATTCAGGATATGGTCGAGGACCAAATCATGAATCAACGCGCTTTTGAGGTTGCGCGTCGTTATATAACCTACCGTTATACCCGTGCGTTAGTGCGTAAGTCTAACACTACTGACGAGCAAATTTTAAGCCTTATTGAATGCAACAACGAGGAAGTTAAACAAGAAAATTCAAATAAGAATCCAACTGTAAACAGCGTTCAGCGCGACTATATGGCTGGTGAGGTTAGTAAGGATATTACTAAGCGTATTTTGTTGAATCCTGACATTGTTGAGGCTCACGAGCAAGGTATTATTCACTTCCACGACGCTGACTATTTTGCACAGCATATGCATAACTGTGACCTTGTTAACCTTGAGGATATGCTTCAAAACGGCACTGTTATTAGCGGAACATATATCGAGAAACCTCATACTTTCTCAACTGCTTGTAACATTGCTACACAAATTATCGCTCAGGTTGCTTCTTGCCAATATGGTGGTCAAAGCATCAGCCTTACTCATTTAGCACCTTTTGTTGATATCAGCCGTAAAAAGATTTATAAAGAGGTTGAAAAAGAACTTAGTGATATTGCTCCTAACATCACCCCCGAAAAGATTGCTGAAATCACCGAAAAGAGACTCCGTGATGAGGTTAGAAAGGGCGTTCAGACTATTCAGTATCAGGTAGTTACCCTTATGACAACTAACGGTCAGGCTCCTTTTGTTACAGTATTTATGTATCTTAACGAGGCTAAAAACGAGCAAGAAAAGGCTGACTTGGCTTTAATTATTGAGGAAGTTTTAAAACAGCGTTATCAAGGTGTTAAGAACGAAAAGGGTGTATGGATTACACCTGCTTTCCCGAAACTTATCTATGTTCTTGAAGAAGATAATATTAGAGAAGGTACAAAATATTGGTACTTAACTCAGCTTTCTGCTAAGTGTACCGCTAAGAGAATGGTGCCTGACTATATTTCTGAAAAGGTTATGCTTCAAAATAAGATTGACAAGAACGGCGAAGGCCATTGCTATACCTGTATGGGATGCAGAAGTTTCCTTACTCCTTATGTTGACGAAGAAGGCAAACCTAAGTATTACGGTCGCTTCAACCAAGGTGTTGTAACCGTTAACTTGGTTGATATCGGTTTATCCGCTAATAAAAATATGGATAAATTCTGGGAGATTTTTGATGACAGAATGGAACTTTGCCATCGTGCATTGCAGTCTCGTCACGAAAGACTTACTGGAACTGTATCTGATGCTGCGCCTATTCTTTGGCAGCACGGCGCATTGCTTCGCCTTAAGAAAGGTGAGACCATCGATAAATATCTTCACGGCGGTTATTCAACCTTGTCTCTTGGCTATGCAGGTCTTTGGGAGTGTGTTTATGCCTTAAACGGCAAAAAACTCACCGAGCCTGAGGGCGAAAAACTTGGTCTTGAGATTATGAAGAAACTCAACGAGTATACCGCAAAATGGAAGGCTGCTGAAAATATAGATTATTCCTTATACGGCACACCCCTTGAAAGCACAACCTATAAGTTTGCTAAATGCTTACAGAAGCGTTTTGGCAAAGTTGATGGTGTTACCGATAAGAACTATATTACAAACAGCTATCATGTTCACGTAACCGAGGAAATTGATGCATTTGATAAGTTAGCGCTTGAGGCTAAATTCCAAGCATTATCTCCCGGTGGTGCTATTTCCTATGTTGAAGTACCCAATATGCAGAACAATCTTGATGCTGTTCTCTCGGTAATGCAGTTTATCTATGATAATATTATGTACGCCGAGCTTAATACCAAGAGTGACTATTGCCACATTTGTGGTTTTGACGGCGAAATTGCTATTGAAGAAGTGGACGGAAAGCTTATTTGGAAGTGTCCTAATTGCGGAAACACCGACCAAGACAAGATGAATGTTGCCCGTCGTACTTGCGGATATATCGGAACACAGTATTGGAATCAAGGCAGAACTCAGGAAATTCAAGAAAGAGTTTTACATCTATAATTAATTAGCATAGCACCTTCGGGTGCTATGTGTTTTTGAGGATTTTTTATGAATTATGCAGTAATTAAAAAATTTGATATTGCCAACGGCCCAGGCGTCAGGGTTAGTTTATTTGTTAGCGGTTGCCGTCATTTTTGCAAGAACTGCTTTAATTCTGAGGCGTGGGATTTTTCTTACGGAAATCTCTTTACCGACGCAGTCTTAGAGGAACTTGTTACCGCCACAGCACCCGAACATATAACCGGTTTTTCGGTTTTAGGCGGTGAGCCATTTGAACCCGAAAATCAAGCGGGTGTTTTAAAGGTTGTAAAAGAAATTAAAACCAAATTTCCTCAAAAAAATATTTGGATTTATACAGGCTTTCTTTTTGACGAGCAACTTCTTAAAGGAACAGTTGGCAGTTTAGAAACTGTAAAAGAAATTTTAAAGTATACCGATGTTTTAGTTGACGGAAAATTTGTTGAAGAACTTAAAAGTCCCGATTTGCTTTTTAGAGGCTCTTCAAACCAGCGAATAATTGATGTTCAAACTTCCTTGCTTAAAAACGAAACTGTTTGGCTTGAGGGCAAATGGGAAAGACGAATGGGAAGCGGAGATATTTACGAATAGGAGTTTTAAAATGATTAAGGTAAATTTCAAAAAATTAAACGAAGAGGCTATTGCCCCTACATATGGTACCGAATTTGCCGCAGGTGCAGATTTATATGCTTGTGAGGGCGGCGAGGTTACAATTGAAGCAGGGGAGACAAAGCTAATACATACAGGACTTTCCCTTGAAATTCCCGAAGGTTATGCAGGTTTGATTTATGCCCGCAGCGGTATCGCGACCAAGAGAGGTCTTGCACCCGCAAACAAGGTTGGCGTTATTGACAGTGACTATAGAGGAGAAATTATGGTTTCACTTCATAACCACTCTGCACAGACTCAAACCATTGCCGATAGGGAGCGCGTGGCACAGCTAGTTATTACGCCCTTTTTAAAGGTTAAATATACCGAAGCTGATGAACTTACCGACACTGTACGCGGCGAGGGTGGTTTTGGCTCTACAGGAAGCAAATAATTTTAAAAAACTTTCAGTGTTAGCATTGAAAGTTTTTTATTTTTGTGGTATAATTTTACTATTATTTATATGATAGGTGTTAAAAATGAAGGTTGTTATAAAATTAGGAACATCAACACTCGCTCATGAGACAGGAAGACTTAATATCCGCCGTGTCGAGGAGCTTTGTAAGGTTATATCCGACCTTAAAAACGCAGGCAACGAGATTATTATGGTTTCTTCGGGTGCTATTGGTATGGGTGTTGGCAAATTAGGTCTTGGAGAAAAACCTCACGATATACCCACAAAACAGGCCGCTGCCGCTGTAGGTCAGTGTGAACTGATGTATACATACGATAAGCTGTTTTCTGAATATAATCATACGGTTGCACAAATTCTTTTGACCGATGAGGATATTGCTGATACTGAGCGTTGTTCTAATTTTAAAAACACACTCTGCCGACTTTTAGAGCTTGGCGTTATACCGATTATCAATGAAAACGATACCATTGCTACCGATGAAATTATTATTGGTGATAATGACACTTTAGGTGCTATTGTCTCAACAACAATTAACGCAGATTTACTTATTATTTTATCTGATATCGACGGTCTTTACACAGCCGACCCCCACAAAGATAGAAATGCGGTTATGTTAAGCCGTGTTGAAGAAATCACTGATGAAATTGTTGCTATGACAGGCGGTGCAGGTACTACTTTAGGTACCGGCGGAATGGTAACAAAAATCAAGGCCGCAAAAATTGCGACCGCAGGTGGTACTGATATGGTTATTGCCAACGGTAGTAATCCTCAACTTTTATATTCAATCATTGACAGTGAAGATGTTGGTACAAGATTTGTAGCGAAGAAGGAGTAATAATGACCGAAACTAATGAAATTTTAAAAAAGGCAAAGCAAGTTTCTTTAAATGCTCCCATTTCAACCGACATTAAGAATGCGGCTTTAAAGAATATGGCTGAAAGTCTTGTTTTAAATACAGAAGAAATTCTCAAAGCAAACGCTTTAGATATTGAGAACGCAAAAGGTGTGATTGCGCCTGTTATGATTGACCGATTGCGCCTTGATGCTGAGCGTATCAAAGCAATGGCTAAGGGAATTATAGATGTTGCAAATTTGCCCGACCCTGTAGGTAAGGTTATTGAAAAAACAAATCACAACAATGGTCTTCTTATTGAGAAAACAAGCATACCTTTCGGCGTTGTGGCTATAATTTATGAAAGTCGTCCAAATGTTACCTCTGATGCTGCAGCACTCAGTTTTAAAAGCGGTAATGTTTGTGTGCTTAGAAGCGGAAAAGACGCTTTTTTGAGTGCAAATGCTATTGTAACGGCTCTTAAAATAGGTCTTAAAAACAGCGGAATTGACGAAAATTATATTAACTTGGTTGAAGATACCTCGAGAAACAGTGCAAGTGAGTTAATGACAGCTGTAGGACTTGTTGATTTACTTATCCCTCGTGGTGGCAAGGGTCTTATTAAAGCTTGTACCGAAAATGCAAAGGTGCCTTGCATTGAAACGGGCACAGGTATATGTCACATTTATGTTGATAAAGATGCCGACTTAGAAAAAGCTTTGAAAATCATTGACAATGCAAAAAGAAGCCGACCCTCAGTATGTAATGCCTGTGAGGTTTGTTTGGTAGATAAGGCGATTGCCAATGAATTTTTACCAAAACTTCACACTTTGTTCAAAAACACAAACCCTGTAACTGAGATAATAGGGGATAACGAAACGTCCCAAATTATACCTGTTAGTTTGGCTGATATAAATTCCTACGACACTGAATTTTTGGATTATAAAATCGCTGTGAAAATTGTTGAAAATGTAACAGAGGCAGTGAATCATATTTCTAAACACTCAACCCATCATAGTGAAAGTATTATCACTAATAACGAAAACACTGCTGAATATTTTGTTTCCCGTGTTGATTCTGCCGCTGTTTATGTTAATGCTTCAACAAGATTTACCGATGGCGGTGAGTTTGGTCTTGGTTGCGAAATGGGCATTTCCACCCAAAAGCTCCACGCAAGAGGTCCGATGGGTCTTAATGAACTTAATACTTACAAATATATAATCAAAGGCGACGGACAAATCAGATAGGAGGTTATTATGGATATTGCAAATTATGGCTTTATAGGTTGCGGTAATATGGGCGGAAGCCTTGCTCGAGCTGTTTGCAAGACTGTAGGCGAAACCCAAGTGTTATTAGCCGACAAAGCAACTGTTAAAGCGGAACTTTTAGCTGAGGAATTAAAATGCAGTACTGCTGATATAAAAGAAGTTGCTAATAACTGCAAATATATCTTTTTAGGTGTTAAACCTCAGGTTATGAAATTAGCGCTTGATGAGATTTCTGATATTTTAAGAAACAGAAACGACCGTTATATTTTAATTTCTATGGCGGCGGGTGTAACAATTTCAAAATTGAAAGAGATGTTAGGTTTTGACTGTCCTATCATTCGCATAATGCCCAATACACCCGTTTCTGCGGGTAAAGGAATGATTTTATATACACCTGACAATAATGTGTTTATGGACGAAATAGGGGAGTTTAATGCTGCTTTGAGATTTGCGGGTAAGCTTGAT
The DNA here is from genome assembly GCA_017624675.1 of Clostridia bacterium. Lineage (GTDB taxonomy): Bacteria > Bacillota > Clostridia > Oscillospirales > Acutalibacteraceae > UBA737. Next base: position 87,828 of record JAGAMO010000029.1, on the reverse strand, counting down.
AAACTTGAAGAAAATCTTATTGATTCTGCAACTGCTGTTTCGGGTTGCGGCCCCGCCTTTGTTTATTTGTTTGCTGAGGCTATGGCTGACGCCGGTGTTGAATGCGGCTTAGCACGCCACAAAGCGTTGGAATACGCCATTCAAACCTTATCGGGTGCGGCTGAGCTTATGCAGTCCACAGGCAAACACCCCGCTGTTTTAAAGGACGAGGTTTGCTCTCCCGGTGGAAGCACTATTGAGGGAGTTCACGCACTTGAAGATAACGGTTTTAGAGGAACTGTAATGTCAGCCGTTAAGGCTTCTTTTGAAAAGACAAAAAAATTGTAAGCACCGTCTTTGGAGGACAAAAATGATTAAAACTCTGGCAAAAAGTATTCGCGAATTTAAACTGCCTTCAATTTTAACCCTCATTTTTATTATGGGAGAGGTTTTGATTGAGGTTTCAATCCCATTTATAACAAGGGATATGATTAATAGCTTTGAGAACCTTAACGGTTCCGCTACTATTGAAGATGTTATTAAAAAGGGACTTATGCTTGTTGGCTTGGCACTGATTTCTCTTTGTTGTGGCGGTATTGCCGCACTTACTTGTGCCAAAGCATCAGCAGGTTTTGCTAAGAACTTGCGTCAAGATATGTTTTCAAAGGTTCAAAGCTTTTCTTTTAAAAATATAGATAAATTTTCATCATCTTCTTTGGTTACCCGTCTTACAACTGACGTAAACAATGTTCAGATGTCTTATATGATGATTATAAGAACTGCAGTTAGAAGTCCTATGAACTTTATCTTTTCTATTGTAATGGCATACATTATGGGCGGTGCGTTGGCTACAACGTTTGTTGTAGTAGTTCCTATCTTGATTTTTGGACTTTTAATGGTTGCAAGAAAAGCAATGCCAGCATTCAGAAGAGTATTTAAAAAATATGACCGTTTGAATGAATCTATTGAAGAAAATGTGCGCGGTATGCGTGTTGTAAAAGGCTTCTCTCGAGAGAATTTTGAAAAACAAAAATTCCAGAAAGCCGCTGACGACATTACCACAGATTTCACAAAAGCTGAACGAATTGTAGCATTTAACGGACCTTTAATGCAGTTTTGTATGTATTTTAATATGATATTCATTTTAACTGTAGGCTCATTCTTAGCTATTTCTTCGGGCGGTGCAAAGCTTAAATACGGCGAAATTTCTGCAATGCTCACTTATGGTGTGCAGATTTTAATGTCACTTATGATGCTTTCAATGATTTATGTTATGATTACTATTTCGTTGGAATCTATGAAGCGTATCTGCGAAGTTTTGGAAGAACAACCTTCTATTACAAACCCCGTAAATCCTATATTTGAAGTTAAAGACGGTTCTATTGAATTTAAAGATGTTAACTTTAAATATAACGACAACGCAAAAAGATATGCTTTAGAAAATGTTAATCTTAACATTAAATCGGGTATGACGGTTGGTGTTTTAGGCGGTACGGGTGTCGGTAAATCCACGCTTGTTCAGTTGATACCAAGACTATATGATGTGACCGACGGTGTTGTTATGGTTGGTGGAGAGGATGTCAGAAATTACGATATTCAAACTCTTCGAAACTCGGTTGCAATGGTTTTGCAAAAAAACCAGTTATTCTCTGGCACTATTAAAGACAACCTACGCTGGGGTAACGAGAATGCTACCGACGAAGAAATAATTGAGGTTTGCAAACTTGCCCAAGCAGACGAGTTTATAGAAAAATTCCCCGATAAATATGACACTTATATTGAACAAGGCGGCACAAATGTTTCAGGCGGTCAAAAGCAGAGACTTTGTATTGCCCGTGCACTTCTTAAAAATCCAAAAGTATTAATTCTTGACGATTCTACTAGTGCGGTTGATACTAAAACCGATGCCTTTATCAGAAACGGATTTAAAAATTATATACCTGATACCACAAAAATTATTATTGCACAAAGAGTATCTTCTGTAATGGATGCCGATTTAATCGTTGTCCTTGATAACGGTAAGGTTTCAGCATTTGGCACACACGAAGAATTATTAAAAACAAGTGATATTTACCGAGAGGTATATGAACAACAAATGAGTGGAGGTGGTAGTGATGAAGAAAAATAATCCTCCCGTTTTAGGACCTGACGGTAAAAGAAAAAAGATTAATATGAGTTCTCTCAAGAGAGTTCTCAAAATGTTATTTAACTATTATCCAGTTCTTTTGCCGATTATTCTTGTCTGTATTGTATTTGCAGCTATCACTGCCTCTGTCCCTGCAGTTTTTCAACAACAAGTTTTACAAGCAATTGAAAAGTGGATAACTAGCGGTGACTGGGAGTCAGCAAAGCAAGAAATTATACCAAAAATTATTCTTTTAGGCTCTTTATACGCACTTTCCTTTATAGGTGTAATAGTGCAGTCTCAACTTATTGCAATTATAACCCAAGGTTTCTTGGGCAAGATGAGAAAAACAATGTTTGATGGTATGCAAAATTTACCGATTAAGTATTTTGATACCCACAAACACGGCGATATTATGAGTTTTTATACAAATGATATTGATACTCTTCGCCAGTTGGTTTCACAGGCGCTTCCAACCATTTTACAAGCATCTATTGTTGTTATAAGCGTATTTTCAATAATGCTTTGGTACAGTATATGGATGACCTTGGTTGTTGTCTTTGGTGTTGCAATGTTGTTTATGGTAACTAGAATTGTTGGCGGTGGTTCTGCTAAATACTTTATGAAACAACAAAAATCTGTTGCTAAAACCGAAGGTTATGTACAGGAAATTATGTCGGGTCAAAAGGTTGTTAAGGTATTCTGCCACGAAGATAAAAGCCGTGAACAATTTGAAAAGGTTAACAACGAGTTATTTGAAGATAGTAATCGTGCCCACGCTTATGCTAACTGCTTGGGACCGATAAATATGAATATCGGCAACATTTTGTATGTAATAATTGCTACTGTAGGCGGTTTGTTCTTGCTTTCAAAAACTCCAAACTTTAGCATCTCCGGCTTGGCATTTGAAATTAGCATTATTATTCCTTTCCTTAATATGACAAAGCAGTTTACAGGTAATGTCAACCAAGTTTCACAGCAGATTAACGCTATTGTTATGGGTGTTGCAGGTGCAGAAAGAATTTTTGCCCTTATGGATGAAATTCCCGAAACCGATGAGGGTTATGTTACGCTTGTTAACGCTGAGTACGATGAAAACGGCAACCTCAGGGAAACTGAAAAACGCACTCGTTTATGGGCTTGGAAGCATCCTCATCAAGCTGACGGAACAGTTACCTATACCGAGCTTAAAGGTGAGGTAACGCTAAACGATGTTGATTTTGGATACGTTGAGGGTAAACAGGTTTTACACAATGTTAGTGTTTATGCAAATCCCGGAGAAAAGGTAGCATTTGTTGGTGCTACGGGTGCAGGTAAGACTACCATTACAAACCTTATAAACAGATTCTATGATATTGCTGACGGCAAAATCAGATACGACGGAATTAACATTAATAAAATCAGAAAGAGCGATTTGCGCCGTTCTCTAGGCATAGTTTTGCAGGAAACAAATCTCTTTACAGGAACTGTTATGGATAACATCAGATATGGCAGACTAGATGCTACTGATGAAGAGTGTATTGAAGCGGCTAAACTTGCAGGTGCCGATGATTTTATAACACGTTTGCCAAATAGTTATGACACTGAACTCGTAAACAATGGTTCTAATTTGTCACAAGGTCAACGCCAACTTATTGCCATTGCCCGTGCGGCAGTTGCAGACCCTCCGGTTATGATTTTGGATGAGGCAACTTCATCGATTGATACCCACACCGAAGCTATCGTACAACGCGGTATGGATAAACTGATGCAGGGCAGAACAGTATTTGTAATAGCCCACAGACTTTCAACTGTTAAGAATTCGGATGTTATTATGGTATTAGACCAAGGCAGAATAATAGAGCGTGGAAATCACGAGAAATTAATTGCCGAAAAAGGTCAATATTATCAGTTATATACTGGTGCTTTCGAATTAGAATAAAGTTAGAATAATCCTCTCTTTAAACGCATAGTATTTATCAGTAAACTTGCGAAAAGAGAGGATTCATTATGCAACAAAAATGTTTGAAAAGTGATATTTATATCAACGAAAACTACTTTTGTGATTCTTTAGAACAGGCAATAGATGTAGATTTTACACTCCCTGATTTTTGTCCCGATGTTTCAAAAATCTTCAAATGCCACGCTGTGCCAAGAATTGCCTCAAAATCCATTAGCGGAAATACTATAACGATTGATGGAAATGTTATAATTACCATTTTATATTGCGATAAAGATAACGGCTTTTGTTCGTATGAGCATATACATCATTTTTCTAAAATTGCCGAGCTACCAAATGATGTAAGTGGTTGCAATGCTACAGCGAAAATCAAGTGCGATTACCTTAATTGCAGAGCTGTTACAGGAAGAAAAATCGACATTCACGGAGCGCTTGGAATTCATCTTAAAATTTTCAAAAGAAAATCCCGAGAAATCATTTGTGATATAGACGATAGTTTAATCGAAGTCAAGCGAATAACGGCTCCGGTAACAACACCGATGGGGTATACCGAAAAATATCTATTAATTGAAGAGGATATTCCCATTGGTAACGGTCAGCCATCAATACAAAATATAATTAAGACCAATTCATCGGTAAGTGTTTCAGAGACAAAAATTATCAACGATAAAGCCGTTGTAAAAGGGGAGATGATGGTTTGTATTCTGTATTGCCCTGAGAATAATATGGCACCGCAAGTAGTAAAAACCAAACTTCCCTATAGTCAAATTATTGATATTGACGGTATAACCGATAGTTGCAAATGCGAGTCTAAAGCAGAGATTTGTTCATTAGAGGTTAAACCAAAACTTAATTCAAACGGTGAAATTAGATGCTTTAGTTTAACCGCAAAACTTTTATTGAGTAGTGAAGCATATTGCAGTAACGATATACCTATCATTGAAGATGCTTATTCAAGAAAGTATGAAGCACAAATCAAAAGAAACATTCTTCCTTTCGAGAGAATTGTTGAAACTACAAATGAAAAATTTAACTGTAAAAAAAGTATTGAACTTGATTTTAACATAAATTCGGTTATAGACCTTTGGTGCAGTATGCAAAATTGCCATACAAAATTTGAAACAGATAAAATGATTGTCCACGGAACTCTATTAGCGGATATGATTATATGTGATGAAAATAATGTTCCGTTATATGTTGAAAAACCTATTGATTTTGAGTATAAATATCCCTTTAATCCTATTTCAGGTTTAGCGCATTGTGAACCCGAAATTAGAGTTATGTCTTGTGGATATACCATTGTTTCACCAACAGGTATTGAACTTTTAGTTGAACTCGGGGTAAACGCTTCAATTTATGAAAAAGAGGATATTACTCTTGTATCTGACCTTAGTCTTAATGAAGAAAATATAATTAAACGCCACGACAGTACAGCAATGGTCATTTATTATACATTGGAAAACGAATCTGTTTGGGATATAGCCCGTAAACATTCGGCATCGGTTGACGAAATTATTAAAATTAACGGACTCGAAAACTCTGATATTTCTAAAGTTAATATGGTTTTAATACCAATAAATTAAAAATATAAGCCCTTTCGGGGCTTATATTTTTTGCAAAAAATGACATTATTATGAGTCAAAAATAGCTAAAAATTGTTCTCAATGACGAAAAAACAACAATTAATTTATATTTTTAAGATAAAATTATACAATATGCACAAAAAATGAGTAAAAAATAGTTCTAGATACTACTTGCAAAAGATAAAAGAATATTGTAATATGTAAAAGTAATAATATAAATATATTATAATTCGGAGGAAGAATTATGAAGAAATACACTTCTACTGTTTTAGCTTCTATGATTGAAAAGAAGCTTTCACACAATTTTGGTGTTGCACCAGAGCAGGCTTCAGACGAGCTTTTCTATAAAGCATGTGTTTTGGTTTTGCTTGAAATTATGAATGAGCGACGCGCTGAATTTAAGAAAGCTACAGGTGAACAGGAAGCTAAGACTGTTTATTATTTAAGTATGGAGTTTTTAATGGGTCGTTCACTTAAGAACAATCTATTTAATCTTGAACTTACCGACACAATGAGCAAGGCTTTATCAAAATTCAAGGTTAGTCTTGATAAATTGTATGATTTTGAACCCGATGCAGGTCTTGGTAATGGCGGTCTTGGTCGTCTTGCTGCTTGTTTCCTTGACGGTCTATCAACCGGCGGTTATCCTGCTATGGGTTACTGCATCCGTTATGAACTCGGTATCTTCCGTCAGAAAATTGTTGACGGATGGCAGACTGAAATGCCTGATTTTTGGCTTCCCGGTGGCGGTGTTTGGTTACAAGCAAAACCCGCACTTGCAGTTGATGTAAATTTTGACGGTAAGATTGACGAGTGGTGGGACGGAAACTACCATCACATTGAGCATAACGATTATCAAACCGTTCATGCTGTTCCTTATGACCTATGTGTTGCAGGTAAAGACGGTAAAACTGTTAATGTTTTGCGTCTTTGGAGTGCTGAGTGCCAAGATTTTGATATGTCTGCATTTAATCACGGCGACTATGTAAAAGCTTTAGAGCAAAGAGCTATGAGCGAGACTATTTCAAAGGTTTTATATCCCGAAGACAATCATATCGAGGGTAAATCCTTAAGACTTCGTCAGCAATATTTCTTGGTTTCTGCGTCTATTCAAGATATTTTAAGAAGACACTTAAGTCAGTATAACACCCTTGAAAACCTTGCAGAAAAGGTTGCTATTCATATTAATGACACTCACCCCACACTTTCTATTCCCGAACTTATGCGTTTACTTTTGGACGAGTGTGGCTATACCTGGGATGATGCTTGGAATATTGTTAAGAAAACAGTAGCCTACACTAACCATACAATTATGTCCGAGGCTTTGGAATGTTGGCCCGAGCATTTGATTAAGGAAAGAATTCCAAGAATCTATCAAATTATTAAAGAAATTGACCGTCGTTACCGCGAAGAAGTTTTATCTAAAACAGGCGATTACGGTTTAGTTGAGAGAACTGCAATTATTAGCGGTGGAATGGTTAAGATGGCTAACCTTTGTGTTGCTACTTGCCATACAGTTAACGGCGTTTCCAAGCTTCACAGCAAGATTCTTGTTGACGAGTTATTTAAAGATTATGTTCAACTCACTCCCGATAAGTTTACCAATGTTACTAACGGTATTGCTCACAGACGTTGGCTTTGCCAAGCAAACCCCGAGCTTACCAAATATTTAACCGAACTTATTGGCGATGGTTTTGTAAAAGACGCTTCAGAACTTGAAAAGTTAATGGCATTTGAAAACGACAAGACTGTTCTTGACCGCTTGGCTGAAATCAAATATGGCAACAAGGTTAGATTTTCTAACTTCCTTAGTGCAAACACAGGTGTGTCTTTAGACCCAAATTCAATTTTTGATATGCAGGTTAAGCGTTTGCACGAGTATAAGCGTCAGCATTTGAATGCCTTGAATATCATCTCTGACTATTTGTTTATCAAGGCTAATCCCAACGCTGATTTTAAACCAAAGACTTATATATTCGGTGCAAAAGCAGCTCCCGGTTATCTCTTTGCTAAAGAGATTATTCAAATGATTTATAAACTGTCGGTTGTTATTGCAAATGACCCCCTAGTTAAAGATAAACTAAAGGTTGTTTTCCTAGAGGATTACCGTGTAACAATGGCTGAGCTTATGATTCCAAGTGCAGATATTAGCGAGCAGATTTCCTTGGCTTCTACTGAAGCCAGCGGTACAGGTAATATGAAACTTATGATGAACGGTGCTATTACTTTAGGTACTGAAGATGGCGCTAATGTTGAAATTCATAAGGCTGTTGGCGATGACAATATCATAATATTCGGTTTGCAAACTCCCGAAGTATTATCACTTCAAAAGCACGGTTATTCACCAATGCCTTATTACAACAACAATCCCGAACTTCGCGAAGCACTTGACTTTATTGGTAAGGGTATTGGCGGTCAAAATTTCGAAAGCATTTACAATGCTCTTAAAAACAATGACCGTTATATGGCTTTGGCTGATTTCTCTGATTACCGTAGAGCTCAGCATAAGGCTACCGAGCTTTATAAAAATAGTGATGTTTGGAATAAAATGTCACTTAACAACATTGCAAAATCAGGTATATTTGCAGCTGACCGTTCTATTGCAGATTATGCAAATAACATTTGGAACGCAAAGCCTGTTGAGTAATTTATGAACTATTATCCTTTTGATTCACGAAACTGTTTATATCGCAATAAATTTGGAAGCATAGCCGAGGGGGAAACCCTTCGGCTTAGCCTCTTGTTACATAAAGATGCTTGTGTTTTTGATGCTTTTCTCATGATTCGTGAAGATTCTGAGTCTAAGTTCCAAGAACTTCGTTTAGAGCGTGGCGAGTGGATAGATGACTATCAATTTTTTAATGGACAAATTACACTTACGGAAGGGTTATATTGGTATTCTTTTAGATACACAAGCGCTTATGGAGATTTTGAGGTAAAAAGAACAGGGGAAAGCCTTGGCTCTGTTACAAACGAGGGTGAGTGTTGGCAACAAACTGTATATTCGGCAGATTTTTCGACACCCGATTGGTTAAATGGCGGTATAATTTATCAAATTTTCCCCGATAGATTTTATAATTCGGGAAAAATCAAAGAAAATATACCCGAAGACCGATATATTTGCGACGACTGGTATGCTCAACCCGAGTTTCGTCAGCCAAAAAATAAAAAGCGACTTTGTAACGACTATTATGGCGGAGATTTAAAAGGTATTGAAGAAAAATTACCTTATCTTAAAGGATTGGGTGTTTCTTGTATTTATTTAAATCCAATATTCGAGGCTCATTCTAACCACCGTTACAATACTGCAGACTATCTTAAAATTGACTCCCATTTAGGCGATGAAAAGGATTTGGAAAGCCTTGTAAAATCTGCTAAAAAACACGGTATAGAAATTATATTAGACGGCGTATTTTCTCATACAGGTGACGATAGTGTTTATTTTAATAAATATAATCGTTATGACAGTGTGGGCGCATATAATTCAACCTCATCACCGTATTTTAGTTGGTTTAATTTCAAGGAATATCCCGATAAATATGCCGCGTGGTGGGGAATTGAGAGTTTGCCAGAAACCAATGAAAACGACCTTTCTTTTTCTGATTTTATAACAGGCGAAAACGGCGTTATAAAGCATTGGCTTGATTTTGGTGTAAAAGGCTTTAGACTTGATGTTGCCGACGAACTGCCTGACGGAATTTTGGATAAAATACGAATTGCGGTTAAACGTGATGACAAAGACAATTACCTTTTAGGTGAGGTTTGGGAGGATGCCAGTAATAAAATCAGTTACGGCAGTCGCAGACGTTTCCTCAGAGGAAATCAACTAGATTCGGTTATGAACTATCCTTTTGCTAACGCTATAATTGATTTTGTTAAGGGTGGCAATGGCGCGAATCTTATAAATACTGTAATGTCCATTTTGGAAAATTATCCGAAACCCGCTATAAAGGTTTTAATGAATCACATAGGCACTCACGACACTGCCCGTGTTTTAACAATGCTTGGTTGTGATTATATCCCAAAAACCCGTGAGGAACAGGCGGTATATTCTTTATCTTTTGAGAATAGAAAAAAGGCTATAAACCTCTTGAAACTTGCTGTTGTTTTGCAGTATACTTTACCCGGTGTTCCATCTATCTACTATGGCGACGAAACCGGTATGGAGGGCTTTGGAGACCCGTTTTGCCGTGCGGCTTATCCTTGGGGCAGAGAAAACACCGAGATTTTGGGATTTTACAAGAAAATGGGTAAAATCCGCCGTGAAAATTCCGCTTTCAAAACGGGCGAGTTCATACCAGTTTATTACGATAATGAAATTGTTTGTTATTTTAGAAAAGATGACAAAAATCAAGTTTTGGTTGCTGTAAATTGCGGTAATCACGAAAAAGAAATCGTTGTACCTGAAATTTTCGGCGGTTTACTTAAAGTGAAATCCAAATCATTCGAAATTATCACAAAATAAAAGCACCCATTTGGGTGCTTTTTCTATTATCTTATTCAAGTCTCTAAACTGAAAATAACAGCCCACCCTAAAAGGATGAGCTGTAACATAAAATCACACCGCAGGTGTGGATGTAATCAATGTGAAGCATTGTATGTAATTGCAACGAAAGTTGCGTATGTAATCAAGCCGAAGAAATACACCTTACGGTGATAACATACACGCTAAAGCGTGATTACATTCCACTATCGTGGATTACATACCAAGCTTTCAGCTTGTATAAATAAATAAGGACTTGCTTTCGCAAGTCCTTATTTATTTGGCGGAGTAGGAGAGACTCGAACTCTCGCGCCGGGGTTTAGCCGACCTACGCCCTTAGCAGGGGCGCCTCGTCACCAACTTGAGTACTACTCCATGTTCGTAAACGGTTTAAAAAATATGGCGGAGAGGAAGGGATTCGAACCCTTGTGGGGTTTCCCCCAAACGGTTTTCAAGACCGCCTCGTTATGACCACTTCGATACCTCTCCGAATGTCCATAATATATTATCATAAGAAACTTCAAAAGTCAATAGTAAATTGAATATTTTTGCAATAAAAAACAGCAGTTGAAATTATACCCAACTGCTGTTTGATTTTATAGTAAAATGCAAACTAAACCATTGCAACCCTCATTGATAACTCGCTCAACTGTTTCCTGAACTCGCATTCTGGCATCCATTGGCATACGGGCAAGTTTTGTATGTAATCCTTCATTCACCAGGTCGTGCAAGGATTTGCCAAAAATATTTGAATCCCAAATTTTAACAGGGTCTTCCTCAAAACCGCTAAGCAGATACATAACCAAATCTTCAGACTGCTTTTCACTGCCGACAATGGGACTTACCTCGGTTGTGATATTTGCTTTCATAAGATGAATAGATGGGGCAGAAGCTCTGAGTTTTACGCCGTAGCGACCTCCTTGTTTAACGATTTCGGGTTCTTCTAACTTTAAGTCTTCCGTATCGGGCATTATTATACCGTAGCCTGTCGCTTCAACCTCTTCGAGCGCATCCTTAACACGAGAATATTCCTTTTTCATTGATGCTAGTTCTGAAATACTTTCCATCAACTCTTGTTCGTCATTAATTTCAAGACCTGTGGTTTCACATAAAATTTTATAGAATAATGAATTGTTTGTATGCAATTCAATATTTGCAGTGCCTTTGCCTAAATCTAGTTGTTTAACCGAGGCTAGACTAATATTTTCTTGATTTTTAAATGCTTTTGCAAATGAATCTATATCTTTTAATACCTTGACTTTTCCCGCTATGTTTTTAATATTATCGGTAATATCGCTTCTAAGCCAATGGTCAAGTGGTAAAGCATTAATCCAGCGAGGATAGTCAATACAAATTTCTTTAATGGGAAATTCATACAATATGTGAGATAAAATATTTTTAATTGTATCATCATCAAGCTCGAGACAGTTTACAGGCAAAACTGTTACGGAATATTTTTCGCTTAAAATCTTAGCGGTTTCCTTTGCTTCATCAGAAAAAGGATACATACAATTAAGTAACATTAAAAAGGGTTTATTGATTGCTTTAAGCTCGTTTATAACCCGCTCTTCTGCCTCGGCATATTCTTCACGGGGTATATCACTGATGCTGCCGTCAGTAGTGATAACAAGGCCTATTGTTGAATGTTCGTTTATAACCTTTCTAGTACCTATTTCTGCCGCCATATTAAATGGCACCGGCTCTTCGAACCAAGGTGTCATAACCATTCTGGGCTCGTCACCCTCAATGTATCCCAAGGCACTTGGCACAATATAACCCACACAGTCGATTAAGCGAACATTAAAGGTTGCATTTTCGTCGACGGTAATCTGTGCGCCTTTTTCTGGTATGAATTTTGGCTCGGTTGTCATAATTGTTCTTCCCGATGAAGATTGCGGAAGCTCATCGTTTGCTCTTTCTTTTAGATAATCTTCTGGCATATTAGGTAAAACAAGCTTATCCATAAACTGTTTAATAAATGTGGATTTGCCGGTTCTCACGGGTCCTACAATTCCTAAATAAATGTCACCGCCTGTACGTTCGGCTATATCCTTATAAATGCTTGATTTTGTCATTTCTATCACCGTTTCCTTATTTAACCTTTCTTTAAAATGGTATGTCATTGATTTTCAGTTTATGACTCACGGTTAGTAGTTTTGAGAATATCTTAATAATGGTGATAGAGTATGTATAAATTAAGCAAATTGAAAATCGGTGAAAAAGGCAAAGTTGTATCAGTTAATGCACAGGAAGATTTGCTTTGTCGTTTTATAGATATTGGTATTATAGACGGAACTATTATTAAATGTGTTGCCGTCAGCCCTCAGGGTGACCCAAAAGCATATTTAATACGAGGTGCAACAATAGCTTTGCGAAATCGAGACGCACAGTTAATTGAGGTAGGTGACATCTATGTCTGATATAACGGTTGCAGTTGCAGGAAATCCAAATGTTGGCAAAAGCACAATTTTCAATGCCTTAACAGGTCTCAAACAGCATACAGGTAATTGGGCGGGTAAAACCGTTAGTAATAAAGAAGGTTTTTTTAAAACCAAAAAGAATAATTACACATTAGTCGATATACCTGGGACATATTCTTTACTTTCACGCTCAAAGGAAGAGGAAATAGCAAGAGATTTTTTGATTTACGGCGGTGTTGATGTTGTAATTGCTGTTTGTGATGCAACAGCACTTGAAAGAAATTTAAATTTAGTTTTACAAATACTTAAAATACACAAAAATGTTGTTTTGTGTGTAAATTTAATGGACGAAGCCAAGCGAAAGGGAATTGAAATCGACCTTGAAGCTTTATCTAAAGAACTGTCGGTACCCGTAATCGGAACAGTTGCACGAAATAAAAAATCTTTAAATAAATTGAAAGAGTTACTTGATGAAACTTCTGAAAATAAACCTAAATCGAACAAAACCGCTTTAGAAAACGATAACACTGAATTGATTAAAAAAGCAGAGATTATCGCAGGAAAAGTCGTAAAGATTAATGAAACCAAAATTAAAACCGATAAAATTTTAGACAGACTTTTTACGGGAAAATTTACAGGATATTTTACAATGATTTTATTTTTGTGCCTTATCCTGTGGATAACAGTATCTGGTGCAAATTATATATCCGAAGGGTTAAGCTTTATTTTTGTAAAGATAGAAAATTTGTTGAGAGAATTTATGTCTTTGATAAATTTTAGTGAGAAAACACAATTTGTAATTATAGAAGGATTTTTCAGGGTGCCCTTTTGGGTTATTGCTGTAATGCTTCCTCCAATGGCGATTTTCTTTCCGTTGTTTACCTTTTTAGAGGACGCTGGCTATCTACCGAGAGTTGCTTTTAATCTGGATAAACCATTTATGAAATGCAAAAGCTGTGGCAAACAGGTGCTTACGATGTGTATGGGATTTGGCTGTAATGCCGTTGGAGTTACGGGCGCCAGAATTATTGATTCAAAGCGAGAAAGGCTCTTGGCGGTCATTACAAACAGTTTTGTGCCATGCAACGGACGCTTTCCAACTATCACGCTTATAATTTCTGCTTTTTTAGTAACTTCAAGCGGTTTTTTGGGAGAATTTTCGGCATCTTTACTTATGACGCTATTCATTGTTTTAAGCGTATTGATGACAATGTGCGCCACTGGGTTTTTATCCCACACATTTTTAAAAGGCAAAGAAAATCCCTTTATTTTAGAACTTCCACCCTTTAGAAAACCGCAAACGGGTAAGATAATTATTCGAAGCGTTTTTGATAGAACACTATTTGTTTTGTCAAGAGCATTAACTGCTTCAATTCCTGCATCTATTGTAATATTTTTAATGGCTAACATTACAATTGGAGGGAGTTCTATTCTTAGTTTAACGGCAAATTTCTTAGACCCGTTTGGCAGAGCCATTGGACTTGACGGAATGATACTTTTGGGCTTTATATTAGGTTTTCCTGCCAATGAAATTGTTGTGCCGATAATATTAATGGGATATTTGTCTTCAAAAAATTTAACCGAAGTAACAGACGTAAATCTGATACGACAAATTTTACTCGACAATGGGTGGACTTTAAATACTGCAATCTGCACAATAATTTTTTCGCTGTTTCATTGGCCCTGTGCAACAACTGTAATGACAATTAAAAAAGAAACTAACAGTTTGAAATGGACTGCTTTGAGTGTTGTTTTACCAACCATTTTCGGTATTTTAGTTTGCTCTTTGATAACTATATTTTTTAAAATTGTAAATTAATTATTTTCGTCTTTCAGGTTATGATATATTTGATAATGATTGTTGTTTGTCTAAATGGAGAATGTTTATGAAACTGAATGTTAAAAACACTGTTTTAATTGGTTTTTCATTTTTGGCTATCAGTTCCTTTTGGCAAATGTACGATAGTCTAATACCAAAAATATTAACTGGAACCTTTAATATTTCAAAGACCTATTCGGGTATTATAATGGCGTCGGATAATGTTTTGGCTTTGTTATTATTGCCTTTATTTGGCACACTTTCAGACAAAACCAAAAGCCCCTTAGGCAGACGAAAACCATATATATTAGTTGGAACGATTATATCGGCAGTCCTTATGATTGGATTGCCGATATTAGACAATAGCTATTTTGAATCGCCGTCTAGCACAAAAGTCTTATTATTTATCATAAATCTAGCACTGTTACTAATTGCTATGGGTACTTTCAGAAGCCCAGCGGTCGCTCTAATGCCCGATATAACACCAAAACCGCTAAGAAGTAAGGGGAACGCCATAATCAATTTAATGGGTGCTGTTGGCGGTGTTATATATCTTATAATTACATCAGTTTTATACTCTAACAGCCGTACCGAAGGATTAGAGCATATTAACTATCTACCTATTTTTACAATTATAGCAGGCATTATGCTTATCTCACTTTTAATTCTGCTTTTATTTGTAAATGAACCAAAACTTGTTCGTCTTAGGCAAAGAAATGAAGATAGGTATAATTCTAGAAATTCTTATATTCATTCAACGGCTGAGGATAATAGACCTATGCAAAAAGAAGTGCGCAAAAGTCTCATTTTCTTACTTTTATCCGTGTCCTTTTGGTTTATTGGATATAACGGAGTTAATACTTGGTTTACCGTATATGCTGAAGAGGTATGGGGTATGCGTGTGGGACAAGCATCAACTTGTCTTACGGTAGCAACTGTAGGTGCAATAGTAAGTTATATACCTGTTGGAATTGTTGCAAGTAGACTTGGCAGAAGAAAAACAATAAAATTTGGTGTTTTACTGTTATCATTATGTTTCTTTGGAGCATTTCTTTGCACTTTGATATTTTCAAGATTTAATTTCATTCTTTTGATTTTATTTTTCCTTGTCGGTCTTGCTTGGGCTTCTATTAATGTTAACAGTTTGCCGATGGTGGTTGAAATGTGTTCAGGTGCTAAGGTCGGTAAATTTACAGGTCTTTATTACACATTCAGTATGTCGGCACAAATTATAACACCAATTCTTGCGGGTTGGATTTTGGAAAATATCAGTTATAAAGCATTGTTTCCGTATGCCGCAACTGCAGTTTCAATAGCGTTTATTACTATGAGTTTTGTGAAGCACGGAGACAATAAAATTATTGCAAAAACAGGCCTTGATGCCTTTGATTTGGATGATTAAATGTTTATAATTTTTATTATATTATTTTTAAGTTTACTTTATCTTTTTACCCTTAAAGGCAGGGTGGGTTTTACTGATTTTAATACTTTTAAAGGATTTAAATACGCACATAGGGGTCTGTATTCAGACACTGTTCCCGAAAACAGTATCCTAGCCTTTAAAAAAGCAGTGGAAAATGGCTTTGGTGCTGAATTAGATGTTCATTTAACGGCTGATGGACAGCTGGTGGTTATTCACGATTATTCGCTTGAAAGGACAACTGGAGTTGAGGGTACAGTTGAAGACCTGACCCTTTTAGAAATTAAGAAATATAATTTAGAGAATACCAACGAAAGAGTGCCAACATTAGAAGAAGTACTAGAAATATTCGAGGATAAAACACCTATTATTATTGAGCTTAAGGCAACTAATAAAAACTATATAAAATTATCTAGTGCAGTAGCATTTTGTCTTAAAAATTACAAAGGAAATTATTGTATTGAAAGCTTTGATCCAAGGTGCGTCAGATGGTTTAAAAAGAATTCGCCGCAAACGATTAGGGGACAATTGGCAGAAAATTTTTTGGTTTCTAAAAATAGCAAAATTCCTTTTGTTTATAAATTTGCAATAACATTTTTGCTAACAAATTTTTTGACTAAGCCGGATTTTGTTGCATACAAATTTGAGGAAAAAAATAATTTAAGCTTTAAAATTTGCCGCCGATTTCACAAAATGCAAGGTGTTACTTGGACTATAAAAGATAGGATTAGTTTGCGTTTGGCTGAATGTGAAAATTTAATACCAATTTTTGAAAAAATTAGGGCGGATTAAAACGCCCTTTTTATATAAAATTGTTTGCATTATTAATTAAATTGTGATATAATACTAATAATTATTTTGTATTAGGGGGAGACTATGTCCTTTCCAATAGAAAGAATCCGAAATTTTTGCATTGTAGCACATATTGACCATGGTAAATCTACCCTTGCTGACCGTATGTTGGAGTTAACACAATCGGTATCGCAACGGGAAATGGAAGAGCAGATTTTAGACAGTATGGACCTTGAGCGTGAGCGTGGCATTACCATTAAGGCTCACGCAGTTACTTTGTACTATACAGCTAAAGACGGTTTAGAATATGAACTTAATTTAATTGATACACCGGGACATGTTGACTTTAATTACGAGGTTTCTCGTTCACTTGCGGCATGTGAAGGTGCCGTTCTTATTGTTGACGCTTCTCAAGGAATTGAAGCACAAACACTTGCCAATACATATTTGGCTGTGGACCACGGTCTTGAAATTTTACCTGTTATTAATAAAATCGACCTGCCTTCAGCTGAGCCTGAAAGGGTAAAACAAGAAATTGAAGATATTATTGGTATTCCCGCTGATAATGCGCCGTTGGTTTCTGCAAAAACTGGTATCAATATTGAACAAGTGCTTGAATCTATAGTTACGGAGTTTCCTGCACCCAAAGGCGACAGCAATGCTCCGTTATCTGCTTTAATTTTTGACTCTTATTATGACCCTTACAAAGGTGTTATTGTTTATTTCAGAGTTATGAACGGCAAAATCAAAGCCGGAAATAAAATTAAAATGATGGCAACCGGCGCTGAATTTGATGTTGTTGAAATCGGCAGAAAGGGTGCCACGGCTTTAGAGCCTTGTGATGTTTTAGAAGCAGGCGAGGTAGGATACCTTGCGGCGTCAATTAAAACGGTTAGTGAGGCAACAGTAGGCGATACCATCACATTATGTGATAACCCAACACCTGCACCTTTAGACGGATATAGAAAGGTGAACCCCGTTGTCTTCTGCGGTATATATCCTGCTGATGGCGCAAAATATCCCGACCTTAGAGAAGCTTTGGAAAAATTACAGCTTAATGACGCTTCACTATTGTTTGAGGCAGAAAGTTCCAACGCTTTGGGCTTTGGTTTCCGTTGCGGATTTTTAGGTCTTCTTCATATGGAGATTATTCAAGAGAGGTTAGAGCGTGAATATAATCTTGACCTTGTGACAACCGCGCCCAGCGTTGAATATAAATTCAAACTTACTAACGGCGAGGAAATTACGGTTGATAATCCAACGAATTATCCTGACCCCGCAATTGTGACTGAGGCGCTTGAGCCTGTCGCAGATGTTCATATTTATAGTCCTAGTGATTATGTTGGTGCTATTATGCAACTTTGTGAAGAACGCCGCGGAACATATACCGATATGAAATATATGGGTGACCGCGTTGATATTCACTATATTTTGCCAATGGGCGAAATTGTTTACGACTTTTTCGATGCTTTAAAATCCCGTACAAAAGGGTATGCTAGTTATGATTACGAAACTAAAGGCTACGAAAAATCAAAACTTGTAAAACTTGATGTTATGCTTGCGGGCGATGTCGTTGATGCGCTGTCGTTTATTGTTCACGCTGACAACGCGTACAGCAGAGCCAGAAAAATTGCTGAAAGACTTAAAGAATTTATACCGCGTCAGCTTTTCGAGGTACCTATTCAGGTTGCGGTTTCGGGTAAGGTTATTGCCCGCGAAACCGTTAAAGCTATGCGTAAAGACGTTCTTGCAAAGTGCTACGGCGGCGATATTACAAGAAAAAAGAAACTTCTTGAAAAACAAAAGGAAGGTAAAAAGCGTATGCGTCAGTTAGGCTCGGTTGAGGTGCCTCAAGAGGCATTTATGGCTGTTCTTAAGCTTGACGAATAGTTAGAACAAAATGAAAGAGAAAAACCAAAGAATTTTATATATTATTTGCATTTTTGTAATAGTATTTCTTCTAATAATTTCGGGTTGCTTTATATATAATATTTTTGACAAAAGCAATGCTGTAGACGAGCCTCAAAGCTTTGTTTCACAAAGCAGTGTTGTTCAATCAAATGAGAATTTTTCTTCCAATTTAACTTCATCTGAAGAAACCGGCGGTCTTGATACAAAGCTTTCGAAACTTTTGCTCGTTAACCCCGATAATGCTTTGCCAAGTGACTATAATTATACTGAAAATTTAATCACCGTTGACAGCAAATATCTTTGCGGTGAATTAAATCAGTTGAACAAGGAAATTTTACCTTATGCTATTGCTATGATGGAAGCGGCTTCGGCAGATGGTATTGATATTCGTATTAGGTCTCCATACCGTTCTTACGAAATTCAAGAGAGACTTTATAATAATGAAGTAGCTGAGTGGAAAAGCAAAGGTTTATCACAGCTTGATGCTGAAATTAAAGCCGCTACTATTGTAGCTCGTCCCGGAACTAGTGAACACCATACAGGTTTGGCTATTGATTTTAACCAAACGAACGAAACCTTTGAAGATTCCGAGGCATTCCAGTGGCTTCTCAAAAATGCAGAAAATTACGGTTTTATTCTAAGATATCCTGAGGATAAACAAGAAATTACCAAGATTATTTACGAGCCTTGGCATTGGCGTTTTGTTGGCATTGATGTTGCAAAGGAAATTAACGCTAAAGGCTTATGTTTTGAAGAATATATTGAGGAAATTAACAATAAGGAAAGTGTGGCAGAATGAAAAAAATAGGCTTTGATAATGAAAAATATATAAAGCTTCAATCTCAAAATATCCGCGATAGAATTAAAATGTTCGGCGGTAAGCTTTATATGGAATTCGGAGGAAAACTTTTTGACGATTTCCACGCCGCCAGAGTTTTGCCAGGCTTCGAACCCGACGCTAAGGTTAAAATGCTTTTAAATCTTAAAGACGAAGCTGAAATTGTTATTGCTATTAATGCCGATGCAATTGAAAAGAATAAGCGTAGGGGAGATTTAGGTATAACCTATGACCTAGACACACTCCGTTTAATCGACGCTTTCAGAGAAATCGGTTTGTATGTTGGCAGTGTTGTTATAACCCGTTACACGGGTCAGCCTTTGGCTCAGGTTTTTGAAAACCGACTTAAAGCACTTGGCATTAAGGTTTACAAACATTATCCCATTGATGATTATCCCTATAACATTCAGCATATAATTAGTGAGGACGGTTTCGGTAAAAACGATTTTATTGAGACTACCCGTGAGTTGGTTATTGTCACAGCGCCTGGCCCCGGAAGCGGAAAAATGGCAACCTGTCTTTCTCAGCTTTATCACGAGCACAAAAGAGGAATTAAAGCAGGTTATGCTAAATTTGAAACTTTCCCCGTTTGGAGTATTCCTTTAAAACACCCCGTTAATGTTGCTTATGAGGCTGCTACTGCTGACCTTAACGATGTTAATATGATTGACCCGTTCCATCTTGATGCATACGGCAAAACTACTGTAAACTACAATAGAGATATTGAAATTTTCCCGGTTTTAAATGCTATGCTTGAAGGTATTTTGGGCGAGTCTCCATATAAAAGTCCCACTGATATGGGTGTAAATATGGTTGGCTTTGCAATTTGTGATGATGAAGTTGTAAAAGATGCAGCTAAGCAAGAAATAATTCGCCGATATTATAATGCTACTGTTAGCGCAAGACAGGGAATGGCTGAAGAAAGTGATGCGTATAAAATTGAGCTTTTAATGAAGCAGGTTGGCGTTACCACGAAAGACCGAAGCGTTGTATCTCACGCTCTTAAAAAAGCTAAATCAACCGGTGCACCTGCAACTGCAATTCAGTTGCCTGACGGTCAGATTATCACCGGTAAAACCTCGAGTCTTTTAGGCTCTGCTTCGGCAATGCTTTTAAATGCTTTAAAGGTTTTGGCTGAAATACCCGATGAGGTTAATTTGATTTCCCCAACAATTATTGAGCCAATGCAAAAACTTAAAACCGAAATTATGGGAAATCATAATCCAAGACTTCACACCGATGAAATTTTAATTGCTTTGTCAATTTGTGCCGCCAGTGATGAATTGGCTAAAAAAGCACTTGATAATGCTTATAAACTTGCAGGTAGCGAAGCACATTCAACCGTTATACTTTCAAGAGTTGACGAAAATGTATTTAGAAAATTAGGAATTAACTTAACATGTGAACCCAAATATCAAACAAAAAAACTGTATCATAATTAATATTCTTGACTTATTTGAATATTAATAATATAATGAATCTGTTTGGTCCACAAAATATTTAAAAGGTAGGTAGCTTTCATGTCAAAAACTATCAAAATCACCGACGACGGTCTTAAAAAATTACAGCAAGAGCTTGAGACCCTTAAAACTGAGGGAAGAGCTGACATTGCTGAAAAAATCAAGGTTGCCCGCGGTTATGGAGACCTTTCTGAAAATAGCGAATACGATGAGGCTAAAAACGAACAAGCAAAGCTAGAAGCTCGTATTTTAGAGATTGAGGCAATGCTTAAAAATGTTGAAATTATTGAAGATATCAAGGGCAAGGCCAAAACCGTTGTTATCGGTTGCAAGGTTAAGGTTCTTGATATGGAATTCGGCGATGAGGATGAATACCGTGTTGTAGGCTCAACCGAAGCTGATTCACGCTGCGGTAAAATTTCTGACGAATCACCTATGGGTAAAGCGCTTTTAGGTAAAAATATCGGCGACGAGGTTATTTTCGAAGCTCCCGCTGGCGAATTTAAGGTTAAAATTTTAGAAATTTCAAAATAAGGTGAACTAAATGGCACAGAATAATAATCCTCAATTACAGGATTTAAATGAAATTGTAAAGGTACGTCACGAAAAATTGGCTGCTTTAAAAGAAAGTGGCAACGACCCTTTTGTTATCACAAAATTTGATTTTGATAATGATTCTGCAAACATCAAATCTAATTTTGATGAGTTTGAGGGTAAAACGGTTAAGATTGCAGGTAGAATTATTGCCCGCAGAATTATGGGTAAGGCAAGTTTTGTAGGTCTTAGCGATGCCACAGGTAAAATTCAGCTTTATGTTAAGCGTGATGATGTTGGCGAGGATGTATATGCTTCTTTCAAGAAGTGGGATATTGGCGATATTATCGGTGTTGAGGGTTTTGTTTTCAAGACCCAAACCGAAGAAATCTCGGTTCATGCAACCTCAATTAAGCTTTTATCTAAATCCTTATTACCTTTGCCAGAGAAATTCCACGGTTTAAAGGATAATGATTTAAGATACCGTCAGCGCTATGTTGACCTTATCGTTAACCCCGAGGTTAAGAACAACTTTGTTATCCGTTCTAAGTTTATCAAGTTTATGCGTAATTATCTTGATAATATGAACTACATTGAAGTTGAAACCCCTGTACTTAACACCATTGTTGGCGGTGCTGCTGCAAGACCCTTTATCACACATCACAACACCTTAAATATACCCATGTATATGAGAATCGCAACCGAGCTTCCTTTGAAACGTCTTATTGTTGGCGGTATGGACAGAGTATATGAAATCGGCAGAATTTTCCGTAATGAGGGTATGGACCCCAAACATAACCCTGAGTTTACAACTGTTGAGCTTTATCAAGCTTATGCTGATTTCCACGATATGATGGATATTGCCGAGGGTATCATCTCGGGTGCCGCTAAGGAAATTCTTGGCACTTATGAGGTTGAGTGGTTAGGAGAGAAAATTGACCTTACACCCGGTTGGCGCAGACTAACTATGGTTGACGCCGTTAAAGAATATGCAGGTATTGACTTTGGTGCTATTACTGACGATGCTGAGGCTGTTGAGGCTGCTAAGGCTATCGGTGTTGAGTTGGCTGACACTGCTGATAAAACATGGGGCAATGCATTATATGCTTGTTTCGACCAAAAAGTTGATGAGAAATTAATTCAGCCTACATTTATCACAATGTATCCTGTCGATGTTTCTCCTTTAACCAAGGCTTCTCCCGAGGACCCCCGTTTGACCGAGCGTTTTGAGTTGTTTGTTTGTCACAGCGAACTTGCAAACGCTTATTCTGAGCTTAACGACCCCATCGTTCAGCGTGAACGCTTTATGAAGCAGTTAGAGCTTAGAGATAGGGGAGACGACGAAGCAGAGATGCTCGACGAAGATTTCCTCACAGCTATGGAATATGGTATGCCTCCTACAGGCGGTATGGGTATTGGTATCGACAGAGCAGTAATGCTTTTAACCGGCGCTGACACTATCCGTGAGGTAATTTTATTCCCCACAATGAAACCCCTTGATTAATAAATTTTAACTCTGTAGCTTTCAAAGTTGCAGAGTTTTTTATTTTGCTATTGACAAATTTAAAAATATATCATATAATACAATTAACAATTAGGTTAAATGTTAAAGGAGGTAATTTAATGGGTTTACAACAGACTTTAAAAGCTCTTGCCGACCCAATTCGCCGAGAAATACTTAACTTGCTTAAAAAAGGCAGATTGTCGGCAGGGGAGATTACAAATCACTTCTCTGTAACGGCACCGTCTATTTCAAGACATTTATCGGTTTTAATGGACGCTGACCTTATCAGAGATAAGCGAGAAGGTAAATTCATTTTTTATGAAATCAACACCTCGGTATTAGAGGAAACTATGCTTTGGATAGCAGATTTGAAAGGAGAAAGTGAAGATGCTTAAAGAAAACAAATTAAAAGTTATTGTTTCATCATTAATAATTTTGTTGCCCTCGGTATTTGGATTAATTATTTGGGATAAACTACCCAACAATATGGCAATTCATTGGGGCGCCGACGGAAATGCCGACGGATTTGGTGCAAAAGCTTTTGCAGTTTTTGGTTTGCCACTAATTTTATTAGCCTTACATTTAATATGCTTAATTGTAACTGCATTGGACAAAAAGCAAAGAGAACAAAATAAAAAAGCTTTAGGAATTATATTTTGGATTATTCCATTCATATCCTTTTTTGTAAACTCTTTGATTTATTTTATCTCGCTTGATGGAAAGTTTGATATGATACGATTGATGCCATTTATATTTGGCGTGATGTTTATTTTTATCGGTAATTATATGCCAAAGGTAAAGCAAAATCACACACTTGGCATTAAAATTTCCTGGACTTTGAATAACGAAGAAAACTGGAATAAAACCCACCGCTTCTCAGGAAAAATATGGGTTATTACTGGTGTGGTTATTATACTTAGCGTTTTCTTGCCTGTAAAATTATTGATTTCTATCTCTATATTGTGTTTGATAGTTTCGATTTTAGCACCAACTGTTTATTCGTACGGCATTTTTAAAAATCACAAAAAACAAGGAATAGTTTATAATAATATTCCTAAAACAAAAGGCGAAAAGGTTGCTGTGCGAATTACAGCAATTATAATTCCGATAATTCTGATTTTAGTTGCAATTTTAATGTTTACGGGTAATATTAATGTGATTTTTAAATCGGATAGTTTTAAAATTGAGGCGAGTTACTTTGAAGATTTAGAAATTGAGTATGACGATATTGATTCGGTTGAGTACCGCGAAAACTTTGAAGCAGGATACCGTTCATACGGTTTCAGCTCGGCAAGACTATCGTTAGGTACTTTCCAAAACGATGAGTTTGACCTCTACACTCGTTATTCCTACACAGGGGTAAAAAAGGTAATTGTCCTAAAATCAGATGATAAAGTTTTGGTTTTAAGCGGTAAAAACGAAGCCAAAACTAAAGAAATTTATAATAAATTTTTAGAGAAAGTTGAATAACTTTCAATTAAAAAAGGCGACAGATATTGTCGCCTTTTTTTGTATAATTTAAGTATAAATATTTAAAATAATTAGGGTGATTAAATTGTCTTTGATTCAGTGTGATGATGCGTGTATTTACCAAATCGACGGGTTTTGCAGTTTAGAACACTTTACAACTGTAAATTCGGTTGAAAGCGATTGTCCACACTTTAAACCGAAAAGCTTAAATCAAATCAATAGCGTCCTTAAGACTTCTGACACCGCAAAGTTCTAAATTATCAGGACAAGTGGCTAGTTGCTTTAGTGCAGATTTTGGCAAAATGCATCTTGTAAAGCCAAGTCTCGAAGCCTCGGCAATTCGTGAAGCAATACGTGGAACAGAACGAATTTCGCCCGAAAGACCGATTTCGCCAAAAGCAATGGTGTTTTCGTCAATAGGATTATCGGTCATTGCAGAAACAATTGAAAGAGCTACCGCTAAATCGGCGGCAGGCTCATCAAGTTTCATACCGCCAACGATATTTATATAAGCGTCTGAATTTGAAAGGTTAAGTCCAACTCTTTTTTCAAGCACCGCTAAGAGTAAATTAAGGCGGTTATAATCAAAGCCCGTGGCAGTTCTGCGAGGGTTTCCAAAACCACTTGGTGTGACAAGTCCTTGAACTTCGGCCAAAATGGGTCTAGTGCCCTCTATTACGCAGGTTATGCATCCACCCGAAACATTACTCATTCTGCCCGACAAAAGCATTGCAGAGGGGTTTTCGACCTCTTTAAGACCTGTTTCGGTCATTTCAAATACGCCTATCTCATTTGTAGAGCCAAAACGGTTTTTAATTCCTCTTAAAATTCTGTAAGATTGATTTCTTTCCCCCTCAAAATAAAGCACAGTATCAACAATATGCTCCATAACCTTAGGTCCCGCAATTTCGCCGCCCTTGTTGACGTGACCGACAATAATAATCGGAATTTCAAGGCTTTTGCCCGTTCTAAGAAGCATATTAGTTGATTCTCTAACCTGAACAATACTGCCGACAGATGATGAAAGTTCAGCAATTTGCATTGTCTGAATTGAATCTATCATAACCAAATCGGGTTTGGCAGTCTTTATATATTCGCAAATTGAAACAACATCGGTTTCGGTCATAATTGAAACATTATCGCTTTCAATTCCAATTCTACTAGCACGCATTTTAATTTGTGTGGCCGATTCCTCGCCCGATACATAAAGTATTTTTAAATTGTTTTGTAAGGCATTACAAATTTGCAAAAGTATGGTTGATTTACCAATACCGGGGTCGCCGCTAAGCAGTGTTACAGAGCCTTTAACGATACCGCCGCCAAGCACACGGTCAAGCTCATTTATACCAGTAATGTGTCGAGGTTCATCGGTTGTGTTGATTTTAGAAAGGGGAGTAGCCGCCGCAAAAGAAGCGGAAGAATAAATATTGCTTTTGATGGGTGCCGCAACCTGCTCCTCTAAAGTGTTCCAATTATTGCAAGAGGGACATTTACCAAGCCATTTTGCAGTTTCATACCCGCACTCATTACATACATATATTGTTTTAACTTTTTGCGACATCCTTTGTGTCTCCTTTATTTGATAAGTATTCTGTTATTCCCAAAAAACAGCATAAAGCCATCTTTTTTTGATAGTTTTCATCCTTTAAAAGTGCCAGCTCTGATTTATTACTTAAAAAACCGCATTCAACCAAAACAGAGGGTAGGGTAGCATTATATAATAAATAAGTACTTGAGGTTGCCTGTTTGTTCACACGGGTATTTTCGGGTTGTAATAGAGATATTATTGAGTTTTGTATACATTCTCCAAGTTGTTTTGACTCTATGATTTTGCCATTATAAAAAACTTGTGAGCCACGAGCCGCTGATGTTGTGAATTTATTAAGATGAATGCTAACAAAAATTGCATCAGGGTAATCATTCATAAGTTTAAGACGGTTTTTAAGGTCGCTTTTCTTTCTGACAGCAATTGTGTCGGTTTCGACATCGTCGGTAGAAACATCAGCTTCGCGGGTCAGCACAACCTTATATCCCGCAGTTTTTAACATATCACTGATATAATTCGAAATCTTAAGGTTAATATCTTTTTCAACCGTTCCGTCGGGTGCTACAGCACCGCCGTCGAACCCGCCGTGACCCGCATCGATTATAACAGTTTTCACATTAGAAATCCGACTCGATGTATATGTAAAATTACCGTTATTAAATGTTATTAAACTGACTATTACAACGAGCAAAGACAACACTATACAAAAGATTGTTTTTTTGCAATAAATCACAAAACCACCCCAAGAAAAAATATGAATTTTCGTTTTGGGGTAGAACATATTTATATTATAATCGATATTTATACCTTTTGCAATGATACTCCATTATTTTTTAAATTTATAGGTGACAAATATAAAAAAATGTGTTATTATATTATAAAATGATTTTTGGATGTGAATTTGAATTGGATAATCGTTATTATGATAATGTGATTTATGAAATGAACGGTTTTTTAACCGAAAACAATTTTAAGGCTGACGGCGAATTTTTTGTAAACGACACTAAGAAAATTTCCGTTAAGTATGACGACGCTACTCAGTCTTATCAATTACTTACTGCTACTAAGGACGACGAGGGCAATTTTGGTGAATTAACTATTATAAACTCTTGGTTGTTTGATGATACTCAAAACGCTAAAGATGCCACTTCGGTTGGTATTGACTTTGTTGTATCTTTAAGAAAAGAACTGGGCATTAAACAAGCTAGAGCTACTGCTTCGGTTGAGCTTCCATCAGCTAACAAGTCGGGCGCAATGACTGTTACAGGCTTTACCAAAAAAATGCTTGATGTTTTTCCTGCCATTAAGGATGACTACAAAGAACATATTTCTATCTACGGCAACTTCCTTTACATTAATTTTTTTGGCGAATATTTAGTTCCTCAACTTAAAAGTCTCTTTACAAACGGTAACAAAAAACAGGTTAAAAAGCTTTATGATGTATTTGAGGACGCCTATGTGAAAGGCGATAGGGACACTGTTAATATTATGATTGCTTTATTATCCGCTACAGCATATAACGATGCAAAGTGTGCCGAAGCTATCGAGAATATGTTAATTGACGACAATCATTTCTTGCAGTCTTATAAGAGCTTTTCTGCAACATTTAAATCTTCTAAAAAATTATTCAGTGCACTGGTAAAATAATTTAAAACCACCTCTAAAGAGGTGGTTTATTTTATCCGTCATAATCTTCTATTGCATTAACGGCCTCTTGCCGCGTCAAAAAGGCAATTCCGTTATCTAAAAGCCTTTTATCTTCATCGGGTAATGTATCAAGCATAATACTACCGTAGACCTCTATAACTCTTTCGCCGTTAAAGAGAGCAACATTGTTTCCGTATGACTGCAAAACCCAAGGTTCAGCAGTTGGCTTGTTTTGACCAAAAACTATACCTAAAGTCACTAAAACGAGTGCGATTGCCGTTGCAAATACTAAAATTGATATTATAATTACAGTTTTACTGAATTTATACATAAAATCACCCGATAATATTGTTGCCAAAATTTGTTCTTATAATTCATTATATCGTGATTTTTTAGAATTGTTAATTTCTATCGATTAAACACAAAACTGCACCGCTTAACATTACGGCTTCGGGCGAATATTGTTTTTCTAGTGTGATTTTATAGTCGGCTGGGCAGAGTGTATCTCCCTTTAAATTTGTTATTTGTCTTTGTAGAGTTAAAATATAATTCCCATTTTCAATACTTGAAAGGGTTATGGTATTTTTTGGATTATTTCCACAGGTTACTACTGCGACCTTGTTTTTCTTAAAATTCTCAAGAGCGTTTATATTTTTGTCTTCGCATATTCCGATTACTTCATCGGGCAAAATTTGATTTTTAAATCTAAGGCTATCGTCAACATAAAGGGCGATAGCTTTTTTCGTCTTAATTTCGGTTTTCTTATAGCAGATTGCAAGGGTAAAAAAACCGCCTGCAGAAACAACTGATTTATCAGAAATAACATCAGCGCCGCAGGCGATTAAAATTTCGACAATTTCTTTCTCTAACTTTGATTTTCGATTAGAAAAGAGAATTACCATCAAATTTCACCCAAAATCTATTTTTTCGCACAATAAAAAATTTATGCAAATTTTATCGCTTTGGAATGAAAAGTATTAAATTTAATGTCTTTAAATTGATTTTTAAGCTTTTCGGCTAAATCCTCAACAATGATATCCTCAGTATTGAAATGACCTGCATCAAAAAGTGATACGCCGTTATCGTGTGCCACCAAGAAATGATGGTGTTTGATATCAGCAGTAATTAAAGCATCGAAACCCAAACTCATAGCATCTTCGATATATCCGCCACCGCTTCCGCTACAAACTAAAACCTTTTCAATATCTTTTCCGCCGTCAACGAATTTTACAAAACCGCCAAGATGCTCTTTGATGCGTTCTGCAAGGGTATTAGCCGAAACAGGGGAGATAACACCACTTTTAAGCAAATAGCCGTCAGAAGCGATTACAGGGGATATTTCGCCAAGTCCTAAGATTTTGCAAAGCTTGTCGTTTACACCGCCAACACCGACATCAAGGTTTGTGTGCATTGAAATAACCGAAATGTCGTTTTTAATCATCTCATACTGTACCGAGCCTTGCAAAACCGTTTTTAAAGGTTCAAAAATTACGGGATGGTGAGTGATTATAAGCTCACAACCGTTTTCTTTTGCTTTTTTAACAGTTTCAAGGTTACAATCAAGTGCAACAAGACAGTTTTTAACTGTTTTGTTGGGGTCACCAACTAAAATACCAACATTGTCAAAGTCTAAAGCATCAGAAACGGGAAATAAATCATTTAAAAAGTTAAAAACATCAACGATTTTCATAATTTAAGCCTTTTTAACAAATGAATCTTTGAGAGCTACTGTTCGGTTAAATACAAGTTTATCCTCAGTAGAGTCGCTATCAACAGTGAAATAGCCTTGACGCATAAATTGGAATGTATCTCCAACTTTAATATCTTTAAGAGAAGCATCAAGCTTACAGTTATTTAATACAGTTAATGATTCGGGGTTTAAATTATCGGCAAATGAGGCAACGCCCTCTTCGTCGCTGGGGTTGGGAACATTGAACAAACGGTCATAAAGACGAATTTCAGCGTCGATAGAGTGGTTTGCGCTAACCCAATGAAGTGTGCCCTTAACCTTTCTGCCGTCAGGTGTTTCGCCGCCAAAGCTTTCGGGGTCATAGGTACAGTGAACTGCAGTAATATTGCCTTTCTCATCGGTTTCGTGTGAAGCATATTTAATGTAATAAGCACTCTTTAAACGAACTTCTTTTTGAGGGCACAAACGGAAATACTTTCCGGGTGGCTCTAACATAAAGTCGTCCTGCTCAATAAAGATTTCCTTAGAAAAAGTAACTGCACGTTTGCCAAGTTCGGGCTTTGCGGGGTTAATATCAACAAGAATTTCTTCAAACTTATCCTCAGGGTAGTTATCGATTATAATTTTTAAAGGACGAAGAACAGCCATTGCACGGTCAGCATTTTCGTTCAAATAATCCCTAACACAAGACTCAAGCAAAGCGTAGTCAATAACGCTGTAAGCCTTGGAAACACCGATTTTATCAACGAAAGCACGAACAGCCTCGGCAGGATAGCCTCTGCGACGCATACCGCAAATAGTTGCCATTCTTGGGTCATCCCAACCTGATACCAAACCGTCATTAACAAGCTTTAAGCACTTGCGCTTACTTGTTAATGTGTAATTAACATTCATTCTTGCAAATTCAATTTGGCGAGGTGCCTCGGGAATTTCCAAAACCTCTAAAAACCAATTATATAAAGGTCTGTGATTTTCAAACTCCAAAGAGCAAAGGGAGTGGGTAACACCCTCTTTAGCATCACTCAAGGGATGTGCAAAGTCATACATTGGGTATACACACCATTTGTCGCCGGTTCTGTGATGATGAGCGTGCATAATGCGGTAAATTACAGGGTCGCGCATATTGATATTTGAGGATGCCATATCAATTTTAGCTCTCAAAACCATAGCGCCGTTTTCAAATTCACCATCGGTCATACGGCGGAACAAATCTTTAGTTTCTTCGATAGGTCTGTCACGGTAAGGACTGTTAACGCCAGCCTCGGTCAAAGTACCGCGCATTTCACGGATTTGGTCGGGTGTTGACTCGTCAACATAAGCCAAGCCTTTATCTATAAGCTTTAAAGCGCATTCATAGATATAATCAAAGTAATCCGATGCGAAATAAATATTGTCCCAATTAAAGCCTAACCACTGAATATCTTCTTTGATAGCATCAACATACTCAACATCCTCTTTAGTGGGGTTGGTATCATCAAGACGCAAGTTGCACTTGCCGTTATATTTTTCAGCGGTTGCAAAGTCAATGCAAATAGCCTTTGCGTGGCCTATGTGAAGATAGCCGTTAGGCTCGGGCGGGAAACGGGTTTGCACCTTACTGTAAACGCCTTCTTTTAAATCTTCGTCAATATAATCGTGAATAAAGTTAGAGGGTAGAGAAGAGTCCTCAATTTTAATGTTTTCGTCCATAGATTAACCTTTCTAAATGCTTTCAAGCACTTTATCAATTCTGTTAAGACATTTATCTTTGCCTAAAACCTGCATTATACTGCAAAGGTCGGGGGTGTTGCGTCTACCTGTGATTGCAATTCTAAGCACCGAGCTTAAATCACCGGCGTGACCCTTAAAGTTTTCGGGATTTGCTTTATATTCCTTGGTTTCTGCAGCAAAACCGATTGTGGGAGCAATATCCTTTATTCTTTGGAACCACTCTTGACGGTCGTCTACAGGGTTATAAACAGATTTATAAGCAGACAAGAAAGCCTTTGCGTCTTCGGGAGATATATTCTCAGGCAAAGTAAAGTCTGCAACAAACAAATCCTCAAACATATAGGAGAAATATTCTTTAGCTTCGTTCCATTTTGCAATGTCCTTACGAGGCTTAGGAACATCACGGTCAATAGCAAAAACAGCCTTAGTATAATCGGGGTCTGCAATCAAAATGTTATAAAACTCTGAATCAAATTCTTTAGCCCAAGCGGTCAATTTTTCATAAACCTCAGTGCTTGAAAGCTTGGAAACCATTGTTTTGCTAACGTCAATCAGCTTGTTTTCATCAAACAAGGCACCTGAAACACTCATTTTCTTGAGATTAAACTTAAATTCCTTATAAGATGTATCAGGGTTTGCACGGCGCCAGTCCTCAAAATCGGAGGATGCAACCGTCATTAAATAGTTAAGAACAGCCTCGGTCATATAACCTTGCTCAGCAAAGAAATGAACCGCAGCCTCTGGGTCTTTACGCTTTGAAATCTTGCGTTTAGCACCGTTTTCAAGCTTCATAATAGGGGAAATGTGACCAAATTTAGGCACCTTAAAGCCCAAAAGCTTAAAGAGTTGAATATGCTTGGGAACTGATGAAATCCACTCATCGCCACGCAAAACGTGTGTTGTACGCATCAAATGGTCGTCAACAGCGTGTGCAAAGTGATAGGTAGGAATGCCGTCAGATTTAAGAAGAACGAAATCCTCGTCATTTTCGGGCATTTCGATTTTACCTTTAATAGTATCTTCAAAAACAACCTTGTTTTGCTCGTTACCGGGGGATTTTAAACGGATTACAAAGGATTTGCCCTCGTCAATTAACGCTTTTGCTTCTTCAAAGGTGATATTGCGGTGTTTTGCCCATTCGCCGTGATAACCTGTACGAATTTTTTGCGACTCTTGAATTTCTCTGACAGCCGCCAACTCCTCAGCAGTGCAGAAGCAAGGGTAAGCCAAACCTTGTTTAATTAATTCTTTAACATAGGTTTTGTAAATTTCTTCACGGTGGCTTTGCTGATAGGGACCGTAAATTCCGCTTTGATTATCGCCCGAGATAAACCCCTCATCAATAGTAATACCGAAACGGTTTAGTCCGCCGATAATGTCCTCAATACCGCCTTTAACCTCACGTTTTTTATCGGTATCTTCAATTCTTGTAAAGAAAACACCTGAGGTTGATGTTGCGGTAATTCTATTAACCAATGCTGCAAATAAAACGCCCAAATGCAAGTATCCTGTGGGACTTGGGGCAATTCTGGTAACCCTGGCGCCCTCGGGCAAATTTCTTGCAGGGTAAAGGTTTTCGTAATATTCGGGTGTTTTATCAATATCAGGCAGTAATAAATCTGCCATTAAGTTGTTGCTCATAATAACTCCTAATTATTTTCAAGTAATTTGCTAAGTTCACTCATAAAAGTGTTGATATCTTTAAATTGACGGTAAACGGAAGCAAAGCGAACATAAGCCACCTCGTCAACCTTTTTGAGTTTTTCCATAACAAGTTCGCCGATTTTTTCAGAACTTACTTCACGGTCGAGAGAATTTTGAATAATAACCTCAATTTCATCAATAAGATTATCAAGCATATCAATAGAAACCGGACGTTTTTCACAAGCACGAAGGAGTCCTGTCATAAGCTTATTGCGATTAAATGTTTCTCTAGACTTGTCCTTTTTAATGACAATAATAGGTAAGCTTTCAATAACTTCGTAAGTTGTAAAACGCTTAGCACATTCAAGACATTCACGGCGTCGTCTGATTCTTTGACCCTCGTCTGTTGGTCTAGAATCAATTACCTTACTTTCTTCAAAACCGCAAAAGGGACATTTCATAGCAAATTTCTCCTTATACTTTAGATAATTTTCTTAATTATACTATATATTGTGGTGAATTACAAGTAAAATTTACTATTGTTTTTTAATAAAAAGTGTTGTAAAATAACTGCATAAACCAATTTGGAGGTATAATTATGTCAGCATATCAGCTTAAAGAAATCGGGGCAGGGGATATACTTGCAACCTTTAAAACAAATATGGGCGAAATTAAGGTAAAATTATTCCCAAACGAAGCTCCCAAAACAGTTGAAAATTTTGTAACGCACGCTAAAAACGGCTATTATGACGGTTTGATTTTTCATCGTGTAATTAAAGATTTTATGATTCAAGGCGGCGACCCAACTGGTACAGGTATGGGCGGTGAATCTATTTATGGTTATAGTTTTGAAGATGAGTTTGATGTTAAACTCCATAATTTAAACGGTGCTTTATCAATGGCAAATGCAGGTCCTAATACAAACGGCAGTCAGTTCTTTATCGTTCAGGCGGATACAGTGCCTCAGAATATGTTAATGCAAATGAAAGAAATGCCCGATTCTTTTCCTGCTGATATTGTTGATGCTTACGAGAAGATGGGCGGCACACCTTGGCTTGATTTCCGTCATACAGTATTCGGTCAGGTTATCGAGGGTATGGATACTGTAAACGCTATTGCTAATGTTAAGGTTGGTAATGCCGACAAACCCGTTGATGATGTTGTTATAGAAACAATCATAATAGAGAATATATAGTTTGTTAATTATTTAACAAATATGGAGTTTGTTTTAGAAAAATAATAGGCAATAATTTAAACCCCAGACTAATTATATAGTTTGGGGTTTTATAACATAAAAAAGAACCTCAACATTGCGAATTGAGGTTCTAAACTGGTGCCGGTGGTGCATAACCAGTAGAAATCCCGAAGGGGCTATACTTTCTTGAACACAGACACTAACAAAGGCGAGTCGCAGAGAGTTAGGTATTTCGTATTTGCCATATTTATTAGCCCTTATTATAAAACTTTATTACGGTTTATAAGGACAAGTTTCATTGTTGACAAGAAGCAAAGAGTGAAATATAATTAAAAAATATGTTAGAAAAGTGGTGGCTCGGCAAAATGGATAACGAAATTATTGAGAATGTTGAAGAGGATGAAAGTATAATTTTATCCGCAAATGCCGACTTGTTGCATAATGCTAATGGGGAAGTTGTAACCGTTGAGGATGCCAAAAGTTCCTTGCCTGAAAATTATCAACTTATAAAACTCGCTATGCAAGGCGATAAAAAGGCATTTAACGAGTTGTTTATGCAAAGTTATCGCTATGTACTTTTCATTGTTCATCAATATATATCTGATGATGAAACTGCATATGATGTAATTCAAGAGGTTTTCATAAAGGTTTATAAAAATATAAGTTTGTTGCGAGAACCTTCCGCTTTTTATGGTTGGCTTACGGTTATTACCAAGAATACTTCAAAGGATTTTCTTAGAACTTTTGCAATCAAAAAAGAGATGGTTGAATATGAGTTTGAGGATACATCTGTTTTCTTGAAGGACCAAACGCCAAATAGCGATGTTGCTATGGATATAAAAGAGGTTTTGAATAGGCTCGACCCTAATGATGCAGAACTTTTATCCCGAGTTTATTATGATGGTATGCGGGTTGCGGAAATAGCAAAAATGCAAGGAGTTCCCGCCTCAACTGTTTATAGCCGTTTTAAATCGGCAAAGAAGCACTTGAAGGAAGTGCTGAAGGAACGGGGAATTGATAAGGCGATTTACAGTGGCAATATTGCTAGTATGATAACCATTGGATTCAGAAATCTAATTGGAACAGCTTTGTTAAGTCTTGTTATTGCACAACAAATTCTTGATAGTGTTGTTAAAGGAAAAGGCAGAAAGGAACTTGCCATTGCAAAGATTATCCGCCAACAGCGGAACAAGGCCCTTTTAAAAATAGCCTCAATTATTGTTGTAATTTGTATTGTTACTTCTTCTGTAACATTTTTGTTTTTAAACGGATTCGGCAAAAATCATGCTGGTGGCGATAAAAATTCAACTCAAACTTCAAGCAGTTGGTTTAATATTTTTGAAAAAAACGATGATAAAACTGAAGATAAAGGCACTACCGATAGCGAGAAGAAAAATTCCTTTTTAGATTGGGTGAAATCATTTGAATTTGACAAATCAAACAGCAAATCCAA
The DNA here is from genome assembly GCA_017624675.1 of Clostridia bacterium. Taxonomy (GTDB): domain Bacteria; phylum Bacillota; class Clostridia; order Oscillospirales; family Acutalibacteraceae; genus UBA737. The sequence continues at coordinate 52,666 of JAGAMO010000029.1, read as the reverse complement.
ACCCGATGAAGAATTAGAAACTGAGGGAGAGGAGTTTATATATGAATATATTGATTCCTCGGGCGGCGAGATAGATTTTTCTGCTGGTTCGGATAAAAAAGAAAACGGCAGTTCTTCTTCACCAAGTTCCTCATCCTCAGCATCTTCCTCTTCAAATGCAGGCGGTAGTTCAAGTGGTAGTGAAAGCGAGAACGAAACTGTTCCCCCCGAGCATATCTCATCGGAAAAATTCGGTAACACTTATAACAATGTTCATTGGGGTTCGGGGATGGTTGCTAAAAGCAATGGTTGGCTATATTATTGCGCCGAAGAAAATTATGTTTATATATTATATAAACTCAAAGAAGATGGCTCGGGTGAAAAAACAAAGTTAGCTTCTGATTTATGTCCTGACCCATACATAAATGTTGTTGGCGATTGGATATATTATTTATCAGGTCGGAGTTCCGGCATAGGACATATTAAAAAGATGAAAACTGACGGCACTCAAAAGCAACAGGTTTCAGATATTCAGGCAGATAAACTTTTGGTTATTGATAAAACTGCCTATTGCGTTTCTGAAGTTACCGATTCGTTTAAGGGCGTAACAACTATTTCTTATTATAAAATAAACCTTGAAACTGGAGAATCTGAGGTAATTTTAGATAACTTGAACACAACCTCAGTTTGCATGACAAACAAATATATGATTGCTGCATTTTATAATTATAATTCTCCCGAGGATTGTATTAAAATTTATGATAATCAAACCGGAGAGGTTGTTAAAAAACTTGATTGGGGACATTTCTTCTTCCTTAATGACCAACTGATTGTTCGCAACGATAATCTTTATAGTTATGATTTAAATAACCTTGATGCAACCCCGCAATTGTTAGCCTCAGGAACAAGATACAATGAGGTATTGTTTGTTTCAAAATATAAAGGAGGTTGTATTGGAGGCAATTTAACAGGCGATGCAGATATTTTATATCTTTCGGATTTATCGTCGCATGGATGGCAATTCGAGTGGGGAAGAAGTTTAGCCTATGGCAAAAGATTTTATGCGTCATTTGATGATGGCTATGTTTATTATGTTTATGAGGATACTCTCCATCGCTCATACCCAGACGGAACGGGATATTTGGCATATTAAATTAAAATTGAATATTTGATAATATAAACCTTCCTTTTAAAAGGAGGGTTTTATTTTTTAAAAATTTTTTGAAAATATCGTAATTTTTTACAGGAAAATCGTCTTTACTAGTGTAAGTGGAGTTTAAAGGGAAACAGGACATATTAAAAGGAAATATTTCTTTGATATAGAACAATGGAAATGTCCTGAGAAATCATTTATTCTAGAAGGGAGATTGAGTTCGGAGTGAGATCGGGCATGAAACCGAAGGTTGAAATGGAAGATATAAACGGAATTTATCGCACCATCGCTGATTTGGTTGGCATAGAAAATGCCAAGTTGATTTTTGAGGAATATCGCGGTCAGCAGATAACTTTTCCCGTTGAATTTTATAATAAACGATATGTTTATAAAACCATTACTGAAGAATTTGATGGTTCGAATATCAGGTATTTAGCAAAAAAATACGGATATAGCGAACGCACGATAAGAAGAATACTAAAAGAACAAAATAATTAGGGGAGCGAAGAAATTGAGGTATTTAATAATTATTATGACATTGGTGTTACTGTTAAGTGGCTGTGGCATGGAAAAAGTGAGTAGTGATTTACAGGAAACAACCGAGAGCATCACCGAGGCAAAAAGTCCAGAAACGAAAGAGGATTTTTTAGAGATTCTATACGGTTACTACGAAACTGATGAAGCCTATGTGTACATAAGCAAGGATTATTATGAAGAAAAATCCAAAATCGAAGAATATGATTACAGATACGGTGATGTGGATGCGATAAATGTTTCGATGGGCGATAACAACATTACAACATACGAAATTTCAGTTTATAGACAATTTATAGTTTACTATGTTTTTGACGGTACCCAATTAAAAACATCGAATGGTTCTACTGCAAAAAAAATCACAAAAGAAGTATATGATAAAATTCCTCTAAAAACCTATGCATATACTCCCCCTGTGTCAAACGAATCACAATCTAACGAAACTATAGTTGAAACCGAACCCGATTATATTGTACCCATATCAAAAGCAAAAGTGGGAGATATTATTTATTTCGGTACATACGAACAAGACGGATATACAGATAATGGTTTAGAGAAAATTGAGTGGCGTGTTTTAGAAAAGAAAAACGGTCGACTTTTTGTAATTTCAAATCGTGTGCTTGATAGACAACCATATAATAAGGATGAAATTCATACTAACTATCCACCCGAAACCACTTGGGAAAAATGCTCGCTCAGAACTTGGCTTAACAATAATTTCTACAATACTGCATTTTCAAATTCAGAAAAAAAGAAGATACCTTCTGTTAGCATACATACCGACCGCTATCGTAATCCCACAGGTGGATACAATACTAACGATAAAATATTTTGTTTAAGCATTGAAGAAGCCGCTACATATTTGAAAACGACTGAAAACGCTATGACTTACGCAACAAGAAAAGTTTTGATTGATAATAGCGATGTTACTCTTGCTCAAATTGAAACAGGAGTTATTAATCCTGATAATATTACTCGCTCTTATTGGCTAAGAACCCCAGGAAACTATGGAAATAGCTTCGCTATGTATATTGAGCTTGATGGTGAAGTTAATTTTGATGGTACAGAAGTTAATGCAGACAGATGGGGCGTTAGACCTGCAATGTATATCAACATTAATTAATCAATTATCTATATCGGCAGATAATATTGATAGGAGGGTAGGATTTCAGCCGATAAAATAAACATATTAAAAGGAGTTTTTTAAAATGGATAAGAAAAATTTAGGATTGTTTTCATTAATTGGCACTATTGCTTCAATATTGATTATGTTGATTATTAACTCAACCTTTGGCTTAATTGTATACATATTAAGCTTTATATTAGCTATTGTTGATTTAGTTATGGCATATAAAAAAGAAAACCTTACACCTAAAGAGTTTTTAGAGGTTGCCGCTAAAGAACGCACTTTAAGTTTGGTTACAATTTTCGCAGTAATTGTTGTTATAGGTGTGTTTTATTGGGCACAAGTTGGCGAATTAACTGATGCATTATTATCATAATAAAAGGAGTAAAATATGGGGTTTTTAGATTCTTTAAAAGATGCCGCAAAGGTGGCAAAAGATACTGCTAAAAGTGCTGCAGACCAAGCAAAAGCTAAAATGGATGCCGCTAAAGAAGCCCGTGCCGCAGAAGCAGCAGCACGAGAAGAAGCGGAAAGAAAAGCACGAGAAGAAGCGGAAGCTAAAAGCAAAATCAAATGTGATAAAATTCTATCAGGCAAAGATAATACAAAAAAGGGGATTTTTGAAGTAAACTCAATGGCTGATACTTTAGCTTTTACTAAAGAGTATATGAAGAAACTAGTGCTCCCTGCTTCAAGCCTTAAAGTTAGTAAATTGAAAATGTTACCTTATACCGAAGATAAGGTTACTCGTAGAGATGTGTTGAAAAGATTTGCAGATTTACCCGACAGCGAACAAATTATTTTCCTTTTAGATAATAATACAACTAAAGAGTATTTAACGGTTACTACTGAATTTTTATATGCACGAATTGCATTAGAAGATAATCCGCAATTTTTCTATAATATAAAAATTCCGTTAGCCGAAATTACATCTATAGGCTTTGAAACTGAAGGTGAAACAAATAAAATACTTTGTAACGGCGAACTGCTTTTCTGTATACCTGCTCGTTTAAGAGAAACAGATTTTGTGAATCTTAAATACTATTTCGAATGTCTTGAAAAATCAGACTTTGAAATTACCGAACAAGAAATAGATAAATTTATTCACGAAAAAATCGGTGATGAAGCATACAATGAAGCTAAAAAATATATGGAAGAAGATGAACTTATCATATATTTTGCTTGGGGTGTAGACAGCATTACTGCAAAAGATTTCTTAATGTGTACTACAAGACAATTTGTAATGCTTGATAGAGAAGTTTTTGGTGTTGCACAAAATGTTAAGAAATTTTACTATGAAGATATTGTTTCAATGTCTACTGAACAAGCAAATAGTGATAGTTTAACAGTAACCTTACTTAATGCCGCTTTAAAGCTTTGCGACCTCACAATTTTTACTGCGGGAACTAACTTAAAAATTCAAACATTAAGTGTTACCGAAGCGGAAAGAGTTGTTGAGATTTATAATCTTTATAAGCGACTTGCTCGTGAGGAAGCAAAGAAACCCATTGTAGTTCAGCAAGCGGAGAAAACAATTGACCCGTTGGAGCAACTTGAAAAATTGCAAAAGCTTAAAGATGCAGGAGTCATAACCGAAGAAGAATTTGCAACTAAAAAGGCTGATTTATTAGCAAAGTTATAAATATAAAGATTCTTTAAAGATACCCCATATCTGCTTAATTGCGGATATGGGGTTTCGTTTAGGATTGAGAGTTTATTGGTGCCGGTGCGGGGGTCGACCGTCTGCGGTTTGTATTTGAGTGGTTTCATAGCATACTAATGGCTTGTCGACCGTTGCTATGTAACAGTACCCGACTTCGCGGCTTTGTCTAAAAAACAGTACACCGTACTGTTTTTCTTAACGGCAAACCCTCTCGGGTTCGCCCCCTACAAACAAAAAATAAAGAGGAAACGCAACCTTACGGTCACATTTCCTCTTTATTGGTGCCGGTGGCCGGACTCGAACCGGCACGGTATCGCTACCGGTGGATTTTGAGTCCACTACGTCTGCCAATTCCATCACACCGGCAAATTGTGATGACCTAAGCATTATACAATAACAAAATGCTAAAATCAAGTCTTTTTTTAAATAAATTGTAAAAACCTTATCAAATAGAAATTTTTTTGAGAGACTACGCCTAGTGAAGAATATTTCTATTCAATAACAATTTTAATAAAGAAAAGAAACTTATTAATGAAAAGTGGTTAATATGAAAAAACAAAATTGAAAGATAATACTATATAGTATAACATTATTCAATTGATCAAAATAAGGCAAAATCAGCCAAACCACATATTTCTTTACCTTAAACGCTTCCCTGTATTATACAAAATATTCATTTAGTATAATTGGGTATATGATTTTTTGACCTCTCACCTAAAGAAAAATCCCCAAATTGATGGGGATTTTGTTATTTGTTAGCCATTGGATGAAATTTTGTATATGCAGATGTGTACTTGGATTTTATCAATTGAGCATAGATTTGTGTTGATGAAATATCTGAGTGCCCTAACATTTCCTTAATATCTGATAATGTTGCACCGTTCTCTAACAAGTGAGTTGCAAAAGAATGTCTCAAAGTATGAGGTGTTATATCCTTTTTGATTCCCGCGGTATCGGCATAGTGCTTAATGATTTTCCAAAAGCCCTGTCTAGACATCGGCTTTCCGTTCATATTAGTAAAGAGCTTGTCCTCTGATTCTTCCAAAACAATTGCAGGACGAACATTTACCAAATAATTAGCAACACTACGAATAGCAGCGGGATAAATTGGAACGATTCTTTCTTTTTTGCCGTTTTTGAGGTGTAATATACCGATTTGAAGGTTTATATCCCCTGTCTTGAGTTCGATAAGCTCGGAAACCTTAATTCCTGTAGCATAAAGGATTTCAAGCATAGCCTTATCGCGAATGCTTTTAAAGTCAACACCATTTGGTTGAGAAAGTAAAAGAACAATCTCTTTTTCATCTAAAACACCCGGCAACTGCTTTTCAGTTTTTTTTACGCTGATACCATCTAATGGATTACCTTCAAAAAAACCTTTTGCGGTTAAACAACGGAAAAAAGCGCGTAATGTTGCAATCGTTCTTAATTTCGTTGACTCTGACTTACCTACCGCAGTCAGATATTTTAAGTAATTCTCGATAACTGGTTTATTGACATCTTTAACATTACTAATATTGTTTGAGGTGCAAAAATCTGAAAACTGTATAATATCTCGCATATAAGATTCAACAGTATTGTTTGAAGATTTTTTCTCATTAATTAAATAACTATTGAAAATTCTTATGCTGTTTTCCAAAAATAAGCACCTCCTTTTTTAAAATTCAAAATGTGAAATCAATTTAGTTGATAGCCACCCATCAAATACCGCCGCAAAAATAATTGGTATAAATGTGATTAGTAACTGTTTTAAGTATTGCTTAAAATGTAAACTTAGGTTTTTACTGCTAGTATTTGGCAGAGTTAAACAGATAACCTGTAAAGAAAAACCTATTGCAAATTTTGAAAAAATGAAAAGAAAAATTATTGAAATTACCGCGGGCGGAATGACAATTAGAGTACTTAGAGCTATTCCCTTAAGTTCATAAGTAGAATAAATAAAAGCAATTAAATATCCTGTTATATACCCTTTAACACCTATAACAAGAGGCACTAAAGTAATGCCGTTAATAGAAGAGCCTAGAATAAAAATTACGGTTAAAAATACAGCATTATTTAAAAAAGAATTAGAAAAAATCTTAAAAAAATCTTTGCCCTGTCGTAAACTAATATAGTTTACGGATAAGGTATTTAAGCGTTCAAACAAATAACCCGACTTATCAAGAGAAACGGTAGCCAACACAATACCTACGATAAAAAATAAAGTAAGTAATATCATCCGCCAGTTTTGCTTTAAAAAATCAATAACGCTTTTAAAATGTTTTAAACTTACAACTGTTCCCTTTTGCATAACTTTTCCCCACTTTTAAATCTTCTAAAAGATACTATGCAAAAAGCGGACAAGATATGCCATACAACTAATATGTTACCTAAAAACCAGAAACACAATATGTTGGGTTTTTGGTTTTATGTAAACTTTGTATAAACGATAAAAAACAGTCTCCGCAAACTTAAAAAACGGAAAACTGCCTGAAAACCAGAAAAATCTTAACTATTTATTATTATACATAAATAAAGTATTATGTCAATTACAAATTTGTAACCTTTAAAATATTATGTTAACTGTTTATGTAAACTATACAATATGTATGATTTACATCGTTATGTAAACCCAATCTATTGTAAAAAAAGTCTTTTATTTTTTTAATATTTATGTTATAATCGTTTTAGTAAAACAAAAGGAGATATTTATGAGTAAAACTGTTCTTATAACCGGTGCTTCTAAAGGAATAGGCGCTGCAACGGCTATTCTATTTGCACAAAAAGGATACAATGTTGTAATTAACTATAATAATTCCTACGAGTCCGCTTCCCTACTCGCCCGTTCGTTATCCGCTAACGGATATTCGGTTATGACCCACAAGGCAAATGTTGCCAACAAGCTTGAGGTTGACCTTATGATTAAGGAAACACTTTATAAATTTGGTAGTCTTGACATTTTAGTTAATAATGCAGGCGTTGCTTATCAAGGCTTAATTACAGACACCGATGAAATTGATTTTGACCGCATAATTGACACAAACCTTAAAGGTACATTTAACTGTTGCAAGGCCGTTACATCTTCAATGGTTAATAAAGGCTCGGGTAAAATTATTAATATATCTTCAATGTGGGGTCAGGTCGGCGCTTCTTGTGAGGTTGCTTACTCTGCATCTAAAGCGGGTATCATTGGTCTCACAAAGGCCTTGGCAAAGGAATTGGCACCTAGCGGTATTACAGTAAACTGTATAGCACCAGGTCTTATCGAAACCAGTATGAATTCTAATCTCACTGTTGAGGAGTTAACCGAATTTGTTGAAACCATTCCCCTTGGCAGAATGGGCAGTGCGGATGAAATTGCCGAAGCAATTGAGTTTTTAGCAAGTGACAAAGCCGACTATATAACAGGTCAGGTACTTGGTATTAACGGCGGATATGTGATTTAAGCATATAATAACACCCTGTAGCTTTAAAAACTACAGGGTGTTTTAATTTATTAATTACTACTTTTTCTTAAGTTCAGCAAGAATCTCGGAAAGAAGTTCCTCGGTTGTAGGACCTTTTGGCTCCTCAGCCACAACCTCTTCCTCTTCTTTTTTCTTCAAAAGTTTTGTTTCAGCAACTTCTCTTACCTTATTAATGATTTTAATCATTACAAATACCGAGAAACCAATTATAAGGAAGTTAATAATTGTTTCAATAAATAATCCAAAGCCAATTGTTGTTTCGGTGCCGGTAATTGTCCAATTAAGTTTCTCGGTAAAGCTTGCGCCATCGCTTGTTAACAAACCGATAGCAGGCATAATAACATCATTTACAAGACTTGTAGTAATTTTACCGAAAGCAGTCGCAATAATAACACCGACAGCCATATCAATAACATTTCCACGCATTATAAATTCTTTAAATTCCGCAAAAAAACCTTTTTTCTTCATAAACTTTAAACCTCCTGAGTTTTATAATTAAATTTTACATAATTTGCCTTAAATTGTCAACCTATTTACCACTACGAAGTTTTTCAATTTTATCCCTTAAAACTGCGGCGTGTTCGAATTCAAGAATCTTAGCAGCCTGTTTCATTTCATAGGTCAAACGCTTGATTTCCGCCTCGCGTTCCAGCTTGGACATTCGAGAAATCTGCTTGTTCTCTTTCGGTTTAGCCCCTATTTCGATAATGTCGTGAACATTTTTAGAAATAGTCTTAGGTGTAACACCGTTTTTTATGTTATATTCATTTTGAATATTGCGGCGTCGCTCGGTCTCAGCGATAGCTCGTTCCATTGATGGCGTTACGCTGTCGGCATACATTATAACTTGTCCATCAGCGTTTCGGGCAGCTCTTCCTATTGTTTGTACCAATGAGGTTTCGCTTCTTAAGAAGCCTTCTTTGTCGGCGTCTAGAATTGCCACCAAAGAAACCTCAGGAATATCCAAACCTTCGCGCAAAAGGTTAATTCCAACAAGCACATCAACCTCTCCTAAACGCAAATCTCGGATAATCTGCATACGCTCAATGGTGTCAATATCATAGTGCATATAGGTGACCTTAATACCTAAATCTTTAAGATAATCGGTCAAGTCCTCCGCCATCTTCTTGGTAAGGGTTGTTATTAAAACACGCTCGTTTTTGGATGTTCTTTCCCTTATTTCGTATACTAGGTCGTCGATTTGACCCTCGGTTGGTTTTACTGTTACAAGCGGGTCTAAAAGTCCAGTTGGTCGAATTACTTGCTCAACAATTTGCGCTGAATGTTGCTTTTCAAAATCGGACGGTGTTGCAGAAACGAAAACCGCTTGATTTATATGACTGTAAAACTCCTCAAAATTCAACGGTCGGTTATCGAATGCCGAGGGCAAACGAAAACCGTACTCAACAAGATTTTCTTTTCTTGCTCTGTCGCCCGCATACATTCCTCTGACTTGCGGTAAAGTTACATGAGACTCGTCAACAAACAGCAAGAAATCATCAGGAAAATAATCCAGCAATGTCGAGGGCGTACTGCCTTTTGGTCTTCTCTCCATAACACGAGAATAGTTTTCAATGCCCTTGCAAGTGCCAATTTCTCGAAGCATTTCAATATCGTATTCAGTGCGTTGTCTTATTCTCTGTGCCTCAATTAGCTTCTCGTTTTCATTAAAGAAACGAACTCTCTCTTCCATCTCTTCTTTAATTTCGGTTAAAGCTTCCTCTAATTTGTTCTGTGGCACGATATAATGCGAGGCGGGATAAATTGCTATGTGGGATAGAAAAGCCTTGATTTCACCCGTCAGAGTGTTGATTTCGCATATTCTATCAATTTCATCACCAAAAAACTCAACCCTTATAGCATTTTCAGCCGAATAAGCGGGGAAAATTTCAACCGTGTCTCCCCTAACTCTAAACTTATTACGGACAAAATTAATGTCATTTCGCTCGTATTGTAGGTCAACGAGCTTATGAATTAACTCATCTCGGCTTTTCTCCATACCCTGACGGAGTGAAATTACCATATTTCGGTAATCAATAGGGTTACCTAAAGAATAAATACAAGATACACTGGCGACAATTATAACATCTCGTCGTTCAGACAATGCACAGGTTGCCGAATGGCGTAATTTATCAATCTCATCATTAATTGCCGAGTCCTTTTCAATATATGTGTCGCTACCCGGTATATACGCCTCGGGTTGATAGTAATCGTAGTAGGATACAAAATATTCCACCGCGTTCTCAGGGAAAAATTCGCGAAACTCACTGCAAAGTTGTGCGGCAAGGGTTTTATTGTGAGCGAGAACAAGTGTCGGGCGGTTTACACGCTCGATAATATTAGCCATAGTAAAGGTTTTACCCGAGCCTGTAACACCGAGTAAAGTTTGTTCCCTATCTCCTCTTAAAACACCCTCTACAAGCTTATCTATAGCCTCAGGTTGGTCACCTGTGGGTTTATAGTTACTGTGTAAAACAAACTTGTTCATTCCCTCACCTCGCAAACTCTTTTATAAATTTATTATACCACAAAAACATTATAAGTAAAGAAAAAGCAGACGCTTTTTGCATCTGCTTTTAAACATTTTTCTTTTTAAAAATCGGCTCGTCTTTCGAACAAAGCCACGCTCCCAAGAGCATTAAAGCAAGAGCTATAAAATATGTATAATACGGAATTTCACGGAAGATTACTAGCGACAATAATGTGCCAATAAACGGAGCTACCGCATAATAGGCACTGGTTCTCGCCGCGCCGAGCATTCGCTGTGCATATACATAAAAGAAAATACTAAGTCCGTATGCGACAAATCCAACGCAAAGAACAGCAATCACACTCCAAAGCACAGTGATTCGTTCTCCAAGGCAAAGACCTATGATGACCGAGCCGAATCCTGAAAAGATACCCTTTAAAAGAACAATTTCAAGCGGGTCTTTTGAGGATAGTTTTCTTGTGCAGTTGTTTTCAATACCCCAACATACACAAGCCAAGAGAATAAAGAGCGAACCTACCGAAAATTTCAAGCTAGAAATATCTTCAAATGATAAAAGAACGCACGATGCTGTAACAAAGAAAATACCAAACCAAAGGCGTAAACTAATTTTCTCTTTGAATATCATTAAAGCAATAATTGCCGTTGCCACAATTTCAAAATTATTGAGAAGTGAAGCATTTGCTGCCGTTGTGTAGGAAAGACCAAGCAATAAAAAGATTGGCGCCGCAATATCGAGAATAATCATTGCAACAGTGTACGGCAAGTCCGCTTTTGTGATTTTTTCTTCCACTCTCTCGGTCTTTTTCAATTTACGGATAATCGCTATCACACCCATGCCGAGACCTGCACCGATATAGAGAAAGCCTGCCATTAAGGTTGAGGGCATATAGTCTAACAAAAGTTTTGAAAAGGGCGAATTTATAGCATAGAGAGCCGCCGCTAATATTGCTAAAAATATACCTTTATTTATGCTGTTTTTCACACTACCTCTCCCCCTTTTTTATTAACTAAAAGCAAGGAACAGATATTAAAATCTGTTCCTTTTAGTTTTATATAGGTTTAGCCCAAATTGATTGAGAAATTAAAATCGATATCCTTGTCGCTTAGTTTGTATACATCTGCAAGACCGGGACCGCAAGCCGCAGAACCAACACCTGTAACTTTATAGTCGATTCTTAGATGTGTTTTACCGTCCTTTTGCAATTCATCGGTATGCTCAGCCTTAGTTAAAACAGCGGTTGAAAATTTTGAAACATTAAACTCAAACTCACCATCCGATTCAAACTGCATACCACCGATTTTAAGCATTTTAGCAAAGTTATGGTTACCGTGTTCTTGGGGTCGAACATAATTAACATATTCCTTCTCGGCACTGCTCTCATAAAGTCCAACCATAGATGCGTGACAAAGGTCGCAATAACTCTCAAACGGACCGTTTGCAAAATAGGTAAAATTATTTAGATTATCAGGTAATGCAAATTCAAATCCTAAACGTGGCAAGAAGAAAGCATCTTCACGAACTTTACCTGATATGCTGATGTCAATTTTACCGTTTTCGTAAATCGCAACAGTTTGGCTATATCTAAAGTAAGGCACACGGGAAACACCGGCAAGTGAACAATTAGCAACAATTTTACCGTCAACAATATTGCAATCGTAAACCTTGCTAAACTGACAGTCGATATTTTCGCCTTGCCAGATATTAACCCTTGCCCAACGAACATTAAAGCCCTTATCGTTATCAATAGGAGCACGATATGAAGTAAGCTCAATCTTACTGGCAAGCTGTTCAATACCATCTACCACAATGCTTGTAAATGTTGCATAACGTTTTGAAAATACTAAATTGAAATTATCGCCGTTAGCATAGATATTAAATTCATCTTCAGTGAGTTTAGCAAATTCTAAAGTTGATTTTTCAGCAACATCAAACTCTAATTTGTGTTGTGTATGGGCAACTTCTTTGCCATCCTTTGTGAGATAACAGTTCAAAAATGCGCCATACTTACAAGATACCTTTTCGTAAGGAATTGCAACCTCAACAGTTGTGTGCGGTTCAGCATCTAAAACAACAGTTTTTCGGGATTCAACAGCACCATCAACTGCAATTTCGTATGTAAACTGATACTCATTAAGATTGGTAAAATCAAGGCGATTATATACCTTTAAAACGCCATCTTCAAACTTTGTTTTAATGGGTTGGTATGCAGCCTTTGCCTCCAAAGTACCCGCTTTAAAACTGCGGTCAGCAAAAACGAGACCATCGCAGCAGAAGTTAGCATCGTTAGTAAGTTCGCCCTCAAAATCTCCACCGTATTTTTCAACACCATTTTCGGTTACAACGTGGTCAGCCCACTCCCAAATACAACCGCCTATAAGCTTGGGATATTTATCAAACATTTCGTTATAATCCCAAACATCACCGGGGCCGTTACCCATTGCGTGAGCATATTCACACAAAAATACAGGCACATTAATTTCCTCGTTGTTAGCCAAAACTTCAATCCAATTGGTCGAACTGTACATTCTTGAATATACATCAGCATTTTCGACCACACCCTTACGAGAAGCATCTTCACAATGAACAAGACGTGTTTTATCGCGATTTCTTGTCCATTCAACCATCTTTAAGTGGTTGGGACCGTGTCCGCTTTCGTTACCTGTTGACCAAAAGATGATGCTCGAATGGTTTTTAAACATTTCAACCATTCGTTCCATTCTCTCAAGATGTTCTTTTTCCCAATCAGGATTTGTACCAGGCCAAATTTCATCTTCCATATCAAACTTATATTCAACATTGGGAAGTCTTCTTAAAAATCCGTGTGTTTCAATATCAGTTTCGCATACAACATAAAAACCTAACTCATCGCACATTTCAATAAATACAGGACTTGGCGGATAATGAGCAGTACGAACACAGTTGATATTAAGTTCTTTCATTAATTCCAGGTCGCGGCGAAGCTCTTCCTCAGTTTGACACCAACCGCCGAATTTACTTGTGTCGTGATGATTTATACCGTGAAGTTTAACAGCAACACCATTGATAAGTAAAGCATAATCCTTTGAAACTTCAATTTTTCGAAGACCGGCTTTAAATTCAATAACTTCCCCTGCGCACTCAACAACAATTTTATAAAGATAGGGCTTTTCAGCGTTCCATAAGACAGGATTTTCGGGAGCAAACTCAAACTCACCCTCAATTTCCTTTTCACACAAAACATTATCTTTATCAATAATTTTGATGTTAACCTTTTTGTCAACCTTGATATTAAATGCTTTATCATCCGATAAAATTTCAATATCATTTAGGTGATTTTCAGGGCGGTTAAGAATATATACATCTCTGAAAATACCGTTATATCTAAAAGCGTCTTGGTCTTCAAGATAACTTCCAACACACCATTTTAGCACCTTAACCATAACGGTATTAGCGCCTTCTGAAACGAAGTCGGTCACATCAAATTCAGCACGAAGATGGCTGCCTTGAGTAAAACCAACATATTTATCATTAATATACAAGAAAGCGCAAGAAGAAACACCTTCGAAAACAAAATAAAACTTGCCCGAAAGTTTTTCCACATTAAATTCACGCCTATAAACACCACAAGGGTTATCGTCAGGCACATACGGAGGGTCAACAGGATATGGGTAGTTAACATTGGTGTAATTTGGGTTGTCATATCCTCTTAATTGCCAACAAGAAGGAACATCAATTTTGTCCCACTTTTCAATCACTTTTGGAACATCAACGTCCTTTTCAAAGTAAGCAAAATCCCAGTCACCGTTTAAAAGTGTATATGTAGCATCGCCTTTTGGAATATAATGCGCGCGTGTAGGCATACGGTTTTCACTTGTTTTAAATATGTTTTCATAAATACGCATAGTAATTTCTCCTCAATATAGGATTAAAGTTGATTTTTAATTTTGTTAAAATCAAGCTCAGAAGTAGATTTCAAAACAATATCAGGCATTATTGAAGTAACTGTTACATTTATGCCAACCGAAAGCATACCGGCTGCATGAATAGATTCAATACCTGCCTGTGCATCTTCAACACCTATGCACTCAGCGGGGTCAAAACCCAAAGCGTTAGCGCAAGTTAAGAAAATTTCGGGGTCGGGCTTTGGTTTTTTAACAAGAGCCGCATCTGCAATATAATCGAACATATCAGAAATTTCAAGCAACTCTAAAACTCTGCTTGCATTCTTACTGATAGAAGCCACGGCACACTTTACACCATTGTTTCTGGCCTCGGTTATGAAAGGCACAATACCAGGCAAAATATCATTAGGAGTTAATTGTTCAATCATTTCCTTATAATATTCATTCTTTTTATTTGCCAATACTTCTTTTTCAGTCGCAGAAAAATTTGTAGTTGCGTTATTCTTTTCTAAAATTATTTCAAAAGAATTGATTCTCGAAACGCCTTTTAAAAGTTCGTTTATATCTTCATCAAAATAAAAACCCAACTCATCTGCCAACTTTTTCCACGCAAGATAATGATATTTAGCAGTATCGGTTAAAACGCCGTCTAAATCAAAAACTAAAGCTTTCAAACTCATATTAATATTCCTTTCCGTAAACCGTAACACTAGAATTTACAATGCCATCAATTAGAACCTTATCGTCTGTGATTTTAATATTAAGTTCTTCGCCCTTCCAATTAAGCTTAAAGGAAAGACTATTCCAATTTTTAGGAATTCTTGGTGAAATATCTAATGTGTCGTCAGTAACACTAACACCTGCGAAACCGAAAATTGCAGTGTTCCATGCACCGCCGTTAGCAGCAGGATGTGTGCCGCCAATATAGAGTGAACCTAAATATTGCTTTGTGTCACCTGTAAGGTCAACACTAGCAGTCTTCATAAAGTACTTATAAGCCCAGTCTGTATAACCTATTTCAGCTGCCACAATCGCATAAGCACAAGCAGAAAGACTTGAACCATGCTCTGTATAAGGCTCATAGAAATCCCAGTTTAATTTTTTAATTTCGGTGCTGTAGGCACTTTTGAAAACATTAAGCATCATTATAACATCAGCTTGTTTTAAAACCATTGTATTTGATGCTAAACCGTGACCTCCCCAATATTCATTTTTAATCAATTCGCGGGTTTTAAGAATTTCGGGGGTAGTATCCTCAAGAGTGAAATAACCGTCAAATTGCTCGATAATTCCCTTCTCGTTTGGTTGTGGTACATATAACTTTTCAGAAAAATCGTATACCCAGTTAAGTTCTTTATCAAAACTTGCAAAATACTCGGGATATATGTTTTTAACTTTATCAATCGCACGGATAAAAATATCAACGGCAGATTTTACCATAACGTTTGTAAATGCGTTATTATTTACTCTTTCGTGGTATTCATCGGGGCCTACAACATCTAAGATTTCGTAGCGGTTTTTGTGTGGCTTGAAAACAGAATATGTATAGAAAAACCACATACATTCATACATAAGGTCAAGACCGCCGTCAACAAGTAAAGAATAGTCGCCTGTTGTTCTGCAATAATCCCACATTGCAAAAACAATATCGGCCGAAACATGAATTTGTTTGTCCTTGAAATATGTTCTTTGCGGACGGTTAGTAAAAACATCAGTCACATTAAATAGAGTACAAGCATCATCACCTGTCTCCTGACTTTCCCAAGCAAAGAAAGCGCCTTCAAAGCCGAATTCCTTTGCTTTTCTTTTAGCACCTTCTAATGTATTAATTCTATACTTTAATAGATTTCTAGCGGCCTTTTTATCACTAAATTGAAAAAATGGAAGCATAAACATTTCGGTATCCCAAAAAGCAGCGCCTTTATAAACTTGTCCCGAAAGTCCTCGTGCAGGTATGCCGCATTTATCGGTATTGTGGGGCGCTATACTGCATAGATGATAAATGCTGTAACGAAGCGCTAATTGTGCATCGTCGTCGCCTTCAATAATAACATCACTATTTTCCCAAATTTGTTCCCAAGCAGAAATATGTTCATTCTTAATTTCGTCATATCCAACCTTTACCGCATCTAAAAAGTTGTTATGAGAATTTTCAAGACTGTCACTATGATAAATTCCACCAAATTTAACAAATTCAAACTCTTCGTTCGCTTTTAAATTAATGGTAGCTTTATGTAGTAAATCTTCATTGACACAATCATCTAACCCAATTACTGTTTCATAAACCTCAAGTTTATTTTTAAGTTGCACAGTTTCGCAATTAAGCTTGAAGAAATTACCATTAGTAATCTCGTCCAAATAATTTAAGTGATTACCCGATATATTCCAAACATTCTTATCTATACCACTTTTTAGTGTGACAGTGATATCTTTATCAGTGATAACCGTGTATTTTAGCGCAATAATATTTTCCCGTGTCATACTAACAAAACGCTCGGCCGTAATTGTAATGTTTACGCCGTTAACAGAAAATTGGGTTTTTCTGTTATGGATACCGCACTTAATATCAAGTCTTTGACTGTGTGAAACGGGATTTAGAGTACTTAAATCAAGGTTGATTCCATCAACCGTCAAAACCGTATACAAGGGATTTGGCGCATTTACAGACTCTCTCCAATTACTGTTTTGTGCCA
The DNA here is from genome assembly GCA_017624675.1 of Clostridia bacterium. GTDB lineage: Bacteria > Bacillota > Clostridia > Oscillospirales > Acutalibacteraceae > UBA737. Next base: position 35,699 of record JAGAMO010000029.1, on the reverse strand, counting down.
AATCAAAGAAACCGGCAAGATTAACCGCAACTAATTGTTCAGCGCTATATTCTTCCATAGTGCCTCTATAGCCCATAAATCCGTTGCCCAAAAGGAATTTACTACCGTGTTTTTCAATGTCTTCAATATCGAACCGATTTTTTTCAATAATCCAATCACTTAACATATTGCATACCCCAAAAAATTAATATTTATAAATATTATATCTAACCAAAAAGCCTTTGTAAATATGATAAACAATTATAATGATGTACAAAAAGTCAAAATTCCCTATTCTGATTTTATTTGCTCTTTAAATTCTAATGGAGTAATTTTGAAATGTTTTTTATACAATCTGTAAAAGTTCGAATAATTATTAAATCCAACCATAAAACAAGCCTCTTTAACTGTGTGATTGCTGCGAATTAAATTGTTGCAGTTATAAAGCCTTCTCATAATAAGATAGTCATAAGGAGAAACACCAACATAATCTTTAAATAAATGTGCTATATAATACTTTGAAAAGTGGAAGCGTTTAGCAAGAGTATCAAGGGTGATTTCTTCGGTAATGTGCCTATTTATGTAATCAATAATATCATTTACATTGGCATTGCTTGTTGCAATATGATTGCTGATATTGTCACTAACTTCAACTAACTTTGATAATTTTGCTAAAACCTCAATTGTTTTACAAGTAAGCAAAATTCTCGATTCAAGGGTATTTTCCTTGGCATAACTTAAACATTTTTCTAAATTTCTATCAATACCAAGTTCCTTAACACTTTTGGATAAAATTAAATTGCCTTTACCTTTGATTTTATTTGAAATTGTATCTAAAAAAACATTTTTTTCCACGCCAAATCGCTGAAAGATTAAATCGCCAATATGCAAAACAATTTTCTCAATATAAGTATCGGGATTATACATAGTAACGTGCAATTCGTCAGGATTAAGAATAACAATATCGCCTTCATATATATTGTAAATATTGCCTTCGATATGTATTGAAGCGTCGCCTTTTTGATAATATTCGATAATTAAATCAGTGTCATAATGTAAAAAATTGAGGGTAGAATTTGCCTCTCTAACTCCGTGAGAATAGTGAATCTTCAAATGTTCGTTAATTTCATAACAATCTTTTTTATAACAATTTTGCACAAACAATCACCTCACAGCAACATTATACAACACAATAACAAAAATTACAATAGTGTTTCATAATATAAAAATGTATAATAAAAGAAAAATTAATAGGAGGCAAAGGTATGAAAGACATTAAATGTTGTGTCGTTGTTGTTGGTGCCGGTCCTGCGGGTATGGCTGCTGCAATATCGGCCAAAAAGAACGGTGCAGAAAAAGTAATTATCATCGAGCGTGAAAACAGAACAGGTGGTATTCTTAAGCAATGCATCCACGCCGGATTTGGTCTTCAATACTTTGGTGAAGAACTTACCGGTCCTGAGTATGCTGAGAAATTCTCCGTACTCGCAAACGAAACAGGCATTGAATTTATGCTTAACACTACCGCACTCGAAATCAAAGATAAAACTTTGGTTTGCGTTAACACTGAAGGTATTGTTAACATTCATTTTGGTGCTCTTGTTCTCGCAATGGGTTGTCGTGAGCGCACTCGTGCAAATCTTGTAATTCCAGGCAGCCGTCCTGCAGGTATTTACTCAGCAGGTACCGCACAAAAGTTAATCAACATCTTTGGTCACAAGGTTGGTAAAGAGGTTGTTATCCTCGGTAGCGGTGATATTGGTATGATTATGGCAAGACGTTTGTCATTAGGCGGTGCTAAGGTTAAGGCGGTTGTTGAAATTATGCCTTATTTAGCAGGTCTTGTTCGTAACAAGGCTCAATGTCTTGATGACTTCGGCATTCCACTAATGCTTTCTCACACTGTTGTTGACATTATCGGTGTTGACCGTGTTGAAGCTGTTACAATTGCTCCTGTTGATGAAAACCGTCAACCTATTATGGAAAAAGCCGAAACCATTTCTTGCGATACCCTACTCTTATCAGTTGGTCTTATCCCCGAAAACGAACTTACTCGTTCAGCTGATGTTGCACTTTCTGGTATTACTAAAGGTGCTATCGTTAACCAATACAAACAAACCGATAAACCTTACATATTTGCTTGTGGCAACGTTTTACACGTTAACGACCTTGTTGACCACGTTAGTCACGAAAGTGAAGATGCAGGTAAATATGCAGCATTATATGCCGCAGGCAAACTTGAGAGTGCTGATGAACTTGCAGTTGAGCCCGGCGATGGTGTGAGATATGTTTGTCCCCAAAAGATGGCTTGTGTAGACGATAATGTTGACCTTTATTTCCGTACAGCTGCTCCCGGTAGAAACACTACCCTTACCATCTCGGATGACAGCGGCGTTCTTGTAACCAAGAAATTAATCCGTACCACTCCCGGTACCATTGAAAAACTCACCATCCCTGCTGACAAAGCTAAAAACGCAATCGGCAAAATCGTTGTTAAAGCCGAACATAAGGAGGCATAATTATGAAAAAGACATTAATTTGCACTGTATGCCCTAACGGCTGTGAAATTGAAGTTAATTACACAACAAGAGAAGATGCTGTAATTACCGGTTACACCTGTAAAAGAGGTATTCCCTATGCTATCGATGAGTGCTTTGAACCCAAGCGCACTTTTACCTCCTCGGTTAAAATCACTGGTACTGACAGACGTATGTTACCTGTTCGTACAACAGGCCCTATTCCTAAAGAACTCTTAATGAAGGCTGCTGAGGCTGTTGCTGCCATCACTTTAGAAGTTCCTGTTAAATGTGGCGATGTTATTGTTGAGAATTTCCTTGACACTGATGTTAAACTCGTTGCCGCTATGTCACTTTAAGGAGGTAATGCATAATGATTAAAACTGATGTATTAATTATCGGCGCAGGTGCCGTTGGTTGCGCACTTGCAAGAGAACTTTCTAAATACAATATCAAAGTAACCGTATGCGACAAAAATGATGACGTAGGCGGTGAGGCTTCTAAGTCAAACAGCGGCTTGTTCTCAACAAGTGCTACTATGCCTGTTGGCACTTTGGAGTGCAAACTTCGTACTATCGCTCACAGCATGATTTTAGATGTTTGCAATAAGCTTGACGTACCTTACATTGAATGTGGTAGTATCGCTCCTATCCTCTACCCCGACCAATTAGAAACCGCAAAAGGTTTAACCGAGCGTGCATTCCAAAATGGTGTTTACGATTACGAGCTTTTACCTGCAAAAGATATTTTAGATTTGGAACCCACTTTAAATCCTGAGATTTTGGGTGGTATTTACAGTCCTCGTGACAGACAGTGTAACCAATTTATCTTTGTTTCTGCTTTAGCTGAAAACGCAGCAGAAAACGGTGTTGAATTCATTCTTGATTGTAAAGTAACCGGCATGGATGTTTCCAACGGCAAAATTCACGCTGTTCACACCACAAAGGGCGACATTGAAGCTACTTGGGTTATTAATGCTGCAGGTTTACACTGTGATGAAATTTCCGACATGGTTGATGAATGCGACTTTAAAGTTAACCCCAGAAAAGGTGAATTCTACGTATTCTCACACGATACTCCTGTTAAGGTTTCTCACATCATTTCTTCCGTTCCCAGCCCCAAAACCCGTGGCGTTCTTGTAATCCCAACTGTTGACAATAATATGTTAGTTGGTCCTACTGCTGATGATGTTGAGGACAAGACCGATGTTAAAACAACTGCTGCAGGTCTTGCAAGTATTAAATCTCAAGCTCTTAATATGATTCCCGGTCTTCACTTTGAAGATACTATTACACAATTCGTTGGTGTTCGTCCTGCTAGAACTCCTGAAGGATACGATTTACGTTTTTCCGAAAAAGTTAAAGGCTTTATCGGCATTTCAGGTGTTCGTTCCACCGGTCTTACTGCAAGTGTTGCAATCGCTACTTATATCGTTCACGGCATGAAAGAACACGGTTTAGAGCTTGAACGCAAGGTTGGTTGGAAGCAAACAAGAAAAGGTATTGCAAGATTTGCTGAAAAGACCAATGCTGAAAAGGATGCGCTTATTGCTGCAGATCCCTTGTACGGTAAAATCGTTTGCCGTTGCGAACAAGTAACCGAAAGCGAAATTTTACAAGCTATTCATAGACCCGTTGGTGCAAAAACTTTGGATGCTGTTAAGCGTCGTGTACGTGCAGGTATGGGTCGTTGCCAAAGCGGTTTCTGTGGCCCTCACGTAATTGAGATTATTGCTCGCGAACTTGGTATTCCTGAGGAAGACGTAAGAAAACGCGGCGAAAAAGCATTTATGCTTGATAGAGACTAATTATGCAATCATTAAGTTTAGAACAGATTAAATCTGTTGCTCACGGTGTTGCGAGAGTTGAAGAATCTAACGGTTTAGTTCACCTTCACCGATTTACTAAGGAACAACAAGAGTTATATAAATCTACATCCAATGATTTTTATATTAAAACTTTTGCCACTGCAGGTATCACCTTGGAATTTGAAACCGAAAGTAAAAACTTATTTCTTTCGGTTTCAATAAGTAAAGGTAGTTCGAGAAGTTTCTTTACTCATAGCATATTTGTTAATGATGAAAAAATTGGCGAACTTACCGGTGACATTGGCGATAAAGAAAATGTAAAATTTGAAAAAAACTTTTTCTTGCCATCAGGCCTTAAAAAGCTTAAAATCTTGTTCCCTTGGTCGGTTTGTTCTCGCATTAATTCGATACAGTTAGATAACAATGCAAGCGTTATCCCTGTTCAGAAAAAATGCAAACTTCTTATGTTAGGTGATTCTATCACTCAAGGTTACGATGCGTTAAAACCTGAAAACGCCTATGCTGTTCAGTTAGCTTCTTCATTAGACGCTAGTGCTGTAAACAAAGGTATAGCCGGTGAACAGTTCTTCCCTTCTTTAATTAAGCAGAGTGAAGATTTTAAGCCTGATTATATCACAGTTGCGTATGGTACAAACGATTGGCGTCACAGTGACAAAGAAAGTTTTCAAAGAAGATGCACCGAATTTTTTGAAAATTTACGAGAATCATATCCTGATATAAAAATCATTGCTCTGACACCTCTTTGGCGAGTAGACATTAATAAACCTCAAGAATTTGGAGAACCACTTAGTTTTATTTCAAGTTATATTAAAAAAGTGGCTAAAACCATTTCTAATATGACGGTTATTGAAGGTATCGATATGATTCCTCATGATTCTCAGTATTTTCAAACCGATGGTGTGCATCCTATTGACATAGGTTTTATGCATTACGGCGAAAATATTATTAAAGAAGTTAAATCAATTTTATAAAAAAAATAAAGGCTCATTTGAGCCATTATTTTTTTATTTAAATCAAATTTAACCAATCATTGCTTCGCCAACACAATTAATAGAATAAACTGCGTTTGCATCATCATGGATAAAAGAAGTTTTTAATCTTATATCTTGCGATGAAGAGCCAATATAAACATCGTATTTCCCATTTTCAACCACATAATCTTTTAGCATTGTGTTGTAATATGCATAATCCATATGATTCAATGTGAATACAATCCTTTGAGTTTCTCCTGATTTTAAGAAAACTTTTTCAAATTTCTTAAGTTCTTTTATAGGTTTAACAACGGTTGAAACGGTATCGCCAACATATAATTGAGCAACTTCGGCACCGTCTATATCTCCAATATTCTTCAAATTAAAGCTAATTTGAATACCATCAGGTAGATGCTCTAACTCTAAATCAGAGTATTCAAAATTGGTATAAGAAAGACCGTGACCAAAGGGATATAAAATTTCTTCGGTATGCTTATCGTAATATCTATATCCCACATCAAATCGTTCTTTATACTCAACCTTATATCCGTCTCCAGGATACTCTAAATCGGTACGCATCTTTGTTGGGAATGTTTCAGAAAGTTTACCCGAAGGATTAACATTACCACACAAAATATCGGCAACCGCACTGCCTGACGCTTCGCCAGCAAGCCACATTTCTAAAACAGAATCTACATTTCTTTCCCATTTGTCAAGAATTAAGGCACCACCGTTTTGCAAAACCAAAACAATAGGTTTATTGAGTCTTTTTGCGGCGTTTACAAACAAACCTATATTTTGATTTAAATACGCTGTTTGTCTGTCGAATTGTTCGGTATCCTCCGATTCCATTGAACCTGCAAAAAATACTATTAAATCGCTATCTGAAATTTCTTTGGTTACAGCACCGCATTTGGGCCATAACATATCGGCAGGTAACTCTCGTTTTTTATAAACTTCAAGATATTTAAACTCAATTTGGGGTAAACGCTTTTTTAATTCCTCTAAAGGAGAATCAGTAAACTTTTCTTGCTGATATACCATAGCACTTCCCTGACCTGCAATCAATGGAGAAACTGCATATTCGCCAATAACGGCAATCTTTTTATATTTTGAGGCAGTAATAGGTAAAACATTATTTTTATTTTTAAGCAATACCATGCCATCTGCCGCAATTTTTCGTGCTGCTTCGTGTTGCTCATCTCTATTATAGATAATATCCGCCTTAGAATTTGAACTCACAAATTCTATCATTCTTGCAACAGATTTATCAATATCTTCGACTTTAATGAAACCGTTTTCAAGGTCAGATGATAACTGATTAGAAATCTTAGAATTGGGTGGCATTTGTAAATCTAACCCGGCTTTAATTGCACGAGAAATATTGTGTACTGCACCCCAATCGGAAATAACGGGACCTTTAAATCCCCATTCTTCTCTAAGAACATCATTTAAAAGATATTTATTTTCAGAGCACCAAATACCGTTAAGTTTATTGTAAGCACACATTACACTGGCAGGATTAGATTTTTTAATTGCGATTTCAAAAGGTTTTAAATATATTTCGCGCAAGGTGCGTTCTTCAATATCGGCACTTACGGTAGTACGGTCATATTCTTGGTTATTAGCAGCTAAATGCTTTAAGCAAGCCTTAACACCTAATTCCTGGAGTCCATTTATATAACCTGCCGCAATTTCTCCTGCTAAAACAGGGTCTTCTGAAAGATATTCAAAGTTTCTACCGCATAAAATATGGCGTTTAATATTAACACCCGGTCCAAGAAGAACATCAATATTATGCTCAATGCAATCCTTTGCCAAAGCTTTACCCATTAAATATGCGTTATCAACGTTCCAACTACTTGCCAAGTTGCAAAGATTTGGAAAATGTGTGCAATTAGATTCCTTGTCGGCTCTAATTCCATGTGGTCCATCAGCAAAATTTAAAGACTCAATCCCCTTATCTTTAATTGGATAGGTTTGCATATTGCCAAAACCGGTTAAAAGTTTGGCTTTTTCTTCAAAAGAAAGATTGTAATCTTTTAGATTTTCGGACATATCAAAACCCCCATTAGAACTAAAGTAGATGCATATATGGTAACATACACATCTACTTTTTTCAACTAAAACTCTTCAACAACATTTTCGCCATCAAGCCAAGCCTTAATATTGATGGATAACAAATTCCAGTTTTGGAATCCCGGATTCATTATCGGCTCACCACTTTCAGGGTCATAATATTCGTGGAGCTCACCACTTTGCGAAATATCATCCTCAAAAAGTTTTACAGTTTTTTGACCAAGTTCCTTTGCTTCTTCTAAAAAGCCGTATTTAACAAGACCTTTAAATACCATATAGTTAGCAATACCCCAAATGGGACCTAACCAACAAGATGGATTACCGGTTGCTTTTACACAGTACATTTTTTCGTATTTTGAAAGACTTCTAACACCAAAAGGAGCCCAAAAGGCATTTGGGTCTAAAAGATTTTCTTTAACGATACGCTTAGCTTGTTCGGGTGTCGCAATTCCACTCCAAAGTGCCAAAAAGCTTGACCAACTGCCCAATCTTTGAATAAGACAGTCCCAATGTCTTGGTGCGCCCGAATGCATTTTTTGCTCAGGATTTACAGGCAATAAATTGAAATCCACACTGTAATACATACCGTCTTTTTCATCATAGCAATGTGTTCTAATTGCTTGACACAACTCTTCGGATTGCTTTTTGTAAACTTGAACATCGATACCCAAAAGTTCGCCGATATAACAAAGGGCCAAAAGTTCTTTATACATAAAGCAATTAAGGAAAATTGAACCTGAACTTCTATAGGGACGATAATAAGTTGCTGGGTCGTTATCAACACCAATTGCTGCATCGTCAATCCAGAAAAATAAACCTGTAGGCTTATGTCGGCATCTATCGTTATAATAATCTACAAACTTACAAAGTTTTGAAAAGACCGGCCTCAACCATTCAGCATCTCCATATTTTTTCACAATAAATGCTGCATGTTGTGCTAAACAGGGTTTATGTATGTTGGTTTCGCCCCATTTTTCATAGTCTTCTTTTGCCAAACCGGGATACTGATATACAGGTGCCCTGCCCTTGTTATCCATAATATTTAATGAGTTTAAAATACAACCCATTTCATACTCTTTAATATCTTCGGTAACAAATTGACTAAGAGCAATATTTGTAAGCCAACTGTCCCAATCCCAAAGAGTATTGTTGTAAACACTACCTGGAACAATAAATTTGTATTCTAAATTACCCGTTGGCTCACGGAACATTTTTTTATAATTTTTCAGAGCATAATCTAAAATTATATTTGAAGACATATTTTAACCTCTTCTAAAGCAAACTATTGCTTTTTTGCTTCTTCAATTCTAGAAATTAAGTATCTTCCAATTTCACACAAATACTTATTTGTTGCAAATAAAAGTTCCTTCGGCTTACCTTTATAAAAAGCATCCGTTTCAAAGGTAAAATCGCCTTGATAATCAATTTCTGCTAATGCTTTGCATATGGCTTCAAAATCAATTTTTTCCATAAATGGAGCGGTGTGTTTATCTGCCTTATAATCAGTATCATGGACATGAAGAGCCTGTAGGCGCTTGTTGCCCATTTGGCGAATAAAGTCAGGAATATCGGCATTCATAAGAGATACATGACCAATATCAAGACAACCGACAATCCATTCACTATCGATAGCATCAAGGTATTTGTTAAATTCCCAGGCACGCGAGCAGGTACTGTCACTTGGAACCTTGTTGCCATTATACCATTGCCACATATTTTCACAAGCTACCTTAATGCCAAACTTTTCGCAATATGGAATAAGGCTTTTGTAAAACTCAACATTAATCTCAAATAATTCATCAGGATGTTCAGCGTGTATTAAATGTTGTTTAGGATGAACAACAATAATCTTTGCACCCAAAATCGAAGCAATTTCCATTGCACGAACAATCTTTTCAAAAATCTTCTTATCTTGTGCCTCTTCACCCACGCTTGACGGGAACGGAGCATGCGACTGATTACATACAATGCCTAAAGAATCAGCGTATTCGCGCAATTCTTTTGCAATCTCAACATAATCTGGACTATTAAATAAGTAGTCCTCTTTTCTAGTTAATTCAAAAAGAGAAATATCATAAGCGTCAAAGCCTGTATCCGCTAACATTTTAATGGCTTCCTTTTCAGGAATTTTATTACAATACCATTGGGTTAAGTTTGATAGTAACATAATTTTCACCGTTCCTTATAAAACTATTTCCATACCGTCGTATGAAGTTTCAAAACCTTTTTCGGCAGCAATAGGTTGAAAATCGGTATAATTAGCCGAAATACCATTATGAGAAAAATGATTTAAAACAACAATAGTGTTTTCATCAATTAGATTTTCTTTAAGCATACGGTCTCGGCAAGAAACATTTCTGCCCAAACACATATGACCGTGATAAGCAAGGTCCTCATGTGCACCTTCAGTGCAATCCAATGAAACCAAATCAAAATACATTTTGTTTTGTTTCATATATTCCCAAGTTTCTTCACGGAAAATATCGGTATCGTGGGCATAGAGTATGGACTTTTCGCCGTCTGAAACAGCATAAATTAATGGATTTTCAGTGCCGTGATACGCCTTTAAAGGAGTAATTGTATACTTTTCAACCTTAAAAGGTTCAAAAGGTTTAATTTCAATAAAATTAAGATGTTTAAAAACACCTTCAGGCAAATCTTTCATCTTTTTTCCGATATCCGAAGAACCGTATAAATTAAATTTATAATCGGGAGCAGGATGAGAAATACCCGCTCTGAAATAACGCAAGTCTATAAGATAAAAATGGTCGAAATGCTCATGGGTAACAATGCAATTATGAATATCGTGCAAATTAATATTGTTGTTCAAACAATGATAATATGTATCGCACGGAAAATCAATAAGCAACGAATCATCAATAATTGCTTGTGACCTGCTGCGAATATCCCGGCCTTTTCTTTTAAATGCTTTTCTGCAATTTTCACAATCGCAAAACATGGCAGGAAAACCCTCAGCCGCTGCTGTTCCAAGATACTTAATTTTCATAATACCACTCTCTTAAATTTTAGTTAAGATACTGAATTTTACAATACCACTCTATTGAATTTTAATTAAAATTTTTGCGATATTGTGTAGGTGTAATACCTATTTTAGACTTAAACATACTAGTAAAATAATGAGGATTTTGATAGCCGATAAACTCGGAAATTTCAAAAATTGATTTTTCTGTATGTTGTAAAAGTGAACAGGCAATTTGAATTTTATTATTTATTTGATAATCATAAGGGGTTCTGCCAAACTCACGCTTAAAAAGTTTAAGACAATAGTCGGGTGAACGATATATCAAATTAGCAAGTTCGGAATTACTGATTATTCTTTCACTGTTTTCATCTAAATAATTTTTCATCAAAACAGCCTCGCTGTTTTTTTGAGCATCCTTATTAAGCACATATAATCTATGCAAAATTTCAAAATAAAGACTGGTAAGTTTTGACTGCTTTTCACTTTCGGGAATATCTTCATAAGAAATTTTTATAATCTTCTTGAAAAGATATTTAAGTGACGGAGCCGAAAACACTAATTGGTCATCAAGAGAAAACTTTGATATCAAAGACAGCGCCAAGCTACCTGATAAATTCATAAAATATTTTGCCCAAGGATTTTGCGAATCAGCACAGTATTCATGATTAATTCCTGCAGGAAGAATATAAATATCGTCTTCTTTAACATCAATCTTTTTATTATTGATAAAAAGTGAACCCTCGCCCCTAAAAACATATTCAATTATGCTAACACTCGGCTTATTTCTTACATAACGCTGGTTTTTTTCGCATATTGATACACCTGTCATTAATACATTGATTGGAGCGTCATTTTCACTAACAGAAAAATATTTTATTGTTTCCTTCATCTAAAATCTCCTGTTTATTGAGCTTTTGCAGATAAAATTTCTATGCGAGTCGACTCGTTTTCATATTTAAGCGACCTTATATTCAAACCAATATTCATCAAAGCGTTACCGGAGTATAAATTTTCGCGTTCTTTACCGTCTATTACAACACGATACATAACAGACGGATTTAATCCTTCAAATTTTTGAATTATGGGTTTGAAATCTATATTAGATGTTCTTTGAACTATCACAGCCAAAGAATTTAATTTGTCGTTTGATACAAACTGCCAACCCATATATCGGGCACTGTTTGAAGTCAAACGATAGTAATCACCGGTTCTTATAAGTTGTGAATATTTTTTATAAACATTAGTTTCGTTTGCCAAAAATTCAATTTCTTCGCTTGAAAGTTTAGTTAAATCAAGTTCAAATCCATATGTTCCAGCCATGGCAACATTGGAACGTGTTTTGAATGGCGTATCACGTTTAGTTACATGATTAGGTGATTCTGTAACATGGGAACCCATAGCAATAATAGGATAACAGAAAGAAGTTCCATATTGGATACTTAATCGTTCCATAGGGTCGGTATTATCACTAGTCCAATACTGTGGCGAATAATATAACATACCGCAATCAAATCTACCGCCACCGCTAGCACAACCTTCAATAAGAACATTGGGATATTTTTTAAGAATTCTTTCAAGTAAATCATAAACGCCTAAAACATATCTGTGATGTACTTCGCCTTGGCTATCAGCAGGTAACGCATGAGAATAAACATCGGTTAAATAACGATTAAAATCCCATTTGATATACTCAATATTATTATTATCCAAAATATCGGACATCATACCAAATATTCCATCAACTGCGTCAGGATTAGACATATCAATAACCCATTGTTTTCTTCCCAAAGCACCTTTACGGTCAGGTGCTTGAAGAACCCAGTTAGGATGAGCACGATAAAGATTGCTGTTTTCAGAAATACACTCAGGCTCGAACCAAAGTCCAAATTTCATTCCCAGAGCGTTAATTTCCTTAATTAGTTGATTAAGAGGACAGCCAAGTTTTTCTTCGTCAACAAACCAATCTCCTAAAGAGGAATTATCACTGTTACGACCTAAAAACCAACCATCGTCCAAAACAAATGTATCTACGCCGATTGCTTTAGCCTTTTTTGCAATATCTAACAGCTTTTCGGCAGTAAACTTAAAATATGTTGCTTCCCAATTATTTATAAGAATTGGTCGCTCGGCATCGGCATACTTACCTCTGAAAAGATGTTTTCTTATAACATCGTGGTAATTGTGTGTAAGCTTAGAAAAACCATTATTACTATAACTATGAATTACTTCAGGTGCTTGAAAACTCTCTCCATCTTTAAGTAAAAAGTTGAAATTTTCAGGATTAATTCCCATTACAAATCTCGTTGTACCGATAGGAGTTTTCTCCATAGAAGCGGTATAGTTACCACTATATACAAACGCCGAGCCATAACATTCCCCTACTTTTTCATCGCAATTCTTAGTAGCAAAAATAAAGAAAGGGTTACATTGGTGGCTTGAAGAACCTCTTTTGCTTTCACAAGTTAGTTTTACATCCCCAAGAGGTGTTCGATGAAAGGTGCGTTCAGCATAAGGCTTTCCGTCAAAGGTTATTAAATCATACTCGTCTTCATAATTATCCAAACAGGTTGACAATACAGATTCAAGTATCAAATCGCCACCTGTGTGATTTTCAATTCTAACGGAACGAGCGATTATATCATATTCTTCAAACGCAGTATATAAGAGATAAACTCTTAAATCATGTACCTTATCTTTTAAACAAATTTCTACCGATTGTGACTTTCCTTCGTTGTCATGCAAAGCAGGAAGACCCTCAAGTTTTGGTTTCGAATCAACATAATTTGCACTTTCAAAAATCAAATCACAAACCGAAGAACCATCGCTAAAACGAACTTTTAAAGGAGTAGTTCTAAAATCGCCACATCCATAAGCTGAATACTCTAATGGACATACAGCTGAAGAAAACTCTCTATTACGGCAATCATAAGGAAGCGGAAGTAATGTGTGGTATCCAACATTGCCTCGCTCAATAGCCAAAGAATCATCTAAAAGAGCACCATAATATAAATGCGCAAGATAATTATTTGGATTAACTGCCATTTGATAAGTAGTATTCTTTGTATTTAAAGTAATAATATTTTCTTTAATTAAAACCGACATAAATGCCTCACTCTAATTATTAATTAAAAGATTATTACTTTACGAAGCGAAAATAACACCTCGTAAAGTAATAGTCAAAATTAACCGGTAATACCTACTCTGTCAATACTTTCAATAAACCAGCGTTGAATAATCATATATATGATAAGCATTGGTACAATAAATAGTACACAACCTGCCATAAGGTAACCAATACCTTGAGGGTCACGGGCACTTAATATGATATGATATTTACTTCCCAAAGTTTGCGGTAAGCGGGAAATTTGGGTAGCAAGCGGAAAATCTTGATTAAGATACATGCTTGAAAGTAAAGAATCATTCCAGTGCCAAATCATTGAGAATACAGTTACTGTAAGGATAACTACACCCGAACTTGGTAAAGCAATAGCAAGGAATGTCTTAAGCGGACCTGCGCCATCAACCCAAGCTGCTTCTTCAAGTTCATACGGCAAACCTTTGAAGAACTGTATGTAAATGTAAATAAGTATACCTGAGCGCAAACCTACGCCAAATATTGAAGGAAGCCAGAAAGCAGCAACGGTGTTGAGAATATTAGGTCGTAAATCTACACCAGTTACCTTATTAACTAAACCAAGAATTCCAAACAGATCCAAATGAGAGTAGTTAAGCATTCTGGGTATCAAAATCAACATTTCAGGTACAAGTATTGTTAAAAACAGTATTGCTGTATAAAGCTTCTTTAATTTAAAATCAAAACGTGCCAAACCGTAAGCTGCAATAGCACAAGAAGCAATTTCAATAGTTGCACTTATTATTTCGTTCTTAAAGGTCGACCATAAAGACTTCACATATTCCATTGCATCAAAAGCTGCTTTATAGTTTTCAGCAATTGCAAATTCGGTAGGTATCCATACTCTTGTAGAGTTAAGGAACGCGTACTTACTTTGCAAAGATGTAACAATTGTATAAAACAATGGATAAATAATGATAAAGCCTATCGAAAGAAGAACAACCAAGCGAAAAACCGAAAACAAAATACTTGCGCTTTTCTTGCTCAATACCTGAGCGTTGCGGCTATTGAAGTTTGAAAAAGTACTAATAATACTCTTCATTATTATAACATTTCCTTTCTGCCGAAAGCATAGAAGAATATTCATGCTTTCGGCTCAAGCCCTTGTAATTATTAAAGTTTATTACTTGAATTAGGTATTATTCCCAACGCTTCATCAAGAAACGATTGTATAGGAATACTATAATACCCATAATTCCACCACAAATGAGGAAGTAGAACCACATCATAGCTGATGATTCATCGTAGTTACCGGTACGCATCATAGAATAAACATTCTTAATAAGTGTTGTTCGTTCACTTGTGATAAGTTCTACCATTGTAAACACGGTAACCAAAAGTGTTACTCTGGAAAGCATTGGGAAAGTAATAAACCAAAATTCTTCCCACTTTGTTGCACCTTCAATTTTTGATGCTTCAAAAAATGACGAAGGAACAGATTGTAAACCTGCAAGAAACAGTACTATTTGAATACCGCAACTCCATACAAGGTCAAATATTTTGCTGATGGTGCTTGTAATATATTTAGCTACTGCTCCATTTATGTTAAACAGTTTGATAATATCATCTACGCTAATCATATTAGCCGACAAAGCATCAGATACACCAACATCGGACATATCGCTGCCGGTTGTTTTAAAAATCAGGTTTATAACCGCACCTGTAGAAATAATTACAGGAAGAAAATACAATGCTCTAAAGAACAGTCTGCCTTTGAACTTTTGATTTAATATGAGTGCTAACGTCATACTCAAAAGTATAATTATAGGCAACGAATATAAATATGATGTTATGGAACCTTTGAGCCATTTTTCATAATTAGGGTCCTCAAATAAAATTTGCTTGTAGTTATCAAGACCCATAAATGTTATTTTAATACCACCGGCGACAACATCAGCTTTGCTAAAAGAGTATATAATCGACTGTACAAGCGGCAAAGCAAAGAAAATTACTATACCGATAATCCAGTGTGTGGTAAAAAGATATCCATAACGGCTCTTAAGGTCTGTAATTCCCCTATTTCTCTTAATCTTTTTCATAGTATTACTCCGTTATAAAGTATTCGTAAGGGGGCAGTTCGCCTGCCGGTGTTTCTAACTTACTATTAGTGTAATTCACGTAAACACGAACCCCATTTTCAAACAAGGTCTCACGCAATCCGTTTTCATGAACAAAATGCTTGATTATCTGTTGACCCGAAATCTTTTTGTAATAATCAGAAAGAGATTTTGAATTTTCAAACATACCTTCTTTGATTTCGCTGTATACACTATTATAGAAATAAGGCAAATCAGAGTTAATCATAGAACTATCCCAAGTATCTATGAGTGTATAACCTAATCCGCTTCCCGATTCCACTGCCTTTAATACAGCAAGTTTTGAATCGGATGTCAAATTTACACTTTGAACAGTAATCGGTATACTTCCTTTAAATACCATTTGATAGAAAGGAACATCATATAAGAAAGCGTTGTTTTTTTCGGATGAAATTGGAGACTCAGTGATTATATCAGCCTTAATTGCAGAATACGCATTTGCACTTGAAGCCATATATTGATTCTTATTGGTCTTTAAAGCATCAATCACAGAACCAGCTGCGTTTGCATAGCCGTTTTTCGAATAATAATCGGCATTTTCATTGTCAATATAATCCGAATATGCTATGGAAGAAAGGGTATCAAAGGATACACCAGAAATATTATATTTTGAGATTTTCTTAGAAAGTTTATTGTAAATATCTGAGAATTTTGCGGGTGACAAAAGATTATACGCTGTATCAATTTTCTTGTCTCTTACAGCAATATCGTAATAATACTGCAACGCCTTTTGTCCGCCGGCATTGGTAGCCGAATCAAAGAATTTTGATAAACCGGAAGAATTAGTGTTAAACTTAACAATATCAAAGTCAAAATATAAATCAATGTTATTATCTTTATAAGAATTAAAAAGTTTTTCAAGCTTGCTCATAGAGCCTAGCTTATCACTTACAGTATAGTTACCGGCAATTTTTCCAATATCTATACCACTCTCACCAAAGCCCTTGAGTTGAACAGCAAAACCATCACCAAGGTTTTTCTTAATATCGTTTATGATATTTTCGGCAGCTGTTAAAGTTGTTGTAGGATAAATAGTTTCATAAGGAATACCCACAAAGGATTCTGTCATTTGTGTGCCACCTATGATTCTAACACTCAACGAAACATCTTTATCAACTGTTTTCATACCGTTATTAGCTATCAAATAATCACGGTAAACAGCAGCCATGCCACTGTAATCGGCATTATCACCGCTTAACGGACAAAATGTAACCGAAACCGGTTTATTTATCATTTTTTTGCTGTATACAACATTCTCAACGCGTTCATAAGAGTAAAGCTCTGCTACGTGGTTTGTATATCCACGCATTAAGAATGATGCATAGCAAGATGAATAACCAAAGGATTTAGAACCAGAAGTTACATCTATCCTTGCCGAAGCTGGGGAACCATCCACAATAGCACAAACAGCTTTATCACCTGCTTTGGCGCCAAAAACATTAAGTCTCATAACTTCGGTAGTTGAAGTTGACGCAACCTCATCAATTGAAGGGTCATTACCGTAAATCTGAGCCGAGAAAGAATTTCCTTGTTCAGATTTAGTTTGAGTTCCTACCAAAGCACCGGAACCTGAAGGCACGAATAAATATGAATTCTCAGTATCATTTTTTACACCGCAGAAGAAGGGTGCTATTGATAACGAGATAACTTTATTTTCGTTTTCTTCGATTTTTTTAGGGTCAATACTTAACTTTACACCATTGTCAGTAAGTGTGCACTCAAGTGGTATCATAACGCTTGCATCAGCAAAATGATACTTTAACAAAATACCATTTTCAATAACTTCGTGAGTTACATAACCACCTTGAACTGCATCGGTATAGGAAAAATATGTGTTAACCTCATCGCTTTCAAAGTTTTTGCATTCAACAGCTAATATAGATTCAACACGTGGATGCTTGTTAATAGGCATTCCAAACTCATCCAACTCAGGTTCATCTGAATCATTAATAGGGGTAGAACTCCATTTTTCGTTTGTTTTAACATCAGTCAAAACAATTCCCATATTATCTTTGTCAAGTTCGAGAATATAATTTGAGTTTTGTGCAATAACTGATTCAACAGGTATATCTGAATCATTAGCTTCAACATACTTTAAAGATCCAAATCCGGTATCACATGATGTTAATGTTAAGCAAATTGCAAAGCAACTAAGTATTATTAAAATCTTCTTAATCATACCGCATTCCTCCTTAAAGTGTTAATAATTCAGTAACAACAGTCGCAATAAATCCTCCGAACTGTTGTATAAGAATAACTATAGCAATAGCTAAAAATACAATCGCAGCTACACCTGCAATAGACAACACGCTAGTTCCGAGTAATCTGCCCATACTGAAATCGTGAATCTTTAAAAGACCTATAATCATTAGGATAACGAAATAAATTACAGCAATAGCATTCAAAATATTTAGGAAACTAGCCTCCGAAGGCAATAATACATTTGTAAGTACAATTTTGATTATTCCTGAAATAATTAGCGGCAACAAGCTATAGCAAGTAACAATAGCAATTTCTTTAAATCTTCCCTTACCGCCAAGCAAGGTACAAACCATCCAGTTTGCAACAATCCACAAAATTACTAAACCGGCAGTTTTTACAAACAACCAAATTGAGTTAAAGGAAGTGGGGTCGTAAATTGTAAATAAGAAGCCACCCTTAAGAGTTTGAAGAATTGAAACAACATAGAAAGCAATTACGGAAATTACGCACAATAAAATCGAGCCTTGCTTTTTCTCTTTAATCTCAGTAAACGCATTAGAAGGATGTGCTAAAACTGAGAGCATAAGTGACAATTGCTTGTTGCGAATAAGTTTAATTTTCTTGCGTCCAGAAACTACTAAGAAAACAATAAGTAATACAATGAGTAATACAATAGCAATGAAAATCAATACGAAATAATCACTGATAATTTCACTTCGTTTGTATTCAAACGCAATTGCGTAAGCTTCTCTATCATATCCTTTTTTAGCAAGTTCTAATGCGGTATCATAATCAGCTTCATTAATATAAGCGCGTGATAACGCACCATAAGCAGGCTGGAAGTTATTATCTAAAGCTATAACCTCTTCCCAACCTTCTTTTGCTTCGGAATACTCGCCTTTTAAAGTGAGGTTTATGAGACCTTTAACCTTTGTACCAAAATCAGTTATTTTGAACAAAGTGATTTTGTTGTTAGCACTATCAGCAACCAAAACCTCGCTGCCGTTGTTTTTAATTGCTAACGCAGATACGGTAACGAAGGTACCAACTTGTGTACCAAAGCCCATACCGCCGCCGAAAACCGAAATTGTTCTACAAGATGGGTCGTAAACAAAAACTTTACCAAAAGCAGACTCAAGGCCATAAACAAAGCCATTATCGTCAACCTCGATATCAAAAATATCTTGTTTAGATACTGCTCCGTCGTTATAGGAAGTGTTAATTTTGGTATCAACAAAACTAATATCGTCAGAGTTAAGGATATTATTTCCTATACCGGGGCCTAATTTTCTTACCTGACCTTTACGGGCGGTATCGGTATAACCTGTGCTGGTATAAATAAATCCATTATTATCTATAGCAAGGTCTACAAAACAGAAAGGAAGTCTTTTGGCTGACTTTTCGATTTTGATGTTATTGGGTAAAATACGGTTTTTAATGTTGGACAAAACACTACCAACTGTTGCAGTAACAGTGTTTGCGCCATAGAATCCCAAAAATTCCATATTGGTATCATAAAGCAATGCACCGTAATAAGAACCGTCACTTAAAATATAAGTATATCCGGAATTATCAATAACCATATTTATAGGGCGAAAATCGAAATCATCCGGGATAAGTAATGCTTTAGGAAGCGTAATTATATTAATAAGTTCGCCATTTGGATTAATATGAAGAATACGATGACCTTCGGTATCACAAATATAAATTGTGTTATCCTTAGCAATATATATGCTCTTGGCTTCATTGTAAGATTCTTCACCGTTTATTAAGCCAATTTCGCGTACAAAATTATAATTATTATCAATAACCACTATTCTGGAACTATTATCAAGAATGTAAAGATTACCTTGATAGTCGAATGTGATATCATTGATTTTGGTGAATTCAGCGATGCCTAACGAATGCGCATCAAAGCTTAATTCAGCGCTGTACATCGGTCTGTTGTAAACAGCTTTGTTTTCTTCTCCTACATCTGACCAATAGGTATAACTGTCAAATGGTACCTCTGCCGATGCAACAAAAGAAGACATTGCAACTAGGAGTATTACAAAACTGATTGCAAAGACACTTTTAAGAAATCTTTTTATCATAGTTCTACTCCTTTATACCCGCACTACTCATTGCCTCAATTACATTACTTTGTGAAATTAAGAAGACAAGGATTGGCGGTATCATCATAATAACCGTAACAGCCATTGAACTACCCGCACGGGCAGTACCGCCCGAAGTAATTTGTGTTACAATTTGCGGAAGTGTTTTTAACTGTTCGCTAAAAATCGTGCCGTTTGGTACTTCGGCCCAAATATCTCTAAATGCAAATAACATTAAAGTGAGCCAAGCGGGCTTAATTACAGGCATTACGATAGACCAAAATACTCTGTAATGACTGGCACCGTCAATTTTAGCAGCTTCAAGTAAAGCGTTAGGTATATAACCTTCTATGTATTGCTTTGCCAAGAATACACCAAGAGTTGAAGCCATGTGAGGTAAAATAGAAACCCAATAGGTGTCTATAATTTGCATTTTTGAAAAAATCAAGTATCTGGGAATACCAAGTGTATACGCATTAAACATAAGCGCAAACTGTACAATCCAGAATAAAACATTTCTACCCTTAAACTTAGCTTTTGAGAGTACAAACGCAGCCATTGTGGCAACGATTATATAGAAGAAAGTAGATACTATACTAATGAAAAGGCTATTAAAGATATAGCGTGAAAGCGGAACCTTAAGAGATGACATAAGGTCCGGTAGAATCATATAGTTTCCCAATGTCGGTCTTCTTACGAAAAATCTAGGTGGGAAAATAAGCAATTCATCCAACGGTTTAAATGATGTACAAACTGCGTATATAAGCGGTAACATTGTGAAAAGACCTGCTGCCACCAACAATGCAGCATTTAGAAAATCACCGAATTTAGAACGGGTGTATCGTCTAACCGCCATTTTGTTTTTAGACGGAAGTCTATTTTTTAATGATTTTACGATATTAATGACAAACACCTCACTTCTCTACGGTTGAAAGTATTCTTCCAACTAACAATCTTGTTGTTACCATCATAATAAACAATACCACAGCAATAGCCGAAGCATAGCCAAGCTCGTAACGTACGGTCGCCATATCCTGCATTAATGACACAATAGTATCAACTGCATTGGATTTACTTGGATAACCTGCCAAAGTAATCGCGATAGCACTTACCGAGAAACTACTTTGTATCTGCATTACAGCACTGAAAAGTAACATATTAGACATTGCCGGAAGTGTAATATATCTCAACTCTTGCCAACGATTTCTAATACCGTCAATAGCACCTGCTTCGTACATATCACGGCTAACATTTTGCAAACCTGAAATATTTGCAAGGAAGGAAACACCCATACTTTGCCACAACTGAACAACAATTATAATTGGCATAAGATAGGTTGCATTTTTAAGCCAAACTATAGGCTCGGTAATTATACCTATTGAAAGCAAGAGGCTATTAATATAACCATAGCTATCACCACTAAAAGCAACCTGCCAAATAAAGTATGCGTTACCAACAAGTGAAGGTGCATAGAACATAAACGAAAGAACTGCTCTTACCTTAGGTGTAAACTCATTAACGAGCCACGCAAGTACGAAAGCTAATAAAAATCCGAGAGGACCTGAAACTACCGCAAAAATAAAAGTGTTTTTTACGGTAACCATAAATGTAGGGTCATTAGTAATCAATCTTCGATAGTTTTCAAAGAAAACGAGTTTTGGAGATGAAATCATATCGTAAGAAGTAAAACTAAAGAAAATTGATGAAAGAATTGGAATAATTGTGAAAATCACAAAAAATATTACGAAGGGAGAAATCATAACGAACATTGGCAGTTGCTCTCTGAAAGAACCTTCGGGAGCTATTCTTTTTCTACCTTGTAATTTACTTTGTTTTGCTTTAAACATAGTCTATCTCTCCCCTCCTTACTTATATTCTTCAATTTTTCTGGCAATTTCATCGTCAGCAACTTTGCTCCACTTCATAACCGCATCCTTAGAATTGGTTTCGCCGTTAACAACGGTCCAAAATGCTTGGTCAATAGCGCGTGACAAATAATAACTACCGGGAACCTCTGGTACTTCCTTAACCTGTAAACGTTGTTGCTCCATAACCTCAAGATGTTCTTTATCCCATGCAAGATTTTGGAATGCTTCTACGTTAGCGGTTGTTGTTCTACCAATCATTCCTAACAAAGACTCAACATTGTTGTTATATCTTGTTTGGGTTTCGGCAGAAGTCCACCACTTAAGGAATTCCCAAGCTTCATCTTTATTTTCTGATTTATTTATAATTCCGCAACCAGTACCAGCTCCGGCAATTGTTCTATTACCGTTAGCTGAGGCAGGAACTAAACCAACCGACCATCTGCCTGCAATTTCAGGTGCAGCAGCATATAAATTCATATAGGTTGCAAGTGGTGCAATACCAAGCGGAACAACACCTACTCTGAAACGGTTATAAAATTCTGCTTCTTTTAAATATCCGTATTCGGTATACAAATCAGTCCAGAAATCAAATACATCAATTGCAGCCCTTACATCAAGCGCGGTTGCAGTTTTTTCCTTGTTATACAAAGAAAGACCGTTTTGCGCCATCAATGTTGGGAACAAATTCAAGTTGCCTATACCAGTATTTACTGTAGTAGCAGTTGTAATTTGAGTATAAGGCACATACACATTCATATTATTTCTTTGAATAACCGTTGCGGCGTGCTTAAACTCATCCCATGTTTGAGGAACCGAAAGACCCAATCTTTCTAAAACATCTTTACGATAATACATTAAGAAATAACTTTGAGTATCAGGTAAAGCATAAAGTGCATCGCCGTATCTATACGGCTCTTCTGATGTTGCTTGGAATTGCTTTAATACTTCGTCGCAATCTTCAAAATTAGTTAAATCGTAAAGCGCACCTCTGATACCAAGATTTACAGGCTCAGTTCTTGCTAAATGCAAGGAAAGGTCAGGGAAATTACCCGACAAAATACCGTTAATCAAAGAAGCGCTAACAACATCAACTCGAACATTAATGCCGGTTTTAGGAGTAAATGAATCCTTAATTAAGGAGTTAAGAACCATTGCTTGGTCTTGACCCCAGTTAATCCAAATTGTAATTTCTTTATCAGAAGTACCCTCTTCAGCAATTGAGTAATCCTGAATAAAAGACATAACAAGTCTAACTACGCCATAACCAAAGGACTCAAAGATATTAGCATTCTTGTCCTCAAGTTCATCACCATAAGGAATAATTTGAATTTCATCAAGTGCGAGAGGCATATTAGTCATGTCATAAAGCCATGAACTAACTGCTGTATAGTTGTTATAATAATCCTTAACATATTGCTGTGCGGAATAGGGGCTCTTAAGCATTTGCTTCAAAACACGGGACATATTTTCAATAGCCGCAATGCTTTGGGTACTCTTACTGCCCGACATTTCCTTCATATCTTTAGCAATGCTATCAAGGGACTTTTTACATTCTTCAAGGGTTTTGTTAAAATCCTTGATTTGCTTAAACAATTCGTAGTCGCGGTTAACGTCAGGTGATTCACCGGTAATCATAACGATTTTGATGTATTCATCACCAAGACGGCTAACAACTTCGGAAAGTCTTTTTACATATTCGCTTTGAGGACCTACGGTAACCTCTAACGAAATGGTGTGGTCACCTTCATCAAGCCATACATAATAAGGCTCGTCTTCATTTTTACCAAGGGTAAGATATTCCCATGAAGTACCAAAATCAAAGCCAATACTTGTAGCTTCTTTAAAAGGTACTTGTCCGTCAATTCTTAACTTTCTCCAGCTTACACCGTTGATAAGTTCGGATTGTTTATATCTAAAGCCAAAGTAATAATAACCTGCGGTTTTAACCTTAAAATTCCAGGTCATCATACTTCCTGGACTTTGCCAAGAAGTACCACCAATATAGTTGATTTTACTGGTTTGTGAATCACAAGGTGTCATACCCGCATCACTGTTATTGCTTTTAGGAATAAGTGATTTGGAATTCTTAATACCAGCATCTTCACCCTGAATTTCAATACGCTTTGCTTCGTTTTTATTAAGTTTATAATCTTTAGAAATCTCAGAGTATGAAACTGCTCTTTCGGGTGCAATTAAAACGATTTCTTTAATTAATATTCCCTGCTCGGCATTAACTAATGTAATCGTATGTGAACCCTCAGAAAATGCAAAAGTATAAGGCTCGGTAACTGTGCCTGCATAATCCTGCAAAAGAGTAGTTATGTACTCACCTGTTTCAACCTGTTCCTGTGCATATTGATTACCGTTTGAATCTACACGAGGTTTGTCGGAAATGTTCTTCCATTCCCTTTTGAGTGCTATTTGAGAAGCATTTGAAAAAGGAAATTCGCCATCAATTTTCAAACCAATATTGGGGTCAATACCCGATGATTTGGGTTTCCATACTATTTTAATGCTATAAACAGCAGGAGAAGATATTTCGGTATTAAAGGTAATGCTACCTTCACCGCTAGCCCAATCGATAGCACCCTCGTTAAAGGTAGCTTCGGCATTATCAGCGGTGAAATTATCTAGCGATACCGATATGTTCTTGTTGGCATCTTCAAAATCAATGTTGTTTATATATTGTTCATAGTCACCAACACTAATGTCGGTTTCTTCGGTTTTAACACCATCTTCTTGGACTGGTTCATCAGGAGTTTCGGCGTTGCAAACCAAGGCACCCATGAGTATTAAAACACACAACAAAAAACATATGCCCTTCTGTATCTTTTTGAGCACATTATCAGTCCTTTCGCTAATTTTACACAGGCGGAAATCATTCCGCCTATGTAAGAAAATTTAAGTAATTACTTTAAGTTGATTTCGCCATTATTCTTTTGATAAAGTTGAATGTAATCAATTTCGTAGTTGAGCTTGGAGGCATCAATAGAAGTGCTACCAGAGTAATTATAAGCTCCGCCCTCTGTGTACATGTGGTTATTAAGGCGAATAGCCAAGAATTGATCAAATATGCCTTCTGCTGAATAATCCTTGTCAGTAAGACCAAAATTACCATCAATCTCTTCTCTAGTAACGCTATAGTACTCTGTAAACGTATCCGAGTCTTCAGCACGAACCGAGAAGGTCATTTTATCCTCATCCCACTCAAACTCAATTATATGCCATTTAGTAGTGTTTGCACTGCTGATGTAGGTTGAGCGTTCGCTTTCGTCAACGATATAATTGTTACCGGCATCCGAAGAAGTACCACAACTACAATCAGTACCAATCTTATTGCCGTTTTCATCGTTATACCACTTGTGAATACAAGCAACCATTTGAGTATGGTTCCATGTTGAATCGCCAAAGTCGTAGTTGCCGTTACCGAAAACTTCGAATATATCAATTTCAGTGCCATAAGTAGTTAATGTCGAGTTACCGATAGCACCGCTTGAAGTGAGCCACAAGGATGGGAATGCGCCGCGATAGAAAGGAATTTTAGCGCGCATTGTAAGTTTGCCGTACTTAAAGCTCATAGAATTCATGGTATCAAGACCGTAGTTTACATTGTAAATCTTATAACCTGAATCATTTGTTGTATTGGTATCTTCACATGAAAGAGTCAATGAGCCATTATTAACACTATTTAAATCGCCATACTTAATTGTAGCTCCACGGCTCATGGTTGTGTTTCTTGACCATACTGAATAATCAAGTTCACTGCCACCGAATTCTTGTGACCAAACTAACTCATATTCATCAGAATCATCATCTTCCTTGGGCAATAATGCCTTTTTAGCATAAAGAAGGTCACATACATTAAAGCCCTCATTTGCATTAATATCGGTAATATAAGCATCGATTTTACCTAATAATCTACCTCTGATATTAGCAATTGCGGTTTCATCAAAGTTAGTAGTATTGTAGGTAATAACAGTGTCATATTTGTTTGCTTGGTTACACTGTTCAACCTTAAGTCCGCCAACTGAACCACCAATAATATCACCAGTTGTTTCAGCGCTAGTGGTTGTAATATCACAATTAGTGATGTTAGCACAAACAATTTGTGCATTTGCAAGAGGATTGGTGGCATCGTCACCCTTAGAGTAAGCAGCACCAACAACAGCGCCAACATAAGCATTACCGTTAACATCAATCTTAACCTTGTCAATATTAACATTTTTAACAACGGCATTTGCGGAAATGAACGGAATTAAACCGTAAGCATAAGTACCGCCGTTTGTAATATTTTCGTCAATATACAAACCTGTAACTGTGTGGCCGTCGCCATCAAATGTACCTGCAAAAGAGTTGCCATAAGTAAATCCTGTGAGATATGCGGTTTTCTTAGCCCAAGTGTATGGGTTGTCATTTGCCCAACCGTCATAAATATTCGAAATTTTAATATCCGCAGTCAACTTGTAGTATTTACCCTTGGTTGACTCGGTATCAGCAATAGCTAGTTTATACAATTGGTCAGGTGTTGCAATTTCGTAAGGACTCTCAGCAGTACCATCACCGCCTGCATAGGAAGCAGCGGCTCTGCCATTCCAAACAGTGGAATCATAAGCCTTATGAACGGGATACTCCCCTACTTCACCACAAGCCCAAATCTGGTTGAAGTTAAATCCGTTAAGGGTATCCTTAGCATTTGCACCTTGCAATTGAGTAGCAGTTACCTTGTTAAGACCTGCAACGCTTGTGCCGTCATATAAGGAATCTAAAGTATATACATTGTTAAAGCTTGTAACAGTGTCAATTCCGCCTTCTAAGAATCTTATAGTAGAAGAAACATCATCACTATAACAATTTTCAATAAGAACTTTATTTCCTTCCGAGTTTCCACGAGCAACAGCTATAAATGCACCAGCACCTTGAGTATCATCTGTTGCGGTAACCGAAAGATTTGTGTTTTTAATATAACTGTTTGTAATAGAAACGGATTGTGCGTAAATATATCCCACTAATCCAGCAGAACCATACTTAGACTCAATGTTGAAATTTTCAACAGAACAACGGTCAATGATAATAGATTTAGAACTTGGGTAGCCAACAGCCAAACCTATCAACGCTGCTGCAGAACGACCATTCCAACCATTCGATTTAGCGGTACCGTAGGACATTTGCAAATCATAAATTTCAGCACCTTGAGTAGCAACGGGAATTAACGCAACTACAGGATATGCATAACTTCCATTTACATTCAATCCATAAATAGTGTGGCCTTCACCATAAATTACACCGTTAAATCCGGTTGTGAAATTAGTATTAGTTAAATTATCAACATTGCTATATTTAATTTTATACCACTCATTATTACCAAGGTTAATGTCCTTAGTAATTCTAAAGTGAGGTTGTGCATTATCTTGGTTAGCAGGTTTTCTAGCAACATTCATATTGCTGTATTCGCTAACCATCTTGTAAAGTTGACCGCCGTTTTCAATTAAGAATGGGTCTTCGGCAGTACCAGAACCGCCTGCAAATTCTTCGGCAGCGCCATCCCAAGACTTTACTGGGTTTTTAACAATTACAGGGTAACCGTCTTCAACAGTCTCCCAAATAGCGCCGAATACAAGACCTGGCATGTTTGTTCTAGCTGCTTCACCCTTCATTAAATCGGCAGATGCTAAAACATTTGTGCCATAGTCATCGGCAGCGAGAGCATAGTTGTTCTTGGCATTTGTTGTGCCGTTACTGTTACCTCTTATGGGTAAAGTTGTATTGGTAAAGCAACCGTTAACTGTAACAACAGCAGAAGAATACCAATATGTACCAACATATGCACCTACTGCAGAATTACCCGTAATATCAGCTAATACTGCGCAATCACGGATATTTACACCTGCATTTTCAGTATTATATCCACGAGCAGCAATTGCTGCAACACCTGTAGCACTAGGAGCGTTAATTTCACAAGTTTCATCAATGTAGATGGTTTCAAAGGTAGAAGTAGCGGAAGTTTGACCTGCTACAATAGCAATACCTTCACCATCGCTTGTATGATTGATAGAAGCGTTAGTGAACTTAATGTTTTTAACAACCGAATCGCCAATATAAGCAAACAAGCCCATTCTTGCCTTTGAAGAATTAAAGTACAAACCATCTATAGTGTATCCATTACCATCAAGGTTTAAAACAGCACGAATTCCAGTATTTTGTACCCATTCGTTAGCATGATTTTTCCACTTTTCGCCAAAAGTATCGTTAATTTTAATGTCATTTACTAACTCAAAGTATAATCCATTTTCAAGATCGGTAGTAACAACATAGGCTAACTGAGCAGCATTTTCAATTTCATAGGGGTCGTCGACAGTACCACTGCCATTAAATTCATCTAAACTGCTTGCTTTTGATTCTCCATCCCAAACATCACTTGGTGAATTATAAACGCGAGTTTCGGGATAATCGTTTTCAACTATCTTCCAATAACGGTCGAAATCGAGACCTGGCATATTTTCTTTAGCTGCTTCGCCCTTCATATTTTCAGCCGAATCTACTTTAGTTGCATAAGTGTCGTCATCGGCAAGACTATAAGCATTAGTATAAGTTACAAATATGCCGTCAGGATTACCAAACAAAGGCAAGTTGGTTGCAGTATAGCTGTCTGAAATAGTTGATGCATCTGAAGAACCGGTACCAAGGAAAGCGCCTACTTGAGCACTACCGGTAATCGTTGCATTTACTGCGCAATTCTTTATTTCTGCCTTAGAATTACAACGACCTACAATGCCAGCGACGCCGGTGAAAGTTGGTGCTTCAAGATAGCAAGAATCATCAATATAAATTCCTTCAAATGTTGAAGCAGCCGAAGTTTGACCGGTAACAAAAGCAGTACCAACCGGGTCGGTAGAACTGCCATTATAAATATAAGCATTGGTCATTTTAAAGTCGTGAAGATTTGCATCACCAACATAAGGGAATAAGGCAAATCTATATTGAATTTCATCGTAAAACAAACCGTCTATTGTATGACCATTTCCATTGAAATCACCCACATAACGAGCGTTAGCCCACACCCAGTCATTAGCATTTTCTTTCCAATTTTCACCTGCTGTGTAGTTAAGTCTGATATCGTTTGTAAGTTCAAAATATAGACCGGGAGTACCAGAATATCCCGTGGTTACAACATAAGCTAAATTTTCGCCATTCTCAATAAGGTATGGGTCATCTTTAGTACCGGTACCCGATGGAGCAACCTTAGAGGTGCCATCCCAAACAGGAACATAAACTGGATTAATAACTGGATAAGCACCGTCAACAACAACCCAGTCATAATTATAATCAAGACCAGGCATATTGGTTTTAGCTGCTTCACCCTTCATTTGATTCTCATCAGTGAAGACAGTTACGCCAGTTGCAGTGTTAGTGTTTGACTTGGTAGTATATACATTAGAATATGTGATATAAGTAGTAAATTTTGCAAAGTGTGTACTATTAGTTGTATCGGTTACAGGATGAACAGTTCCATCAGTAAAGCAGTTGGTTACTGTGTGGTTTTTGGTTTTTTCACCTGTATAACCTAAAATACCTGATTGTATGTCAGTATAAGTTGAGTGTGTTGTTACAAGCTTTGCTCTTGTTGTTGAACAGTTAGAAATAGCAACTTTTTTGGTGGCAGTTGAAGTAGTGCCTTCACAACCACCTACAATACCAGCAATACGAACACCTCCGCCACCATCGACAAATATATTATCAACCGTACAATTTGATACATTTACTACTGTATTTGCACCATAAGTTTGACCAATAATACCACCTGCGGCGCCACTACCATATATAAAAGCGTTCTTTAGGTTTAAATTGTAAACGTTTGCGCCAACGGTACTTGTAATAAGACCGGAATATGTACCACTCTTACAGTAGAGACCATAAACTGTATGTCCGCCACCGTCAATTTCACCGCAAAAACCACTTGCTTGCGTTGTATCCGAAAGCCAAGATTTATATCCCTTTGCATCCCAATCGGATATCTTAGTAGCGCGAGTAACCGTTGCAGGATCGGATTTAGCATATTCAGCATCACTATCGCTGACAGCATTTAAATATATATCTCTGGTAATCTTATAATAGTTAGAGATAACAGTACCATCAGTACTATCTTTATTTTCTGAAACCATCTTATAAAGCTGAGCGCCGTTTTCAATTAAATAAGGGTCAGCTTTTGTGCCACTACCACCGGCATAATTTGTTGCCAAAGTGCCATCCCAAACACCAAGTTGGTTTGGAACGGGATAATTGTCAGCTACAACTTTCCACTGGTACAAGAAATCAAAGCCCTGCATATTAGCAGTTGCGTTTTCGCCCTGCATATCAGCTTCAGTAAGGTATGTTACACCTTCATCAGCATCAAAATTCTTTGTTGCAGATGTATATACATTGGTGTAAGTTACCTTATCATCAATAATATCAAAGTTTTCCTGAACAGAAGTAGCATTTACAGGATGCACTGAACTATCGGTATAACAATTTGTTACAACTGATACAACAGTATCAGTACCGCCGTAACCTACTATACCTGATACATAATCAGGATAGCTTTCATAATGCGACTTTAATGTTGTATTTGTTACTGCACAGTTTGTTACGGTCACCTTAATGTTGTAAAAGCCGCCAACAATACCACCAGTACGCGCAGAGCCACCGTCTACAACGATATTATCAACCAAGCAGTTTGATACTGTTACGGGAGATAATTTCCAATAAGAATATACATGACCAACTATACCACCGGCTGCACCGCCGTTAGTGTTACCGTATATATATGAATTCTTTAGGTTGACATTTTGAACATTACCGCCGTCAGCGAGTAATGGAATTAGACCTGCAAATCCTCCATAAGCAAACAAACCATAAACAGTATGACCGTCACCATCAAAATTTCCGCAGAAACCTTGTGAAGTACCGCCAAGAGTAAACCAAGGATTAAAACCCTTAGCGTTCCAAGAATCGACAGTTGGATTTTCAAGGTCGGCATCAGTGACTTTATTAAGATAAATGTCTTTTCTTAATTTAAAATAGGTTTTAGTGTTTACAGAACCGCTTGCAGTTCCGGCGTCACTGTAAACTTTTACCATTAAATACAATTGTTCACCGTTATCGATTAAATACGGGTCATCAATCGTACCGCTACCACCGGCAAAATCGGTAGCGGCTTTACCGCTCCAATATTCTATTTCCTCGGTACTTGTATTGCTTCCTTCCGCTGTTGCGCTAAGCGTAACAGGACCGAAAACAAACAAAGAAAATAGAATTGAAAGAATCAAAGTAAAAGCAATAATACTATGGAATAACTTTGTTTTTTTCATACTTTACTCTCCTTTTTTATATGTATTTGTGCTTTTATTACTCACCTAATATTAAACTTTTTAAAACTTTAATATTAGGTCGGCACCTCTGCCCTCTTTTTAAAGAAAGCAGAGGTTGCACTAGGAAGGTGAAAAATTATTATTTAACGTTTTGCAAATAATTTCTTTTTGCGAATAAGGAAAAATACAAGGAAGAATATACCTGCAGCAACTACTAACGAACCTACAATAATTACAATAATCCAAACTAAAGATAAACCATCATTGTCGGAATTTGTATCAGGAATCTGAGGTTGAGGCTCACCAGTAGAGTTGTCTACTTCTGGTGCATCTGTATCAGTTGTTTCATCCTTATTGTCTTTATCGGTATCCTTATTGTTAGCAAGAGGAGTGATTACACCGTCGCCCTTATTGAATAAGATAAAGTCGTCGAAATAAACACTGTTGCTTCCGCTGGTTCTAATAGCAATCCATTTTGAACGAGCAGTGAAAGTAAAGGTAAACTCTTGCCATTCACCGTCAACAAGATTCTTAATGGTGCCCATTTCTTCAACACCGATATTATCACAGTAAACATCAGGCCATTCAAGATGTACCAAAGAAACATCTACTTCTGCACCTGTCTTATCAGTTGTTGTGTAGAAAACAATCTTATACTGCTTACCAATCACAAGTTCTTCATTGTAGAACAACAAGAAGTCTTGAGCGTCGTCTGTTAAACCAAGTCTATGCATAGACTTACCGCCGCCGTGAACATACTTAGCGGAGTAACCTGCTGATGTTGGACGATAATACTCATAATCCTCGTGATAATCGTATATCGAATCTTCGTACTGTTCAAAGTCTTGTGATAAACCATCCAATGTCCATTTTGCATACAAAATGGTATTAAATGTTGGGAAGTAATCGTAACTGAAAGCTACATCTAATTCAGGATAAGCATACCAACCCTCGAAGATATAACCTTCACGCTTCAATACGGGCAACTCAAGCTTAGAATAAGCCTTGCCTGTTACAGCTTCAACAACGAGATCGCAGTTGGTTTCGAAGTTTACAACAATATCTTCAGGATTCATAATGTTGCTGAACAAGCTAGAATTAAAGCCCTTAAGACCTGGTGTTTCCTTATCGCCGCGAATAGCCCAAACATTCTCAAAATCGAAGCCTGTCATATATGTTTTAGCTGCAGTTCCGCACATTCTGTCAATAAAGAGTCTTGTAAGACCTACCGTATCCTGTGCAGAAGATGAATAGCAGTTTTCATATTTGAAGTTATCGTAAGAAGTGTTGGAAAGTACTGCGTACTTAGAATCAGCAGCGTAGAAGTTCTTAACAAGAACTTCATCGTATTCAGCATTCATCTTTGAATAGCCGAACAAGCCACGAGCAACCGTTTTAACTGTACCTGTAAAGAAAGAATCCTCTACACGAATTGGTCTTGTAGCACAGCCAATAAAACCACCGCAAGAACCACCGTCAAGATACACACTGGTATCAGCAAAGCATTCACGGATTAATGGATACTGGTCGTAACCTGCTGTTGCAGCATTATATTGGTCTACGAAGCCTGCAAAAGCACCTAAGTACTTAGTTGAAATATCATGTGTGAAGGTTAAGTTTGAATTAACAATACCTAACTTCTCAATAACAGCATTTTGACCGATACAAGCGAACAAACCGCCGTAATAGTTAGTGCCGTCGTAATTGTCCTTAGTCTTATTTAAATAAAGACCAGAAATAATATGGTAATTACCGTCAAGATGACCTCTAAACGCTTTAGCCCAACTACCTGTGAACCATTCGTTAGCAGTTAGTTGCCAATTAGCTTTAGAAGTATCATTAAGAATGATATCTTCGGTAATCTTATAGTATCTACCCAAAGTTTTGCCGTTTAAAGCATCGTTTGCAAGTAATGCAAGTTGACCGCCTGTTTTAATAATGTAGGGGT
The DNA here is from genome assembly GCA_017624675.1 of Clostridia bacterium. Taxonomy (GTDB): domain Bacteria; phylum Bacillota; class Clostridia; order Oscillospirales; family Acutalibacteraceae; genus UBA737. The sequence goes on along the minus strand of JAGAMO010000029.1, from coordinate 2,656 downwards.
TTTCCTTTGTTCCGTCGCCCGAAGCATAGGAAGCGGAAAGCTTGCCCGACCATACTTCACCAGGCTTGGTGGTATCAAATCTCCACTCGCCTGCGGTCTTCTTAATTATGGGGAAATCTCCCTCTACTACAGACCAGTCTTCATCAAAGTTAAATCCGAAAAGAGTGTTCTTAGCAGCAGCGCCCTTAAGTTCGCTTTCATTAACATAAGTAATACCCTCTAGGTCAAAGTTCTTTGCAGCAGAGGTATATACATTGGTATAGGTTGCCTTGTCTGCGATAATGTCGAACTGTTCCTTATCGGTGGTAGCGGTTACGGGGTTTACAGAGCTGTCTGTAAAGCAGTTTGTAATGGTATGTGTTACATTACCCCAACCTGTACCGATAAATCCGGAAACAAGTTTCGGATTTTCGTTTGTAGAAGAAAGCTTAGCTCTAGTTACAGAAGAGTCGTTGATGGTGATGGGAGTATCGGCAAAACCGCCCACAATACCGCCAACATACTTCTTATTGCTGGAAACAACAACATTATCTACTGTATTGTAGGAAACCTCTACGGGAGATAATGTATAGTGTGCCTTTACGAAGCCAACTATTGTACCTGCCGCTTCAGAGCCATATACATAAGCATTTTTGATGTTGAGGTGGTGAACTTTACCGCCGTCGAGAAGAACAGGGATAAGTCCCGAATAACCTGTGTTACTATAAAGACCGTATACAGTAAAGCCTGCACCATTTAAGTCTCCACAGAAGCCCTGAGAATAGCTTGTTACCTTATGCCAACTATTGAACTTGGTGTTCCATGACTCAACCGATGCGGTAGCAAGGTCATCTGCAGTAACATCGTTAAGATAAATGTCGTTTGTAAGTTTGAAGTAGTACTGCTTATTGATACTATCCTTTGCACCTGATGCGTTAGAGTATTCCTTAACCATCTTGTAAAGCTCGGCGCCGTTAGAGATAAGGAAAGGATCATCTACAGTACCTGTACCGCCTGCGAAAGAGTCAGCAGTGGTGCCGTCCCAAACATAGGAAGGCTTAACATATACATAGTGGATGGGATATCCGTTTTCTACTGTCATCCAGCTGCGGTTAAAGTCAAAGCCTGCAAGATTTTCCTTAGCAGCATCGCCCTTCATCTCAGCATCGGTTAAAACAGTAACGCCAACTGTGGTATTTCCGTCGGGAATAGCCACATTAGTATATACATCAGTGCACTTAGCTTTACTTACATTAGAGTTTACAGGGAAATATCCTGCAGAGTAGCTGGTAACGATTTTGAGCGTACCGCTGGTCCAAGCACTGCCAACTAGTCCGCCTGGTGTACCCTTAGAAGCCCAGTTTGAGAGGCTGAGACCGTAAGAGTAGCAGTTTGCCACGGTAAGAGAGCAGTCATTTATGTTACCAACAAGACCGCCTGCAAATTCCAAATTGGCATCTACGCCGATAGTAGAATTTACTACCGAGCAGTTGGTGATATTTGCGGCAGACTTCCAAGACCTGTAAATAGCCTGACCGGCAAGAGCGCCGCCTGCACCGCTTCCTGTGATAAGAACATTATTGAAAGCTAAGTTCTTAACTACTGTGTAGCTTGAAATTGCAGGGAAAAGACCTGCGCTGTTTGCGCCTTCAATGTAGAGTCCGTAAATGGTGTGATTACCACCATCAAGAATTCCGTTGAAGGCATTTGCCTTGCTAGCGGCAGGAACCTCACTGCCGTAATTCTTAAGCCAGTTGTTTTTATATGTAAGGGCGGAAAGTAATGTGCCGTCCTTAACATCGTTTAGATAAATGTCCTCAGTTATCTTGAAATATACACCGTTGGACGCATCATAGGTGGAGTATTCTGCCACCATTTTATAGAGTTGTTCGGGAGTGGAGATAAGGAAGGGAGATTTTTCACTACCATCACCACCTGCAAAGCTGGCTGCTTTGGTACCGTCCCAAACATAGTCGGGAAGTACGGGAGTGATAGCAGCTTCGCGAAGCTCGATTACAGGGTAATTGTCCTCTACTACTTTAAATACCTCATCGAAGTCGAGGCCTGACATATTTGTTTTTGCAGCTTCGCCCTTCATCTGGTCTGGGGTAAGGAGAACTACATCCTTATCGTAGTAATTTTCCTGAGTTTTTACAGTAGCGTATGTATTTACAACTGTAGGAGTACGAGAAGAAACTACGGGAGCATTTGAAGCAGAGAAACAGTTTGAAATAGAAATCGTACCGCCCCAATGTGTGCCAAAGAAAGCGCCTACATGAGATTTGCCTGCAAATGTACCAAGAACCGCACAGTTTTTAATAGTGATGTTTTGGTTGCTTCGAGCGATAATACCTGCAACACCCTTTACATTAGGAGCTTTTATTTCGCAGGTAGCATCAATATAAATATTTTCGAAATCTGCCTTAGCAGAAGCCTGCGCGGCAACAATTGCCTGGCCTTCTTCAGATGTGCTGTTTTCGATGTATGCACCCTTGAAGTTCACATTCTTAATAACGGAATCTCCGATATAGGAGAAGAGACCCATTCTCTTTTGATTTCCATTAAAGTAGAGACCTTCAATAGTATGTCCGTCACCGTCAAATGTACCTACAAAACGAACATCACCCCATACCCAATTGCGTGCAGTAGTTTTCCAATCTGCTTTAGAAGTATCGTT
>JAGAMO010000028.1 GCA_017624675.1 Clostridia bacterium | reverse complement strand
TAAGAGAATCGAAGGAAATAAAATTCCTCTTTGTGAAATCGAGGGCAAAGACAGCGTTAATATTGAAATTGTTTACTAATAGGCATAAAAAAATCCGCAGTTTTCACTGCGGATTTTTGTTTTTCTTTATTTACTAGTACCTAAAGAGGTTTCCTTCTGGATAACATCGTGGGCGCCACCCTCGATAATACTTGTTGAAGAAACCAATGTAAGCTTAGCCTTTTCCTGAAGCTCGGGAATGGTTAAAGCACCGCAGTTACACATAGTTGACTTAACCTTGCTAAGCGAAAGATTAACGTTATCCTTAAGGCTACCTGCATACGGTACGTAAGAATCAACGCCTTCCTCAAAAGAAAGCTTCTTATCGCCGCCAAGGTCATAACGCTGCCAGTTACGTGCTCTGTTAGAGCCTTCACCCCAGTACTCTTTATAGTAATTTCCGTTAATAGAAATCTTGTTTGTGGGGCTTTCATCAAAACGAGCAAAGTATCGGCCAAGCATCATAAAGTCTGCACCCATAGCAAGAGCCAAGGTGATGTGATGATCGTGAACGATACCACCGTCAGAGCAAACAGGAATATAAATACCTGTCTTCTCGTAATATTCGTTACGTGCTTCACAAACCTCAATAAGAGCAGTAGCCTGTCCCCTACCAATACCCTTTGTTTCACGGGTAATACAGATTGAACCGCCACCGATACCAACCTTAATAAAGTCAGCGCCGGCCTCTGCAAGGAAAAGGAAACCGTCACGGTCAACAACGTTACCTGCACCCACCTTTACAGTATCACCGTATTTCTCACGGATATAAGCAATTGTTCTTGACTGCCACTCGCTGAAGCCCTCTGAAGAGTCGATACAAAGAACATCTGCACCTGCTTCAACCAGTGCGGGAACACGCTGCTCATAGTCACGTGTGTTGATACCTGCACCAACTACATAACGCTTGTCCTTATCAAGAAGCTCGTTGGGATTCTCTTTATGCGCATCATAGTCCTTACGGAAAACGAAATATTTTAAATTCTGATTCTTATCAATAATCGGTAAAGAGTTAAGCTTATTATCCCAGATGATATCGTTTGCCTGCTTTAAAGTTGTACTCTCGTCTGCAACAACTAATTTTTCAAAGGGAGTCATAAACTCGCTAACCTTAACATCCTTAGACATACGGCTAACGCGGTAATCTCTGCTGGTAACAATACCTAAAAGTTTACCTGTTGAGCTACCGTCAGAAGTAACAGCAACAGTAGAATAACCGTTCTTCTCCTTAAGTGCCAACACATCAGCCAAAGTACTTTCGGGAGTAACATTTGAATCGCTTACAACAAAGCCTGCTTTATAAGACTTTGCACGTGCTACCATAGCCGCCTCATCTTCAATAGACTGTGAACCATATATAAAAGAAACACCGCCTTCTCTTGCCAAAGCAACCGCCAAACGGTCACCCGAAACCGACTGCATTATAGCAGAGGTCATAGGAATATTCATTGAAATTGCAGGTTCTTCGCCCTTCTTAAATTTTACAAGTGGGGTTTTAAGACTAACATTAGCAGGTATACATTCAGAAGAAGAATAACCCGGAACCAACAAATACTCATTAAAGGTATGAGACATTTCTTTAAAATAATAAGCCATAAAAAATTACTCCTTCGTCTTCGATTTTTAAAAAAATTATATTTTTAATATTATATCTAATACAACAGATATTGTCAACAAAAAAACCGCTAAAACCTTTATTTATCTGTTTTATTTAATTTTCTTCCACTTAAAGCTAACTAATTATTGACTTTATCCCAAAATTGTTGTAGAATATATTAGTCGCGATTTTGAAAATTACCAAAAACAATAAAAAATTTAATATCTGCCCCCTTAGTTAAATGGATATAATGGACCCCTCCTAAGGGTCAGTTGTGCGTTCGATTCGCGCAGGGGGTGCCAAAAGGGGCTGTCTCACTAAGGTTAAGTGAGGCAGCCCTAAATTTGTGTGCAAAAAGAAAGTTATGCACATTTTTCTGTTAAAAAAAGATATTTTGTGGATAACAAAGCAGAGATATTGCTATCCCTTGCTTTAAAGTATTCGGTTTGGTATTTTTAAGCAATCATTTTCTCAAAAAGATGTGTTTTTCTTCTTTTCTTTAAAGTTTTATTGTGTAGTTTGTTTATGTTGAAAGCAAAGCATAAAAGCAACATTTCAATTTTTACATTCTCATTTCCTCTGGTTAAAAATCTTCTGAAACCGTAATCTTGTTTTAGCACACCAAAAGCACCCTCAACCTGTATTGAGCGATTCATCCTGAGAAGTATTCCTTTTTCGGTGGTTATGTTTTTTAAAGATTCGTTTCTGAAATTTGTAAACACTGTTGCTCTCTGTATCCTTCTGCCATTTTGCGCTTGCGTACAAAGAGTTCTGTGCGGACAGTTTTCGCACTCATTGCAACCGTATATTGTTTTTTCTGAAATATATCCCGATTTGCTTTTGCACTTTTTAATTTCTATAGGTCTCAACTCTTGATTTCCCGGACAAAGATAGGTGTTTGTTTCAGCATTGTATATGAAATTTTGTGTTGAGTACTTGTTTTTAATTTTCTTTTTACTTGCCTCATAATTACTTGGTTTTATGTAGCTGTCTTGTTGTTGCTCGTTAAGATATACATAATTTTCTTCACTTTCGTAGCCTGCATCCGCTACTACCTCTTTGTATTTACCGACCTTTGCTTTTGTATCTTCTAAAAATGGTATTAAGGTAAGCTGGTCACTTCGTTCACTGAATATCCCCATATTTACTATGTATTCAGAGTCCACACCTATCTGCACATTATATCCTGCTTTTAACTGACCGTTTCGCATATGGTCTTCCTTCATATGCATAAAGGTTGCATCCTTGTCTGTTTTTGAAAAACTGTTACGCCCTGCAAATATATTATTGTATTCACTGTATTTCTCGGCTTTTTCGATGCAATCCTCGACCATTTCAAAATCTCTTTGCAATGGTAATTTATGTTTTCCTTTGCCGTTTACAAATTCTATATTAAATTTTTCTTTTTGGTTAAGCAAATATTTTTGTGCTTCATAAATATTTGAAAAGCTGCGTTTGTACTTTATATTTAATTCTTCAAGTGAGATATTTATCTTTTCTTCTAACTTAGCGCCATTCTTTTCTACAGTCTTCTTCCATACAAAACTGTATCTATTTGCATTGGCTTCTATTTTTGTTCCGTCTACAAACAGATTTTTTAATTCTATTTCACCTAATGAAGATAGTTTTGCCACTAATTGCGCAAATAGATCTTCTATTATCTTTTGTAATCTGCGTGTACGAAATCTTGCTATTGTATTATGATCGGGTGCTTTGGCTCCGTCCAACAACCACATAAAATTTATGTTATTTTTGCAAGCTTCTTCTATCTTTCTACTTGAGTAATTACCCGTCATATATCCGTACACAAGTATTTTAAACATTGCTTCGGGTGTTGCCGATTCGATTCTTCTTTCTCGCAGGTATGTTTTATTAAGTTCTGAGTAATCTAATTGCTCGCATATTTCATCCAATGTGCGTACCGATTCACTCGGTTCTATTATCTTCTCTAAATTTAATGGTAAAAACAGTTGATTTCTTCTCATTTTTGGTGTACAATCCTTTACGGTGGTTTTGGTTTTTTAGCAATTACTATTATACACCATTTAGGAGATTTCCGCACGGAAGTCTTCTATTTTTTTGCAAAAAATTTAGGGCTGCCTCACTTAGTGAGACAGCCCCTTCT
>JAGAMO010000027.1 GCA_017624675.1 Clostridia bacterium | reverse complement strand
GCCCTTGTTATTTACATATTTGCAAAGCTCATCTAAACCGCATTTTATTTTATCAGTATTAACGTTCCAGTCGCCAAGTGAAGAACGATCATTATTACGTTTACCAAACCAACCGTCGTCAATTACCAATAATTCAACACCTAAGTCGGCTGCGCTGTCAGCCGCTTTTTTTATTGTTTCATCGGTAAAGTTAAAATAGCACGCTTCCCAAAGGTTTAATAATACAGGACGTTTTTTATCACGGTAAACACCACGGCAAACACGGTTTTTAATAATGCTGTGGAAGTTTTGTGAAAGGCCGTTTAAGCCGCTATCACTAAACGAAATTACAAGTTCGGGCGTAGAAAAGCTTTCGCCCTTGTTAAGATTCCAACGAAAATTGTCAGGTGATATGCCGCCCGATAAATTTACCACATTATAACGGCTCAAATTAGCTGACATTTTATGATTGCCCGAATAAGCAAGAGCGATACCAACAGCTTCACCTTGGTATTCTGTTGTATTGCGTTCAGCCATAATTAAAAACGGGTTAGCACCGTGAGAGCTTGAGCCACAGTTAGCCTCTACCACAGCACCTGTATGTAACAGCGGTGCGCGTTCAATTTGTCGTTCGCGAGCCCATGTACCAAAGTTAGAAATAACGTCGTAATTCTTATTATCAAATGCAATATTACCGCTTAATGCTTTTAAAAGCGTAATATTGTTTTCACCGTTATTAGTAATCTTAACCCAACGGGTAATAACGTCATAATCATAAAACACGGCATAGAAAAGGTGTACCTCTAACCCGCTGAAGCTGTCTACTGCTTTAATTTCAAGGGTTTGAACATTATCTCCATCCTCGGCATAAGAAGCAGGCAAGCCGTCAATTTGGGGCTTGCCGTTATGCACAACAAAATCCACAACCTTTAAATCGGCAAAATTAGTGCCGTCGGAATTTAACACTTCCAAAGCAGGATTAGTTATACCGCCATCGCCAAAAGCAGGATATTCAAGTAACGCATTATCAAGTGAAGGTATGTTTTCGCTAACATCAGACTGAAAATCCCCATTATACCTATTGCGCTTAATCATATAGCTATGATCACAGTCAGGCAAACGCTTACCGTAATATGTATGACATAGCACACCGTTTTCGTTATGCATTACATAACTGGTGTTTTGGGTGTTCAGTTGAAATTGGTTACCTGTAATTTGAATAATTGACATATTTTCTCCCTTATTAAAATAGGTTTAAAAAATCGATTCCACAGTTTCATCCTCGGGCGGAAAATAACTGTGCCTTGCGCTTTGAACAAACTTAATCTTTTTATCACTTTTTATAGAATTATATAATGTAATAACAGTTTTTGGGGGACAGCAGTAATCACCCAAGTGACATACAATTGTTATCGGGCAATTGATTTTCATTCCTTGTGCTACGGTATCAAAATATCTTAATCCCTCCGCAAAATCAGGTCTCCAACCTCTCATATACCCTTCATTAACGGAATTAAGATCACAAAACCACGGTCTGTCAACACTAACCTCGGTTACATCCTTATCGTGAGCTGCAACAGTTATAGCTTGTAATCCACCCTGACTGCCACCGACTGACATTATATCAGTTTTATTCCATTCAGGCAAGGATTTTAAATACTTAAGCGCGATAAGATTTCTTATCATCATATTTCTAAAATATGTAGTCATATTAGAAGCGTTTTCCTCGTTATTAAATCCGTACATACTAAGCTCTTTACCATATTTCGTCTCGATTTGGTCCCACGGTTCGTTTTCAAAACCGTGTGCATTAAAGTTGCCGCAAATCATATTTTCATCATACACATAACCGGCCGCATGAAGACCGTATCCCAAAAACGAAATGCGAATAGGAAATTTTCCTTCCTTAAGAGGTATAGAAACAGAACCCGAAGCAGGTCTGCCCGACGGGGTCTTGATTCTAACCTCATAAGTTTTAAAGCCCTCGCGTCGATTAGTTTCCTTTAAATACAAAACCTCTGTTTCAAAATCGGCAACGGTTTTTTCGATTTCGCCCCAATATTCGTCAAAATCCTCGGGCACAGTATCGGAATAAGTAAGAGTGAGAACATCAACACCTGCTGATGCATCCAAGGGGTCAAAATCCTCAATTTTTTCGCCGTTTTGGTCTAAAGCAACACAATTAAGATGAACAAATCCCGCTCTTTTTAAGGTGTATTTAACGGTTAAAGGTTTATCTTCAGCGATATCGGCGATACCCTTTATATTACCGCCGTCATCGCCTTGCATTTCCCACTCAACCTTTTCACACTTGATATTTTCACCGTCTTCCCTTGCGAAAACAGTAAAAACAATCTCTTCACCAAGCTTATATGAAACAGGATTTTTATCAGTAAAGCATTTAAAATATTTAGCCATCTTTTCTTCCTCTTCTCTTTTATTGCTTAATAATAATTTTGTTTATTGAAACAGCATTTGAATAACCAAGGGTTATCTTATGCTCCTTCCACCAATCAATTCTAAGAAGTCGCATAACCTCTATTTCGGCACCGTTAGTGCCGTTTACCGTAATTAAAAATTCAGAATTATCAACCTTAACCGATATCGGAATTTGCGCCAAAGAATCTAAGGTACTGGAAATTTTAAAAATAAATGCAGCATCTTTATTTGATTTAATGTTAATAACATACTCTTTATCCGATTCAATATCACAAACACTTTCAACCTCGGTCATATTGTTCGCATTTATAGTAATCGGATATTTGGGCTTAGAGCCTCGTTCAATATATGCCTTAAAGGTGTTGGTTTTTAAAATCCATTCCAAAATAGATTTACAGCACTGTTGCAGCTGAGCTCTGGTAACCGTTCCGTTTTTAAGTCCGCTAAGTATACTGCCCGATTTAACCGATACATCAGGAGATACCATATACAAATCGTTTTGTGAACGTACCATTACATCTAAACGGTTTGTACTTCCCCATTCGCCCTGCTTAACATTACACCTTGCCCACCAGTCGGTCATAACAATGTTTTTAAAGCCCCATTCATCCCTTAAGATTTTTTTAGTTAAATCATGGTTAGATGCCGACCAAAAACCGTTAACCGAGTTGTAAGAAGTCATTATTAAAACATTTTTGCCCTCTTTAACAGCAATTTCAAAAGGCTTTAAATATATTTCTCTAAGCGCTCTTTCGGTAACCCAAACATCATAATCAGCCCTTGATCTTTCTTGGTTATTACAGCACAAATGCTTAATGGTTGAATAGGTACCGTGCTTGGCAATACCTTTAGTGATACACGCACCTATTTTACCGCTTAAATAAGGGTCTTCAGAAAAATATTCAAAATTTCTGCCACAAAGCGGGCTTCTATGTATGTTAAGTCCGGGTCCTAAAAGTGAATCCACCTCATATTTTTTAAGCTCCCCACCGATAGCCTCGAAAAGCTTTCCCACTATTTCAGTGTTCCACGTACAAGCAAGCATTGTTCCGTTAGGGGTTAAAGTGGTTTCATATTCCTTGCTGATTTTTATACCGGAAGGACCATCGGCCACACAGCATGCAGGTATTCCGTAATTAGAAAGGCTTTCGGTCAAACCGCCGATAGCACCTGCTGCACCCGCAGTAACCTTAGGACTGCATATGCCCTCACCACAAGCTAAAGCGGCAAGGTCAACATCATTTAACTGCGCAAGGAATTCATCCAAGCTATGTTTTCCATTATATACATCAGAAAGCTTTATACTCTTATCGCCGCTAAGCTCAAGCTCCTTAAAATCAGTCTTAAAGCTTTCAGCATTTGCCGCTTGTCCCTTTATACTACGATGGCCTATTACATAATTATCGTTTTTCTTTTCAGCTTTTATTACCTCTAAATCTGCGTATGGTGCCATTGCAGAGCTTAAGCGTTCGGTAACCTTAACGCTTGGTATGTTATATGTGAAAACACACTTTGCGGTTCTGACATCAGTACCCACACAAATTCGATAATCGCCCTTTAATAAAACAAAGCAGGATTTATTACCTGTTACGCCTGTATCATCAAAGGCAGCCATACGGCTTATGGGAAAGCGCATAGTTAATTCTTCGCTTTCGCCGGGGGCAAGCTCTTTAGTTTTTGCAAACTCTGCCAACTGCCTTGAGGGGCTTCCCATATCACTGTCAGGTGCTTCAAAATATACCTGAATTACCTCCTTACCACAGTGACCTCCGACATTTTTTACATTTGCATTTATGGTTATATAATCACTTTCGTTATTGGCACTGTATGAAATGTCAAATTCAGTATATGACAGTCCGTAACCAAAGGGGTATCGCACATTTTCCTTTGCAAAGGTTTCAAAGTAGCGGTATCCCACATAAATATCGTCATCATAAATAATTTTGCCCCGATTTCCAAATGAGGCGCTTGTAGGATGACCGTCCAGACTTAAAGCCTGTGTATCCGAAAGCTTACCCGAAGGATACATTCTGCCGCTTAAAATCTCAGCAAAGGCGTTGGCACCCTCCATACCGCCTTGCCATATATACAAAACAGATTGAGGATTATATTTATCTATAAAAGAAAGGTCTATAACGTTACCTGTATTCAGGGCAACTATTACTTTTTCAAAGTATTTGCAAACCTTTGAAAGAATATCTTCTTCGTCTTCAGTAAGTCTATAGCTACCCTCAACATCAGCATTATCGTGGTCTTCGCCCGCAGTTCTGCCAATAATCACAAGTGCAACATCATTATTCAAGGCGGCTTTTTGTGCTATTTCATCACTAATAGGCATTTCTTTTTGGTGCCAAGGCTCCCCTGCCCATACTCCGCCACCGTCATCAAAAGGATTTTCCTTCACCCAAGCGGTGTAAATATTTATTAAATCTTCATCTAAAATCAAGTCGCTGTTTGCTTTTAAAGAGTTCAAAATGCGGGGTATTTCTTTCAGCCTGACACCGCCACCCGAGCCGGTACCGCAACGATAGTAATCAGTTTGCATTCTACCGAAAACTGCAAGGCGCGTACCCTTATTTAAAGGGAGTAAATTTCCGTTATTTTGGAGCAAAACCGTACCCTCTGCAGCAGCCTTTTTACATACATCAGAAATATTCAACATATCATCACATCCAAACTCAAACTATATGAACATTATAGCATTTTTTTACGCTTGTAACAATAAAGCAATTAAAATACAAATGCAATAATTTATGGAATTTGTAATAAAAATTTTTGCATAGTTAAAAGCTTGAATTTATGATAAAATAAGATGAATAGATTTTAAAAAGGAGATAACATATGAAAAATAAGATTATTTCTTTAATTAGTGAAATCGAGACCACATTAAAAAATAACGATAAAAGCGTAAAACTACCTCAAAATACCTTCTATTTAAGTAATGACCGTATACTTTCCTATAAAAGAGAAAAAGGCACAACACGCTACCCCTACGGTTATGACGGCTTTACTATTTGGCTTTATAATAACGGTATTATTGAAGCTTGGGAATCAACCTTTAATTTGTTTAAACCAATTCACTACTCGGAGGAGCCCTCTGTACACTTTTTCGGCGGTATCAAAAACGGTGAAAAATACATACCCGTTTCTCTTTTTGAAACCACAAAGCAACTTAACGAAACAAATATAAAACGCTACACGGTTTATGAAAACAAGTGCGCTTGGTATCTTGCTGATACTGCAGACGTCACCTTTGCTTTACGAGTTTTTGTGACCGAAGACAAAAAAATTATTTTCACTTCTACTGCAATTAATAAATCCGATAGTGTTCAGGAAGTATATCTCCTCTCCTGCTTTGAAACGATTTTAGCCAATAAAGAGCATGAAAATTTTTGGGATAAAATGAATAAATATTCCACCGCTCATAATGGTGCTACCCTTTTTAAAAACTGGAATCAACACTTGGTTGTAAAGCCTTATATTAACGACACACCTGATAAAATTTCACATACTGTTGGCAAAACAGGTGCTTTCGGTAATGTCAGAGCGGCTATGAATTCCGAAGCCCTGTTAAACGGTTGTTTTGTGGAAGAAAAGACAAGTGTAAATATGACCGATACTCCCGTTGCGGCAAACCTTTATTGCTATACGCTAAAGCCCAATGACCAAAAACGAGTTGATATTGTTCTTTCATATTGTCACGACGCTGAAACAGCACAGGATTTCTTAAAAGAAGAAATTGATATCAGCGCTATGGAAAAGCGAATGGAAGAGCTGGAAGAAGAATATTTGCGTGACCTTTCAGCCTTCAATATCACCTTTAAAGACTATAAAGGCAATGTTCACCCAAATGTACTTAACCGCTTTATAAAAAACGTTCAAAAGCAGGTTTCTTTCTGTGCAATGGGTAAAAATTTCGATGGCTCGCTTATCGGTATGCGTGACGTTATGCAGCAGCTTGAGGGCTGCCTTTTATGGCAACCTGAAAAAAGCCGCGCAAAGCTTGCAAATACACTTAATTTCGTTTTGGATACCGGACGTCCTCCCAGACGCTTCTCTTATTCTGAGGATCTAAGCGTTATGCCAAAGGTTGACCTTGATGAATACATCGACCAGGGGCCTTTTGTTATTTCGGCATTTTATTCATACCTTGCTTACACTAATGATTTTTCAATCCTTAACGAAAAATGCTCATACTTCACCGCAAAAAAGGATAACTCAGGTTATGAATCAATAACCGATTATTCAGATACTGTGCTTGAGCATTTAATCAGAATTATGGATTACCTTTGCAGTGAGTTGGATGACGAAACCAATTGCTTGCATATTCTTCACGGCGACTGGAACGATGCTATTGATAGACTGGGCGTTACCCAAAAGACTGGTAAACGTTGGGGCAACGGCGTAACAGTTATGGCATCGGCTCAAATGTACAGAAACTGCCGTGAAATTGTTGAAATTCTTTCTAAAATTGGTGGTTATGATAATTTGATAACCAAATATACCGAAGCAAAGGAAAGATTAGAAAAAGGTCTTTTAGAGTATGCCATTACCGTGAATGATAACGGCGAAAAGAGAATTCTTCATGGTTGGGGTGACGACCGCTCATATTATATGGGCTCCTTCAATGACCCTGACGGCGTATCGCGCATAAGCTCCACCGCACACTCTATGTGGACAATTTGCGGCTTAGTGGAAAAAGACCCCACCACCAAAAAGGTGGTTCTTGATGCCTTTAAGACGTTGGATTCAAAATACGGTCTTTTAACCTTTGATAAGCCATTTTTAAGGGACAGCTACGACTACTTTGGCCGAATTTCTACAATCACACCCGGTATTGCCGAAAACCTTGCGGCATATATTCATTCATCCATTTTTGGAGGAATGGCACTATTTGAATTAGGCGAAAGCGAAATGGCGTGGGAACAACTGGAAAAGTCCATTGTTATAACACACGACAACTGCTCTAAAACTCCATTTGTAATGCCTAATTCTTACTGCTATAATCCTGATTACACTATAGACGGCGAATCTATGGGTGATTGGTATACAGGAAGCGGCACCACCTTAATTAAAGAATTGGTTGGTTACGGCTTTGGTATTAAGCCTAATCTTGACGGAGTAAAAATTGAGTTCCCCAACTACTTCCCATCCAGTGAAGCTGAAATTGAGCTTAAAATCAAAGGCAATAAGGTTAAGGTTGTTTATAAAAACACCGATTCCGGTGAAAGATTGTTTAAGCTTAACGGCAAATATTTAACGCCTTCTTGTCATACATTAGCCAATACCAGATATATCGTATTATCTAATGATGAAATAACCGACAATACCGTTATTGAAATTATAGATTAAAATCATGACTACCGGCTAAGCCGGTAGTTTGCTCTGCGGCTATAAGCCGCTGTTACTGGCCGGACTGAAAGTCCACTGAATAATCTGCCTTTTGCAAAAAATGCCCCACTGCCGTATATACGGCAATCAGCCTCCATCTGATGAGGGAGGTGGATTTTTGCCATAAGGCAAAAAGACGGAGGGAGAGAAAAGGAAGATCTCAAACTACCCCTCAGTCAACTTCGTTGACAGCTCCCCTGACAAGTGGAGCCCACCGCTGCGGCGGGATTGCCCATCGGCAGAAGCCTTTTTGGAACCACACGCTTAGCGTGTGGTTTTCGTTATATAACGAAAAGCCATCCGCTATGTTGTGATACGCGGATGGCTTTTATTATACAAGACAACAAGAAAACCCACGGACAATTTCTCATCCGTGGGTTAATTTTATTTACATATCAACGCCGCTTGTTGTTACATCGGCATCAATAAGTGCAACATTTTCAGTCTCGAAGGTAACCTTTTTAATTTCAGGAAATTCAAATTTCATTATTCGGTTCCTCCTTTATTAGCCTAAAAGTGCTTCAAGTGCTTTTGCAGCCTCAAGCTCGGAAGCGTTAACACCTTCAGTAAAGCTAAAGGTTACGGTTTCGGTTGTTACAGTTTCAATTACACCTGCATAGTCAACAACTAATTTAACCGAAATATCACCATACATTTGTTCAAACGAAAGACCTGAAATGTTTACGGTAATACTGCTCATAAGCTTTGCAACTTCAACATCATAATCTTTTCCGCCAATAGTTAAAACCAACTTTGTGGTTCTGCTTGTGTTATAATCTGCTTTACCCTTAAGCTCATCAATTAAAGCCTTGGTTGCAACAAACTTGATTTCAGCCTTGCCGTTAGCAATATCTACCTTTGAAGCGCCTGCAGTAAAGTCATCATTACCTGTGCCTTCGCCTGCAACTACTGCAACCTCTACTTTGCCGATTTCTTCAATAAGCTTGTTATAAGCTTCAGCCTTTTCATTGGAGCTGTCAAGTGTGTCGCTTACCTTAACTGCTGCTGATTTAGCCGCTGCGTTAAGTGTTGCTGTGTCATAACTGTCAACTGTAAATTCAAGCTTTACGCTGAACTCGGCATTAAATCTTTCGGCATTAACACCCTGAAGGGTTAATGTTTCTTCCAAGCTTCCAACAGTATTAAGTATTATGTCATATTCCTTTTCATCAAATACTAAAATAACCTTAACGGCTTTATTGGTAGCTTTTGCAATATCTGTAGCAAGTGCGTCGCTATATTCCCAATTAACTGTTAATTCGTTGGTTTCGGGGTTGAGAACAGGAGTACCGAATTTTACAGGATTTGCAGTATCGCAAGGAATTACAACGCCCTGTTCAAGCAGTTCTTCACAGTCATCGCAAACAATATCCTTTGAGCCTTCGGTAAAGTAGGTTGCGCCAACTACATTTATATCCTTTTTGTTTTCATGAGTGCATAAAGCAATCCACTTTGCATAAAGGGTAGAATCATTAGCCGAAGCCTTCTCAACTTTGGCACCAGTAAAGTCTGAGTTAGAATACCAACCTTCAAAGCTGTAACCGGTTTTTTCTGGGGTGGGAAGTGCTTCACCGGAAACAATACAATCGAAGGTAGACACGCCGTCATCAACAAAAGTGATGGCTATGGCATTTGTAGTTTCTGTAATAGTAATTGAAGAAATTTCAAATGTGCCTTTACCTGTAAGTGCAAGGCGGAGCGGACGATTGTTGTTACTTATACCATTTACAGTTGTAGTAAGGGTTTTTTTAACACCAACGTCAGTAGGATTGATGCGCTGAGCGGCAATAACCTTGCTGCCGTTATCCGCCGTAGTGCTACTTCCGTTATTATAAACAATACCGATTTCGGGATAATCCTTAGTTTCAGTTGCAGAAGTTGCGGTAACCTTATATTCTACTTTAATAGTGTAATTCTTTGCTTGTGTTGCAACAAGACAATTTTCTGCATCTAACTTAAGGGGAATCAATGTTTTAAGATACATAACGGTCCAAGTGTTTAACCAAGTATTTGTACCATCAAACAACGTACCGTTATATGCATACGTAGCATTAACATCTATGCTGAAGGGTGTTTCTTCGGTTGCGGGTGTAAGATTTGAGTATGAAGGACTTGTTACCGTAATAGGTTCAACATTGGTTAAATCCATATTTACAGCACTAGACGCAGTTTTGGTCACCTTTTTAATGGACATAGATTTAATATTAAAAGTGCCGTGACCACCAAAAGCAAGTCTTAAGGGTTGTGTGCCGCCAGGTGTGGTTCTGTAAGTAATGCTGTAACTGCCGGTTGCGCTGTGCTTTTTAGCAGTATAAATTACAGTGCCGTTGTTTTGGTCAGCATTACCCGAGTGATTATTGCGAGCCAAACCAATTTGTGGCTGATAGTATGTATCGGTTGTGCCAACAGCCGTAACATCATACATAATGTTAATTACATACTCATATCCGGTCTGTAAAATGATATAATTATCGCTATCATCCTTCACAGCAAAAATTGCGCCACCCATCCATAAAACGCTGGATGGAATTTTACCGTCAGATCCGAACATTTGCTGTTTGTAGTTAGAAACTGTAATCTCAACGTCACCGTCGGTAAGATTTTCCATATTAGCAGTAATATCAGTACCAATACGATAAAGTTTCGACAAATCAACCGCGATATCTTCTACAGTTGTACTAGCGTTAGTTGCTGCCGATGCAGTAACACAAGCCGCATAGACCATAGTAAATAACATACATACGGTCAAAACCAATGAAATAATTTTTTTCATAAACGATCTTCCCTTCTATTTAAAAATAATGAAGATAAACAATCATTAATTGTTAAAAATACCTTTTTTATTTTGACCGGTAGTTTTAACAATTTGGTTAATTTTTACCCCCTTAGTTGCAGAAATTGTGTGCAATATCACAACTATAGTTTACCACGGCAACAAAATCTCAACAATTAAGTTTTTACAAAGACAAATGCCATAAAAATCCTTTAACATATTGACCGTTTTAATTATTTAGTATTAATAGAAAAGGAAAAATTAATTTCTTTTTCTTTAAGGCGGTATTTTTCATCGAGGTATGGTCCGCAGGAATTAGAGCCTATGCCCGACACCTTATAATCCACCCTCAAATGAACAAAGCCGTCTTTTTGAAGCTCGTCGGTGTGCTCAGCTTTATATAAAGCATTAGTGCTGTAATCCGAAACACTAAATTCGAAACCGTCATTAGCTTTTATTACCATATTTCCGATTTTAAGCATTTTAGTACCGTAATGGTTGCCGTGCTCCTGCGGTCTTACATAAGGCACATATTCCTTTTCGGTATTACTTTCATAAAGTGAAACCTTAGAGCCGTTATGCAAATCACAATAGCTTTCATAAGGGCCGTAACCAAAATATCTGAAATTATTTGCATTTTGAGGCAAGGTAAAATCAAAACCAAATCTTGGCAGCCAGATAACACCGTCACGAATTTTAGCAAAAAGATTAAAATCAATTTTTCCGTTTTCGAAAATAGAAACCGTTAAACTGTACCTTGCAAATGGCGCTCGTGATACTCCCGCAAGCGCACCCGAAACAACAATTTTACCGTTTTCTATACAGCAGTTATAAACCTTAGAAAACATTCTATCTAAGTTTTCGCCCTGCCATATATCCATAAATGCCCATTTTGCCTTAACATTACAGTCGTTATCAGTAGGTGCTCTAAACGCAGAAATTGCTATTCCGCTTGCAATTTGCTCAACATCGGCAATTTTAATGCTTGTAAAATTACCCGTTTTTTTAGAAAACTGATAAGAAAAATTCTTACCACAGGCATAAATGTATTCATTATTTTCGGTTAAAGCGGCTAAATTTGTTTCAGCTTCTGTGGTTATTTCACATTCCAATTTGTGCTGTGTTGCCGCAATCTCCTCTTGATTTTTTATTAAATACACATTTAGAAATGCGCCGTACCTACAACTGTATTTTTCAGTATTAATAGCAATTTCCGCTTTGTTGTGTGGTGCCAAATTCAAAACGGTTTCATTGGTTGACACCTTTTTACCGTCAACCTCGATATCATATTTTAACGTATATTCGTTAAGGTTTGTAAAATCAAGCCTGTTATAAACAGTTAAAACACCGTTATCAAAAGTGGTTTTAATTGGCTGATATGCCGCCTTCATTTCATAGCTTCCCGCTTTAAACGAACGGTCAGCGAAAACAACGCCATCACAGCAGAAGTTTTTATCGTGGGTTAGTTCCCCTTCAAAATCACCGCCGTATTTTTCAACCCCATCCACAGTAACAACGTGGTCAGCCCATTCCCACACACAGCCACCAATAAGCTTGGGGTAACGGTCAAATAATTCGTTATAATAATAAAT
Organism: Clostridia bacterium; assembly: GCA_017624675.1. Taxonomy (GTDB): domain Bacteria; phylum Bacillota; class Clostridia; order Oscillospirales; family Acutalibacteraceae; genus UBA737. The sequence goes on along the minus strand of JAGAMO010000027.1, from coordinate 1,842 downwards.
ATCTCCGGGGCCGTTGCCCATTGCGTGTGCATATTCACAAAGAAAGATTGGCATATTAATTTCGGGGTTGTTTGCCTTTTGCTCAACTGCCTCTAACGATGGATACATCCATGAAAAAACATCAGCATTTTTAAATTCGCCCTTACGGGAAGCATCCTCGCAGTGAACAAGGCGACTGTTATCTCTTTCCTTTGTCCAGTTAATCATTTCAAGATGATTTATACCATGAGCGCTTTCATTGCCTGTTGACCACATAATAACCGATGGAAAGTTCTTGTAATATTCAACCATTCTTTCCATGCGTTCAATATGCTCGGCCTTCCAATCCGGAAAGCTTGCAGGCCATTCGCCCGTCTCAACATCGAGCTTATAAACAACATCTGCATAACGTCGTACAAAGCCGTGAGTTTCAATATCGGTTTCACAAATCACATAAAAGCCAAGCTCATCGCACATCTCCATAAATTGAGGTGTAGGCGGATAGTGTGCTGTTCTCACACAGTTAATGTTGAGCTTTTTCATCAGACACAAATCCTTGCGAAGCTCATTCTCGGTCTGACACCAACCGTTATATTTACTGGTATCGTGATGATTAACACCGTGAAGCTTAACCGGTACACCATTGATAAGCAGTTCATATTCGGGCGAAATTTCAATTTTTCTAAGAGCGGTTTTTAAAACTATTTCTTCACCGCAGCGGCTTAACAGCACGGTATATAAATGTGGCTTTTCAGCATTCCACAAAATAGGGTTTTGTGGGGCGAACGCCAATTTTTCAGAAATTAAGCCGTTATATATAACATTGTCACCATCAAGGATTGTAGCATTTGCAGTACCGTCAATTTTAATGTTTATCGTTTCGCTATTAGGGATAATTTCAATATCAGAAATATGATTAAAGGGGCGCTGTAAAAGATAAACATCCCTGAAAATACCGTTATAACGGAAATGGTCCTGGTCCTCAAGATAACTGCCAACACACCACTTAAGCACCTTTACGGTTACGGTATTTTCGCCTTCTTTAACATAATCAGTTATATCAAATTCGGCTGAGAAATGGTTCCCCTGAGTAAAACCTACATAACGGTCGTTTATGTATAAGAAAGCGCAGGAAGCCACACCTTCAAAAACAAAATACACCTTACCCCAAAGCTTTTCTATATTAAATGAGCGTTGGTATACACCGCAGGGGTTTTTATCGGGAACATAGGGTGGGTCAATCGGAAAAGGATAGTTAATATTACAGTAATTAGGATTTTCATATCCCTCGAGCTGCCAGCAAGAAGGCACCTTTATTTTATCCCACTTTTCTACCTTTTCCGGCAAATTGTAATTTTCTTCAAAAAAAGCAAAATCCCAAATTCCGTTTAAAAGTGTATATTCCGAAATACCCTTAGGAATATAAAACGCTCTGGTCTTCAGGCGTTTTTCACTTGTTTTGTTTATATTTTCATAAATTCTCATATTCTATACCCTATATAAAAATTTTTTAACCCAGCGAAATAATTTGAGGTAAAATTCTATCGCAAAAATAATGTTTTTCAAAACTTTCCAGATTATAAACCTTAGTGCTTACCTCGCTTTTTTCATAACCCTCGGTTCTATTAAAGAAGCGGTAAGCGTATTCGCTTGTATTCCAAAGTCCAATTTTAGCATTGGTATTTTCGTAGAATTCCAAAACACCACAATCGTTATATCCGTGGTTCGCAATTTGAACTATATTACATTTAAGCGATTGACCGCTACCTATAATTTCTTTACTAATTTCATCGGTCATATTACCGGTAAATATAATTTCCTTGCCGCCAAGGATAATTTTAACCACTGTTTTCTTATTATTAG
>JAGAMO010000026.1 GCA_017624675.1 Clostridia bacterium | reverse complement strand
CTTACTTCGCGGTAAGTTAAAGCCCGAATTCACCCCTCACGTAGACTGTGGTGATTTCGTTGTTGTTATCAATGCTGATAAGGCAGTTTTAACAGGTAACAAATTACAAAAGAAATTCTATCGTCGTCACACAGGGTACATTGGCGGATTAAAGGAAGTTAAGTATGCTACTTTAATGGCTACCCGTCCTGAACTCGCTATGGAACTTGCAGTTAAGGGCATGGTTCCCGATACTACTATCGGTCGCAAGGCTCTTACAAGACTTCACGTTTACAGCGGCACTGAATATGCACAGGTTGCACAGAAGCCCGAAGTTTACGAATTTTAAGAAGGGAGCGGAACTTAACAATGTTTGAAGCAAAGTCATATTTTTACGGCACAGGCAGAAGAAAGAGTTCTGTAGCCCGTGTTCGCGTTTACAACGGTACAGGTAAAATCATCATCAACGACAGAGATATTGATGATTATTTTGGCCTTGAAACCTTAAAGCTTATCGTTCGTCAGCCTTTAGCTCTTACCGGCACTGCTGACAAGTTCGATATCGTTTGCCGTGTTGCAGGCGGCGGTGTTACCGGTCAGGCCGGTGCTATCCGTCACGGTATTGCACGTGCACTTTTACAGTTTGACGGTGAACTCCGTGGCCAGCTTAAGAAGGCAGGCTTCTTAACTCGTGACCCTCGTATGAAGGAAAGAAAGAAGTACGGTCTCAAGGGCGCTCGTCGTGCACCTCAGTTCTCAAAACGTTAATCATTATTTCGTTTTATTCAAGCCTTGTGGAAACACAGGGCTTGTTTTTTTGCACTCCTCGCCGCTCGTCGTGGCGCTTACGGCGCCCGTCCCCTCTGTCACTGCGTGACGTCTCCCCATCTTATGGGGAGCAACCTCAGTTCTCAAAGAGATAATCACTTATCTTACAGAGTATTCAAAAACCCCGAAACCATCACGGTTTTCGGGGTTTTACTTTTGCTCTAAAATCTGCTTTGGTGCAAACTTGGTGCAAGTTTTTAAACACCGCCTGTGAATGCAACAGTCAATACACCTGCGGTCAAATACAGTAAAATATCAATCACAAGAAACACTATAAACCAAATCCATTTCTTGCCTATGATTTTACGGTGTTCATTATTGCTTTTTTCAGAAAAGAAAAGCACCAATCCGACAACAACGGATATTAAACCAATTGGGTTTATAATCCAACCATAATTCAAAATATTGCCTAATGTAAAGAAAAATCTTAAATCAAAATATCTATTGATTGCAAAACACAATGATGATGCGATACAAAAGAAAGCAAATATACTTTGTAATACTATAGATGTTTTTAACCATTTGATTGTTCTCATGCAATCACCCCTTTAAGACATTCTTTCAATTTCCAAAAGTTCTTCTATAGAGTAAATTTTATCACACTTGTTGCACCGAAAAGCAGTCCTTACGAATTTTATATTTCCCATCATATAACCATCTCCGCCAGGTTGAGAGAAATCGTAATTTTTGGCTTCTTCCGATTTTGAATTAACAATGGTTTCCGTTTTTGTCTTTTCTAACATTTCGTTACAATGGGGGCAATAATGCTTTTTCATACAAAAAATCGGGTGAGACCATTCGCGCTTTACACCGTGCATTTTCATTTCGTCACCTCATAATAGTAGTCACTATATGTAAAATAATCTTCGGCTTGTTCTTTGTAGTGGTCGCAACAATCAAATAGTGTGCGACTTCTGTTTTTTCGTTCTATCTCATTCTCTGTAACATGCCATAAATCACGGGGTTCTTTCGGTGCAAAGTCTGTTACGCAAAACAGTTCATTATCATAATTGCCTACAGGACAGAAATGGCCAAATCGACAAGAGATGCAGGACTTTATGTGCCACTTTTCAGGCAGATTCTTTGCGAGCAAAATTAGAGCTTCTTCGGTTGTTTCGGTTTGATAAGAAACGGGTGTACCTTGGATAGTTGTTGAAATGATGACGCTCATATTTTCATCATCTTTATTAATCACAGTGTGATTGATTTTTAATTTAATAATTCCGTCAGGGGTTTTAATTGGCAGAAAATATGTTTTATTTTCCATACAACCAACTCCAAACATTTTTTATTATTATATCATAGAAATGTGAAATTTTCAATGTATATGCAATCTTCTTGAGTCATGATGATTCTTAATAGAATCGTTATGACTCTTTTTCTTTATATAAGACTCTTTATTAATCATGATGATTATATAAGCATTATGAGTCTTTGTCTTAAACATAGAGTAATTACAAATTGGGGTTTAACGCACAGACTATATTGATATTTTGTAGGGACAGGCCTCCCGGACTGTCCGCAAATAAAGTCGAGTTTTAACGGGCAGTCGAGGTAGCAAAGCGTGCGACACGGAAGTGAATGACAGTCCAGTGGACTGTCAGAGCCGTGGCGGGACCAAACGCCGCAGCGTGAGACCGCCTGCCCCTACGAATTCTTAATGTGGTTTGTGCTTCATTATCCCGATAAACTAAAATTTGAAATAAAAATAACTGCGTTAGAAGTTTATTATCTTCTAACGCAGTTATTTTTTAAAATTTTCGTATTTCAAGGCTTTCATCATCTTCGCCTTTTTCAATTTTTCTTATTACTATATAGTAACCGTAATTATCGTTTACCTTAATATATATACGGTCGTTTACCTTTTTTCCCATAATTGCCGCGCCTAAAGGGGATTCCATACTGATAATAACCGCCATTGAATTTTGGCGAAGGGTTGTTACAATTCGCACCTGTTCTTCGCAGTCGTCCTCTTCAACGTAATAGGTTACCGTGTCAAAAAGGCCTATTTCATCTTCCTTGCTGTCGGTGTCGATTACCACAGCGGTTTTAATCATATTGCGAAGATAGCGTATACGGCTTTCGTTTTTGCCCTTTTCACGCTTAGCGGCGTGGTATTCGGCATTTTCGGATAAATCGCCAAAGCTTCGGGTAAAAACAACCTCCTCCAAAATTTTGGGGCGAAGCACGGTTATTCTATATTCAAGCTCATCCTGCATTTTTTTAATATCAACACTTGTTAATTCGTCAAACATTTTATCACCGCATATATTATACCAAAAATTGAAATTTTTTCAAGTAACTGTTGCAAAGTATAAGCAGTTTGGGGTAAAATATAAACGAGGTGTTTTTTATGGCATTATATAATTCTTTAAGTCAGATAGTGGGTAATACGCCGCTTATGGCCTTAAATAATTCAAAAAACAAACACGGCTTTGGCGGTAATGTTTTCGCAAAGCTTGAATATTTTAACCCTGCAGGCAGTGTTAAGGACAGGGTAGCACTTAATATGATTGAAACTGCCGAGAAAAATGGTAGCTTAAAGGCGGGTGGCACGGTTATAGAGCCAACCTCGGGAAATACGGGCATCGGCATTGCGGCAATTTGTGCTGCAAAGGGCTATAATGCAATTTTGGTTATGCCTGAAACTATGTCGGTCGAACGCCGTAAGCTTATTGCTTCCTACGGGGCAGAGGTTGTCTTAACCGAAGGCAGTAAGGGTATGAACGGTTCAATTGAAAAGGCTGAGGAGCTAAACAGTGAAATAGAAAACAGCATTATTGCGGGTCAGTTTTATAACCCTGCAAACCCCGAAGCACATTATAAAACCACCGCGCCCGAAATTTATAATGATTTAGAGGGTAGGGTAGATGCAGTGGTGTGCGGTATTGGCTCGGGCGGTACTATTACGGGCATTGGCCGCTATCTTAAAGAAAAAAATAAAGATATTAAAATAATCGGTGTTGAGCCGCTTTCATCACCATTTATAACAACAGGCAAAAGCGGTGCTCATAAAATTCAGGGCATAGGGGCAGGCTTTATCCCCGAAAATTATGACGCTTCGGTTTGCGATGAGGTAATTACCGTTGCCGATAATGATGCTATAAGCTATGCACAGCAGCTTTCGGTAAATGAGGGACTTTCGGTTGGTATTTCCTCGGGTGCGGCTTATTGCGCTGCAGTTATGGTTGCAAAAAGGGAAGAAATGAAGGGTAAAAATATTGTTGTAATTTTGCCCGACGGCGCATCCCGTTACCTTTCAACCGAGCTTTTTGATATATAATAATTTACCCCGTGGTAGATTCTCTGCCACGGGGTATTTGTATATTAAAATTATAGTTTATCGCTGCGCGATTAAATAATAAATAAGAAAGAATAAAGAATAAAATCGGTGTCGGCTTTGCCGACGGATTTATATATTGTGCCGTAGGCACACATTTTTTATTATTTATTATTTTTTCTTTATTCTTT